>CAJXQE010000313.1 GCA_913058215.1 uncultured Verrucomicrobiales bacterium
CGAGATCAGCCTCGGTCTCGTGGGCTCGGAGATGTGTATAAGAGACAGAACTTGCACTTCGTCGCTGTCGTTCACATGGCCTAAAATAATTGCCCCTTCGTGAAAGGAAATCGCATCCTCAGCCTGATCGGCCGGGACAATAGCAACCCATCCCCAACCCATGTTGAAGGTGTTGATTGCTTCAGCATCGTCAACAAAACTCAGCACCTTGCCAACGGCACCGAGCTCCCAGCGCGGGATGGTAAGATTCGCGCCATTTCCACCGAGGAGCCGTTCGAGATTTTCAGGAAGTCCTCCACCGGTAATGTGAGCCATCGCCTTCACATTCAATTTGCGTTCACGAAGTCCGGCAACGACATCATGATACAATCTGGTTGGTGCCAAAAACTGGACCCATTCAGAGTCTTCGATCAAACCGGGATTGGCTGCGAGGATTTTTCGGATCAAGCTCCAGCCATTGGCGTGAAACCCATCGGAAGGATAGGCAACAAGGGCATCTCCCACCGCAACATTTGCAGGATCAATCAGCTCTGGTTTCTCGGCAGCGCCGACACAAAACCCACTCAGCTCGATGACACCATCAGGAACAATCCCCGGCATTTCCGCCGTTTCTCCACCGGCCAGAATACAATCGCAACTGGCGAGGTGCTCTGCCATACCGGCGATGAGTCGTTTGATCTTTGATTTGTCGATCGCTCCGATTCCGATGTAATCAAGGAACATGAGCGGATCCCCGCCTGTGGTGAGAATGTCGTTTACATTCATTGCCACGAGATCTTTCCCGGCGATCTCAAGTTGATCATGCTCCAGGAGGAGTTCCAGTTTGGTCCCGACGCCATCGCAACCCGTCACGATGACCGGCTGATCGTAATCGCTGAGATCGTAACTCGCGGCGAAAAGCCCGAAGGCCTGCATCAAGGAACGCTTTCCCTCGGTGCTTTGACGCAACTCGCCGATGTCGCCCACGAGAGCAGCGGCTTCTTTGATGTCAACTCCGGCGGATTTGTAGGTGAATTCACTGCTCATGTTCTGGAAATCAGCTTATCGAATCATAGAGCGAACGAAAGAGATAATATCCGCTCCCCCATTTATCATCACTTTCCCAGTCGGGATCATAGTGATCGGTTTTATAAAGAAATCGCTCCGGATGCGGCATCAGGCCGAAAACGTGTCCGGTCTCATCCTGAAGAGCAGCAATCTGCTGAAAGCTGCCGTTCACCGGATCAGCATAGGTGAGCGCTGCAAATCCATTTTCGACGAGAGCCTTTGCGTCCTCCTCGGTCTTCGTAACGAGCCGCCCTTCCGCATGGGCAATGGGAAATTCGAATGTCTCAGGCAACTGGGAAAGAAAAGGACTCTCCGGTGCTTTATTCTCCAGAGTCACCCACTGACACTGATAGCGGCCACTGGTATTCTCCACGAGACTGGCTTCCGGAAGAAGGTCGAGTTCCGTCAGGATTTGAAATCCATTACAAATCCCAAGAAGGAAGCCTCCGTTGTCACGGAACTCGCGAAGAGCATCCGCGATTTTCTGCTGAGTCACCAACTTGGCGAGACGACCTGATTTGACGTAATCTCCATAGCTGAAACCGCCGGACAGGACGACCAGGGCAGCATCTTCCAGCGTGTTGATCGTTAGATCAGACACTGGCACAATGCGTGCCTCGAAGCCCACCGTTTCCAATGCGCGCGCTGTTTCAGCGTCGCAATTGGTGCCGGGAAATTTCAGTAGTATTGCGCAAGGCCGTTCTTCCATATCGCTTTCAGATCAGAGAGAGATTCCACCATCAACATTTCTTTGCCCCACTCAACTCGCAGGACATCCTTTTCCGTCGTTGTCCGACCGATCGCTCCAAAGGGAACTCCCTCGAAGATATCAGCCACTTTTTCCAAATTCTCCGGCGCAATTTCCAACACCAGTCGTGAAGGAGATTCACCAAACAAAATCGAAGCCTTGTCAATTTCTCCGGAAACCGGCAGGGCAGCCAGATCAATTTCGACACCTGCTTTTCCGGAAAATCCCATTTCCGCCAGAGTCACGGCGAGACCGCCTTCACTGACATCATGACCGGACAAAACCAGACCGCTTTCAGTCGCCTTGTGAAAACGTCGATACGACTCCATCGCTGCGTCAAAATCTGTGGAGGGAACCTCAGCAGAGTCGAGACCTGACTGTCGGGCGAAAACAGAACCACCCAGTTCAGGAGTCGTCGTTCCAACCATCACAAGGATACTGTCATCTCGGCGAATCGAGCTGCCACGCACATGATCGATTGATTCCACTACTCCCATCCCACTGATCAGAATCGTCGTGGGAATGGAAACAGGGCCTTCATTCGTCTCGAAATAATTGTAGAAGGAATCTTTCCCTGAAACAAAGGGAGCACCATAAGCTTCGGCGGCGGCGGCGATACCTTTCACCGTTTCGACAAGGGCGCCGAGCTCTTCGTCATCCTCTGGATTGCCAACACAGAAATTATCGAGGATGGCGATTTTGTCAGGATTGGACCCAGCAAGAATCAGGTGTCGAATGCACTCATCCACACAGGCTGCGCCCATCGCGTAAGGATCCGTTTTTCCCCACTCCGGCAAAATTGAGAGCCCCATCGCCATCAACTTATCGCTGCCATCGATTCGCATGACTGCGGCATCCTGCGGCGCATCACCGGAAGCACCGGCGAGTGGTTTTAATACCGTATTCCCTTGAACCTCATGATCGTATTCACGAATGATCGGCTCGCGGGAAACCACTGCGAAATCGCCCAGCAAATTCTGGAGCGTTTTTCCGGGATCATCCAGCTTCGGAGAATCCACCGGCGAAGTTTTCTTGTTCCAATGCGCAGTAAGATGGCGCGTTGGTGCTTCGTGGAGCTTCGAACAATCCAACTCACAAACCGTTTCACCATGGTGAGTCACCTTGAGAATTCCGGATCCGTCTGATTCACCAAGAACAGTCATCTCGGTTTCGTAAAGATCGGCAAGGCGCTGCAATTCCGGAAGCGATTCCTCTTTTACCGCCAGAACCATGCGTTCCTGACTTTCACTGATAAATATTTCCCAACTGACGAGACCCGGCTCTTTCAAAGGAGCGCTGTCGAGATCGATCACACCGCCGCACTCTTCGAGCATTTCGCCGCAGGCACTGGAAAATCCACCGGCACCGCAATCTGTCACAAACTCAATCAGACCGGCATCACGAGCCCCCAACACAAAGTCAGCCGCCTTTTTCTCCTCAATCGGATTTCCGATTTGAACAGCCTGCTGATCTTCTTCGTGAGAATCGGTATCCAGAGCGGCTGAGGAAAAAGTCGCTCCATGCAAACCATCGCGTCCCGTCCGACCACCAACAGCGATCACCTTGAGACCGGCCGACATCTGCTTGTCGATATCCTTAATCGAAATCACACCGGCTGTTCCACAGAAAACCAGCGGATTATAAATGTAGGAATCGTCGAACTGAATCGCACCACTCACCGTGGGAATTCCCATCCGGTTGCCATAGTCACGCACTCCGCGAACCACACCCCGTAGAACTCCGAGGGGATGAATCACGTCGTCAGCTTTGATATTATCGGTAGTTGTATCCGGCGCACCGAAACAGAAAACGTCGAGAGAAGCGATCGGCTTGGCGCCTTTACCGGCACCGAGAATATCACGAATCACGCCACCGATTCCGGTGTTGGCCCCCGCATAGGGCTCGATCGCACTGGGATGATTGTGCGTTTCCGCTTTCAAACAGATCGCGAGATGTTCATCCAGGCGAATGAATCCGGCATTGTCATGAAAAGCCGAAAGCACGAAGCCCGGCTTTGTCGCGAAAATGCGTTCCGAAACATCTCGAATGTAGGTCGTAAAAAGGGATTCAACGGTTTCGCTGTTTCCGTCGACGGAGTGCTCAATCGTTGCTCCGAAAATTCGGTGTTTGCAATGCTCACTCCAGGTCTGTGCGATGACCTCCAGCTCAACATCCGTAGGTTCACGATTCCACTCCCTATAGATCTCTTGAACTGCCAGCATGTCCTCCCGCGAAAGCGAAAGTTTCATAAACTGACTCAGCTCCAACAGGGTATCCCCGTCGAGATCGGAAATTTTCAGCCGGCGATAATGATCGGCCGGGGCTTCCGCGATTTGTTCCAGTAAAGACTCAGACATGGATCACACTCCAGTTGTGGATGGCAGCATTACAGATGTCACGAACGAAACGGTCTGATTGATCCGCTCCGCCGCCAAATACATAAATTCGTTGCCGGATTTTCAATTCCTCCAGCTCAAAACCGGGCTCGCTCATTCCCTCGTAAAAATTCACGATGGCCTCTTTCTCCAGATCGAGCGCACCGGGTTTCATTCCGTAATCGAGAATAAAAGCAGCGCCTTCGAGAGCAGCCTCTTCCCCTTCGTGAAACTCCTGACTGACCTCGTCGAAGAGTGTGGATTTCACAAACTCAGACATGGCCGTCTCATCGCCGGAATATTCCAGTTCATATCGGCGGGTCTTTCGATACGTCAGACCGCCTTCGACCGGTTCATAAAGAAGACCGTCGGCTTTACCGGGCTCAATGTAGCGATCGCTTATTTCGTAAACTGCACGAGTGGACATGTTTAAAGGGTTCCCTTCCCTAGTTTGTATTTTGATTGAGTCAACAAAGCAAGATCAAGACACGCCATTTATTTCAAAAAAGGCATCCAGTTTGCCTGCTGTTTCATAAAATCGAATTTCTTTCAGCCCTGCCTCACTCAAACCGACCTTCACTTCCGGTCCCTCTGAGTTGCCCAACATAAAGTCGCGGATCCAGTCCATCTTCTGTTGCTGGATGGCAATAAACTCAGGATCAACCGCAGGCGTTGCCGGATAGTCTCCCCGGTCCTGACCAGCTTTCAAAAGCCCCGTAAAATCAACGCCTTGCTCCTGACCTTGAGCCTTCGCCACTTTGATTGCGTCGATCCAGTCACTGTGCATCAGAGTAAAATAATCACGCATCGCCTGCTTGTTATAATGGTTCACAAATTTCCGCCCTCCGTGTTCCAGAAACGCAGTCGCCCGGAATGAATCCGTATCAATCGTGTCCACAAAAACGATTTCGTCCCCATCTTTGGCAAATTCCCACTTAATGTCCCAAAGCAGCAATCCGATCTCCTCCAATAAAACGCGAACCGCCCAGGCACCGAGAACTGCCAGTTTTGCGCTGTCGACGAATTGATCACCGTTCAGACCGCACATGGCAATGGCTTCCTGCTTGCTGACCATTCGATCCTCCGGCTCAAACTTGCTCGTAAAATCGCTGATCGGCTTTTCAAGATACTGCCAGGCTTCAAGAGGCTTCGAAACCCCGAGTTCCTGCTCGAAGGCTTTGCGCGAGCCCTCATCCATGGAGCGATATTTCTTAAATACCGAACTGGCACTGGTGATACCGAAGCGGACAATGTATTCCAGAGGCACCACGAAGCCGTCTTCTCTGGGGAATTTTTCGTAGTCGAAAAGGTGCGCTCCAAGAAATTCGCAGCGCTCCGGTTTCAGAATCTGATACTTACGGACCACATTGCAGGAACTCGCGTTTTCCGGCACACCTTGCTCGCTGACTTCGCCGGTCACTGCGTCGAGCATTCCTTCATGATGAGTCACCGCACCGGACTCACAGCATTTTTCCAAAGTCCCGTTCAGTAGCTCTGCCCGGAAATCATCTGACAATTCCGAAGCATTTTGGATCGATTCCCGAACCGAGTGCCACAAAGCCGGATCCCCCATCCGCGAGTAGAGCACATGACGAAAAACCGCGCGGTTCACATCGTGACCGGGAATCTCAAAAAGAGCGCCTACATCGAAAACTGAACCTCGCGCCGTAGTCTGAGTCACCATGACCCGATCATCCCCGGGAACAGCGAAAAGTCGCTGAACCGATCCTTCGTAAAAGGGCTCCGAGAGTTCGGAGGGAGCAATGATCATAAGGTTTCAGACCAAAGCCCTTGCCAAGGAAATGTCACGCGAAAAGTTTCGGAAATGCGAAATTTCTCAATTTTGAGACCTCAACAGGAGTTCGGAGGGAGCCAACAACATCATCATAGGGTTTTAGACGAAACACCTGCGATGGCAATGTCACGCGAAAAACTTTATGGGAGAAATCCTCAATCAGCGGGAGCTGACTTTTGCGACAGCAACGTCTTTCTTAGAGCCCGTCAGGGATGAAGACCCCGTGAATTTAAAATTCTGTCTTCCCTTTTTCTGACTCGACGCATTCTTGATCAAAACCTGAAACTTAGCGAGCTCTCCCGGATTGACCGAAGGAATCAAGAATCCGCTTTTCGCCACAGAACCGGTAATATTTTTTCGGCGACCAGACGTCCGAAACACCGTCATTCGCAAACTTCGCCCGGCTCGGCTCGATTTGAATTTCATGTAATCATAAGCATTCGAATCGTTCTCGATCGTAAGATTGAATTTTGCCGGACGAGTTTTCTTCAACTGCACTTTCAAAGTCTGCCTTTTGCCGGAGTTTGAATATTGATTGTTGCCAGCTTGCCTGCTGCTGTTTCCTGACTTGCCGATCCTGATATCCGGTCTTTCAGGAGCAAACACCACCGCAGCTCCCGTCATTCCGAAACTGGCGATATCAGTGTCGTCCATGTTGTAAATATTGTTGGCCGACGCTGCGTTCAGGGTGAAAAAGTAAAACTCTTCGTCGATTCCCATTCTGCGATAGTAGCGAAGGTAGAGTAGATGTTCGACCGAGGAACGGGGAAGCGCGGCAGGGTTTGCAATGCCGCCGCCCGCCCAGGAATGCACCCCGACTTCGCAAACACCTGCATCAATGGTCCGATTTACTCCCGCGAGAAAGAAATCGACCCCACCCGACGAAACAACTCCATTGTTTTTAATATGAGTGTTCAGTCCTGCAGCCCGGATCATTTGCGCTGCGTTTACATTTGCAGAATCATTATCGGATCCCGGAACATAATCCAGGATAATGGTATCCACCGCAGGATGATCTCGTAGTAATGCGGCAACTACTCCCGGCGTAGTCCCATCAATGATGCCATTCATCGTCGCATCGGTCCCGTTCACGGCGAATGCGGCAGAATTATTATCCCAAAACGCATCGAAACGGTTGCAGGTCGGCCTTTCGGCAAGAGCTGAAAACGAGCCGGCGATCAGAATCACGGCAACTAGAGGGATAAGGATGATCGATTTCATAAGGTATGATAGCGATCATTAATAATCAGCAGATTGCGAAAGATCGAGTCAAATATCGACTTTCTGAAGATGAATGTATTCAAACTCGGCTTCCGGGCCTATCCCCCGGAAATCTCGCCGACGCTTGGTTCCAGCTCCCGGACCCGACGCTGTCTCTTCTCAGAGTCGCCTTTCCCCATCATCACGGAAATCCAGCGAAGATCGGAGCTGTTGTCGAGCATAACCTTGATCACCATCGTCAGCGGCACAGCGAGAAACATACCAACCGGGCCCCAGATGAAGCCCCAGACCATTACGGAGAGGATCACCACTACTGTGGAAATACCAAAGCGGTTTCCAAGCAACATCGGCTCAATGAAATTCCCAATCGTAATATTAATCAGCAGATAGCACATCAGAATGGCAAATGCGGGCCAGAACCCGCTCTCCATCAGAGCGAGAATAACAGGAGGAATCCCAGCAACAATCGAACCGATGGCAGGCACGTAATTAAAAAGAAAAGCCACCAAGCCCCACAGAACAGGAAAATCCACATCCAGCACCCAACACGCGAACCCCGCCAACAGCCCGGTCGCAGTACTCGCAGCCGTCTTGATTGCGAGATACTTCTGGATGTCCGCAGATGAATTCTGGAATCGCCGAAGATTGGGCCCTCCTGAACGAATAATACTTTTCACCTTCGACCCATACCTTCCCGACTCTGCCAGAATAAAAATCATGATCACCAGGGCAAAAAACGCCTTGGTGGCCAGAGAAGTGAATCTCGCGACGACATCAATTCCCCCAAGGGCAGCCACAATCCGATTCGTATCCCAATAGCGATTGAACAACTCCTTAAAGGTGGGGATCTTCTGATCCTCTGACACCGATGAAACTTCACCCGTACCGTCAACACCGGTTTCGGGTTCTTTCGACCAAAACCCGCTGAAACGACGCAATTGATCGTCCATGGTTTCAGAGAAATTCGAAGTGAGATTCTTTAGATTCTCCGCGTATACCACCCGCTTGTCTTGAAACTCGGGGATCACCCCGGAAGCAATGGTTACAATTCCGCCAAGGATCAGGAGGTCGACTGCGATCGTCAAAACGATTGCCAATCCTCTCGGGACGCGACGTGCATAAAGCCAATTCAGGACCGGCATGGAAAGAACGGCGAGGAACAATCCGAGGCAAACGGGGATAAAAAATTCCGAAGCCGCCCGGAGACCCGCAACAACGATCACGACGCAGGCCAGAGAAAGGAGCACGCTAAATCCGCTACCTGCTGTTCGTTTTGCTCCCAATGCCGTCGTCATTGAGAAAAATATCACGGGGAAATCAAGGTCTCACAAGAGATAAATCTGATGAATGTCTCTTATTTCAATTCCAGCCTCAGCCCTCCCCTCCCCAAAACCACCCCGAATCTGATCAGAATGCCCTTGAAAGCATGGCCTTTTCTTCTTTTAATCACGCCTCCTGTTGCGCCTCCAGCCCCCTCCAACTCAGAGGTCCTCTATTCCCCTTAATGCGAAATATACTACGTATCGTTATTTTCCTGATCTGCTTTTTCAGCGGACCTCTCGCCATAGCCTGGGCACTCTCCACGGGGATCACGATGTATTACTGGATGGTCCTGGCGGTTCCATTTCTCTGGATAATTCTCATGGCTCTCTGGTATCTCTGCCTCGGCAGGTCACCATTTCGTACCAGAGGTAAAAGGGTCGGGATCGTCCTCGGACTTCTCCTGCTTCTGGGCGTGGCTGGTAGCTTCCTCTTGAAATATGACGGATCACTTTCGGGAACCTCCATGCCAAAACTTGTTTGGAAATGGACCGATACCAAGGTCGGGCTCGCTCACGCGATGGGAAAACCGACGATCATCAACGAGGACTTTAAGGAGGAAGAACTCACCGCTGCCATCCAGGATTCACCCGCGTTTCTTGGCCCTGAAGGAATAGGAGTCTGGTCCCGGGCCCATTTCTCCGACGACTGGAAGAACAATCCGCCACGCGAAATTTGGCGACGTCCGATGGGATATGGCTGGTCCAGTTTTGCTGCTGTCTCTTATACACATCTCCGAGCCCACGAGACC
>CAJXQE010000314.1 GCA_913058215.1 uncultured Verrucomicrobiales bacterium
GATCAGCCTCGGTCTCGTGGGCTCGGAGATGTGTATAAGAGACAGACCTCGCCGCGAAAGAAGATCTTCGCTACGAAACTGAAATTGAACGGAACAAGTTTTTCGAGCATTCGCTCGCGGCTGACCGCCTCTTCAATCAGTCATTACTTCGGCTTGAGAGTGCACTCGGTGCAGATTTGGATCAGGTTTTCAAAGTTGATTATCGCTCCTTGAACGGCACTTCTGTGGAATCATCCCAACCGCTAGCTCCTGCTCCTGCCTCATCGACTTCGACAAGGCTGTCGGGAGTTCGCGCAAGGCCGATCACGGAAGGGAATGTCAGGAAATCTCCGAGTGAAGCCGGGAAGCCGAAACGCAAGGGGCTGTTTCATTTTTTGAAAGAGAAAAATAAAACACCTTAGATGAGGCGTCACTGATCGGGTCCTAGTTCGCAAGTTCTCATCGATCAGTTCTCTTGAAATGCGGGATGTCAGCTTGCTCCATCGCATTTCATTGTGCTCCCTCAAATTTCGATGAGCCGAAGAGAGGAACGTTGTCAAAGTCACCATATTTCGGACTGATCCGCAGCAGCAAAAGAGATCTACGAGCGGGTTTTTTTGGATGAGCTTCGTTTTGTTTAAAAAACTCAAAAGCGATTCAATTGCAAAATTTCGATCCCCGACATTGGGTAAATAGGTTGGACAAGATATCAATTCGCTATTCACGTGGATTACCATGACTCGGATTTTTTCCCTAATTTGTTTTGTCCTCGCATTGACAGTCCCTGCCTTCCCTCAGGGGATCCAGCAGACTAAAGGAACCTTCAGCGACAAGTTCCGCCAACTGGATGAAGTCCTGCCGACGGCGAATTCATATCGCAATGCGGCTGGCCAACCGGGGCACGAATACTGGCAACAGCAGGCTGACTATGTCATCAAGGTGCAGCTCGATGAAGAGGCCCGGCGTCTGTCGGCTTCAGCGAGCATCACCTACCAGAATAACTCCCCGGATTCGCTGGATTTCCTATGGGTCCACCTGGACCAGAATATTTTCCGCGAAGATTCGATCAAAAGACGGACCACCGATTTTGGCGGGACGGGAGGTCGAGGTTCTTCCACCGAAGCTCCGAAGGGCAGAGACCCTGGCCGGATGAGTATGGGCGAACTGCGCCGACAGCAGGGCTTTGATGATCGTGACTATGGATTGGAAATTGAAGAAGTGACTCTGGAAAATGGTGAGCCGCTGAATCATACCATCGTAGGGACACTCATGCGGCTCGATACAGAGAAGCCTCTTGCGCCCGGGGCGTCCCTTACTTTCTCCATCAAGTGGGCTTACAACATTGTTGAGGAAAACGCGATTGGGGCCCGGTCCGGATATGAGCATTTTCCCGATGACGAGCGGAAGGGCGGCAATGACATTTTCCTGTTGGCTCAATGGTTTCCTCGCATGGCTGTCTATTCGGATTATGAAGGCTGGCACAATAAGGAGTTCCTGGGACGGGGCGAGTTCACTTTGGAATTTGGAGACTACGATGTCTCAATCACTGTTCCGGATGATCACATCATCTCATCGACAGGTGTTCTTCAGAATCCGGATGAGGTCCTGACGGAAACACAACGTAAGCGTCTGGTCGAGGCAGAGAAAGCGGAGCGCCCTGTCTTTGTAATCACCCCGGAGGAAGCTCTTAAGAACGAAAGCTCACAAGCAGAAGGAACGAAGACCTGGAGATATACCGCGGAAAATGTTCGCGATTTTGCTTGGGCTTCGTCACGCAAATTCATGTGGGATGCCCAGGGATACCAACAAGCCGGAGCAGAGATTGAAAACGTGATGGCAATGTCATTCTGGCCCAAAGAAGGCGGAGAGCTTTGGCGGAAGTATTCTACACCGGCGATTATTCATACCCTGGATGTGTATGGTCGCTTCTCCTTCGATTTTCCCTATCCGGTAATCCAGTCAGTGAACGGACCCGTTGGCGGGATGGAGTATCCGATGATCACCTTCAACGGGCCGAGAACCAAATTGCAGGACGATGGAGACCGGACCTATACCATGTCTGAAAAGGTGTTTCTCGTGGGTGTAGTTATTCATGAGGTGGGTCACAACTATTTCCCCATGGTCGTAAATTCGGATGAACGCCAATGGACCTGGATGGACGAAGGCATCAACAGCTTTCTCGATGCGGTAGCCTGTTACGAATGGGATCCCGACATGCCCTGGACCCGGTCTCTGGCGCGGGATTTGATTCCCTACATGATTAGCGAAAATCAGGTTCCGATTATGACTCAGTCGGACTCGATTCTGCAGTTTGGTAACAATGCCTACGGAAAACCTTCGGCTGCACTTCACATTCTGCGCGACACCATTCTGGGAAGGGAACGCTTTGATCATGCTTTGAAAACGTTTTCTCAACGGTGGAAATTCAAGCGTCCCACGCCTGCTGATTTCTTCCGCACCATGGAGGAAGCATCCGGAACCGATTTGGATTGGTTCTGGCGCGGTTGGTTTTACACCACCGATCATGTCGATATTTCTCTCGACCACATTTACAAACTGCGCCTGGACACTGAGGACCCTGACATTGACTACACACGAAGTCGTGAGGAGGAAACCGATAAGCCGATCAAAGTCGGAGTCAGGTTGAATGAAGAAGCTGGCGTAAAACCCTGGGTTGAGCGTCACCCTGACCTCACGGATTTCTACGATAAGAATGACATCTTCACAGTTACTAATAAGGAACGGAACGAATATAAGAAATTCCTCAAAAAGCTGGAAGACTGGGAACGTGATGCCTTGAACCGGGCGGTGAAAGAAGACAAGAATTACTATGTTCTGGAGTTTTCCAATGTCGGAGGGCTCGTCATGCCGATCATTCTCGGATTGCAGTTTGCTGATGGGCGGAAGGAGATACTTCACATTCCGGCAGAGATCTGGCGAAGAAATCCGAAGACGGTTCGAAAGTTAATCATCCTTGAGAAAGGTGATGAATTGGCTAGTGCGGTGGTCGATCCGGACTGGGAAACTGCGGACTCCGATGTCGACAATAATGCTTATCCAAGGCAGATCATTCCCTCGCGTATCGAGTCCTACAAGTCGAAGCGGACTGGATTCTCGAATCGGGATATCATGAAGGACAGCAAGACCAAGATCGACGAAGACAAAGACGATAAGGCAAAAGAGGATGGGGGAGAGAAAGGTGAATAGTGTTTTGTTAGCATTTCGCCCGGTAACTTTTCTTTTCATAGGCTTGCTTGCGACGTCGCTTTCGCTGGCTCATGAACAAAAGACCGCGCTGACAGATATCTTTTACAACGAGCGGACGGGAAATTTGGAAATTGCTCACAGGTTCAGCCTTCATGATGCCGAGCATACCCTGAATAAAGTCACCGATGTGAAAGCTGATTTAGCCCTCTCATCCGAGGGCAGGGCCGCCTTTGCGAAGTATGTTGCCGAACGATTCGGGATAATGCTTTCGGATAAGGAGAGCCTCCCCCTGGCTCTGGTCGGTCAGGAGCTCGAGGGAGGATACCTTTGGGTCTACCAGGAAGCGAAAATTCCGAAACCAATCGGCGCATCGTTTTCCATCAAGAACACGATTCTCCAGGAGGTGATCAAAGGGCAGGTCAATACGGTGAATGTTCGTTACCGCTCTCAAGTGGCGACCTTTGTCTTTGAGGCCGGCACGGGATGGAAGAGTTATCAAGGACCTGCCAAAACGAAACGATAATTGAAGCCGGTTCTTCTTCGGCTGCTTTCATTAGTCAGGAATGCAGGCATTCACGCAGCACTTTGATGGCTTGGGGGCGAGTGGTATCCTTAGGCGTTAAGAGTGCGATTTTTCGACTGTACCGATCGTTGCGGATGATGTCATGCTCGATATCGTCCGCTTCCAGACTCAGGCCTGACCAGTGAGGAACCAGGGATACTCCCAGGCCTTCCTGCACCAATTTTTCAATTGGTTCCAAAGCATCGAGTTCGTAGAAGGGCTCAATTTTAATATTCTCGTCTTTCAAGTAAAGGACGGCACCTCCTCCGGCCCAGGACTTTGAGTCGAAGCAGATGTAGGGATTATTCTCGAGTTTGTTCCGTCTCGTTTTTCCGGTGCCTTTTCGTGACAGTAGAACGAGGGGCTCCTTGCGGACAATTTCGGCGGAGATACGACCGGGAAGTTCGAACGGGGGAAGTGCAATTAGCGCTGCATCGAGTTTGCGTTCGCTAAGGTCGTTGAATACTGATTCCGAGGTTCCGGGTTTGATTTCCAAAACTAAATTGGGCGCCATTTCCGCCAGGCGTCTCACTGCGTTTGGAAGGATACCTGTTAGCGCTGTGGGAATCGCGCCCAGCGTAAAACTGCCGGACAGACCTGTAGGCTCCAGAATTGCGCCCATTTCGTGAAAGCCACTGACGATCTTACGTGCGTAGGGTATCAGCTTTGTGCATGCCTCAGTGGGACGTGCAGACCGTGAGCTTCGGTCAAGCAGGGCGACTTTGAAATGCTCTTCGAGAATCGAAATTCGCTGGCCTACGGCCGCCGCTGTAAGGTGCTGCGCTTTGGCGGCCCTTGCAATCGAGCCTTGTTCGGCAACGCAGATGAGACTCTCAAAATAACGAATGTCCATTTTTACGGAGAATCTAACCCTAAATAGATACTTTACTGTAAGAAAAGAAATAAACAGTATTAGTTTTCGTTTGGAAGCCATAGGATTTCAGGTGACGCATCGATCTGTGAAGAAACTTCCGTTCACGAATATGCGCGCCAACAATTCCAAATTCCCGTATTCTAAGGCGATGATATACGGGGTGGTTTGATGTTTGTTGCCGCTCAGCCCAATGTGATTTTGAAACTGAATTGAACTATGAATAGACGAAACTTACTTGTCTCCCTTGGTGGAGTTCTGGCCCTTGCACTTGGGATTTTTGTAGGGCAATTTTCCCGGGAGGGGACGCAGCGAACTCTTCAATTCGATGCGCCACTCATAGGAATTGCAAGCCTCACCAGTGACACCTACGTGCTGGCGATTCGCGAAGCGGGAGGAATACCGATCGTTCTTCCGAATGGTGATGGCAGCCCGGAGCGAATCAAAGAGTATCTTGACCTGGTGGATGGATTGCTGATGCCGGGAGGTGCGGACATCCCTCCGTCGGAGTGGGGCGAAGAGCAGCACCCGACAACGAAGTTGCTCGACGAAGATCGTTACCTTTTTGAAAAAGAACTGATATCTGAATGGATCAACAAGACCGACAAGCCTCTGCTGGGAATCTGTCTGGGCAGCCAATGGATCAATGTGGCCCATGGTGGTTCGCTCGTTCAGGATATTCCTTCAGAATTTGGCGTGGTTCACAAGGGCACGACGCATCCAGTCGATCTTGAAGAGGACTCCAGGCTTCGTGAAATTTTTGGCGAGACCACTTTCGAAGTGAATTCACTTCATCATCAGGCGGTAAGGGAAGTGGGCAAAGGCTTGCGAGTCGTGGCGAGAAGTCCGGACGGAATTATTGAGGCTACTGAAACGACGGATAAAGACCGGTTTCTCATCGGAGTGCAGTGGCACCCGGAGAAGATTATTGAGACGGACAAGAAGCAGGCGAATATTTTTCGTGCCTTCGTGGAAGCCGCTGCGAGGAAGGGTTCCCGGGAGAAGACGGCAAAATGACCGAAGCCAAGCCGATCTTCATTGCTGATTCCTGTATCGGAGGGCTCTCTGTTCTGAAGTCGATGTGGGACTGGGGAGATGAGAGCGATGTTGTCTTTCTGGCGGATTACGCCATCAATCCTCTTGGAGTGAAGAGCGATACCATGATTGCAGAGGTAGCCGGGAGCTGGCTAAGGACGGCAGCCGAACAGTCCGACACCCTTGTCATTGGCTGCAATACGCTTTCGATCCGATACTGCCAGTTGGATCAATCGGACCTGCCGAATGTTGGGCTGAAACAGATTGTAACAATGGTCGATTGTTTCAAGGCGATGGTTGAGATCGAGGCGGTCCGGCTGAAACACAGTCGCGTTTTGATCCTTGGAACGGCGTTTACGGCAAACCAGCCAATCTATCCTGATATTCTGGAACATCTGTCCGCAGGTATTCAGGTCTCGACGGTTGCAGCCACGGAATTAGAGCGTCAGGTCGCGTGCTTTCAAGAATGGGACAGTGAAGGGGATTCGGTGATCACTGCAGAGCTTCGGGAGGCGCTTGAATATACTGACTTTGCGGTGCTTGCCTGCACTTGCTTTCCGATCGTGAAAGCGGAGCTGCAGATGCTTTTCCCGAATGTCGTTTTTCTTGATCCGGGTGCCTATTGCGCTGGCTTGCTGGACAGCAGTCGCAATTCCCAAGGTCGGAATCTGAGTCTCACGGTGACCGGCGAGGTGGTTTCACAGGCAAGTGTTGAACAATTTGTGGAGAGTTACCTTCAAAAGCTCTGAAAGATACTATTGAATCCCTTCATGAGTGATCCCAATCAACCCGAAGAATCTAAAAAGGAGCAGCGCTTGGTGCCAATGGCAGGCATCGAGGAGGCGGCTACCGGTACCGTAGAACAGCCGGATGTTACCATTGAGTCAGCAGCAGTGCTCAAACCCTCCAAGTATCTGGCAATTTTGGTACTGGTCTTAGGGCTGGCTGCAAGTCTTTACGTGGGGGCCAAAGTTGATGTTCACTGGGTCGAGCAGAAGACCGTTTATGATACTTACAAGAATGACGATGGGCAGCTGGCTTATACCTTCAAGGGGAGTGAGGCTCTCATCGAAAACGTCGTTCCCTATGCTGAATCCTCGCTGAGGCAGGAGGCTCTTTCTACTTTGGACGGCGATCCGGAACTTGATAGCCAGTGGGTGGTCGAGACCCGAACAAAGAATGGAGTTGAAGAGCAGGAGTATTCTCTCTTGGAGGGAAAATTTCATTTCGGATTCTGGTCGCTCCTTCCAGCTATTGTCGCAATCGGGCTCTGTCTCGTTACGAAGGAAGCTCTTACGGCGCTCTTGAGCGGCGTGGTTGTGGGGGCGTTCATGTTGGGGCGCTTTGACATCACCGACGCAGTGCTTCTGCCCAGCCTTGGGAGTTCGAGCGCTGCAGCGATCATACTACTTTACCTTTGGTTGCTCGGTGGCTTGATGGGCATATGGTCCCGCACTGGCGCGGCGCAGGCATTTGCGGAGTTCATGACGAAGCATTTCGTTAAGGGGCCCACGTCAGCCAAGGTCGTGTCATGGCTCATGGGGGTGATCTTTTTTCAGGGGGGCACCGTCAGCGTCGTTTTAGTGGGCACGATTGTGAAGCCGGTGTCGGACCTGGAAAATGTCAGTCACGAAGAGCTTGCCTACATCGTAGACTCGACCGCTTCGCCAATTGCTTCGGTGCTGGCGTTCAATGCCTGGCCGATCTACGTGCAAGCCTTCATCTTTGTTCCGGGTGTTGCATTTCTGGCGACCGAAGCTGATCGGATCTCGTTCTTCTTTCGGAGTGTGCCGTTCAGCTTCTACGGGATACTTGCTGTTCTGGGAACGCTTCTATTGAGCCTCGGAATAACGCGCTTTGCTGGACCGGGGATTCGTGCAGCACACGAGCGAGCCAAGGCGACGGGCGAACTTGACGCTCCCGGCGCGAGACCTATGAACGCGAAAGAACTGCAGGTAAGCCGCATCCCTGAAGGCTATAAGACGCATGTCCTCGAATTCATTGTTCCCATCGTTTTACTGATAGGCACTGCTATTGGGACCTTCGTCTACATGGGGTCGCCCAAGGTGAACTGGGCATTTGGCCTGGCACTTCTGGTTTCTGTTCTTGTGGCTCTGATCAAAGGTATGCGCCTCGGTGATGTCATCGAGGGGATTGGTGACGGCCTCAAAGGCGTCGTCTTCGGCTCTGTGATTCTGGTTCTGGCAGTGACGATTGGAGGCATCAGCAGGGAGATCGGGGCCGGGACCTATATGGTGGATCTGTTAGGCGATAGGATTTCCTACATCGCATTGCCCTTTGCGCTCCAGATTCTTACTATGGTGATCGCTTTTTCTACAGGCACGAGCTGGGGGACTTACGCAATTGCTTTTCCGCTGGCGATGCCGCTGGCCTGGACCGTCGCTCAGGCGAATGATTTGGCCCACCCCGAGCTGTTTATGTCGGTGTGTTTCGCCACTGTTTTGAATGGCAGTGTGTTTGGCGATCAGTGTTCGCCCATTTCTGATACGACGATTTTGAGTTCTATGACAACCGGATGTGATCTGACCGATCACGTCAAAACTCAATTAGTACCTGCTTGTTACGCAGCGGCATTGGCGGCTGTCCTGTGGACTGCCACGGTCGCATTTTTCGCATGACTCTCCAAATCGGGACTATCCAATGAGCGATATACTTATTTCAGAATTTGCCAAACCGGGAGTCGATTGCGCGCCGGGACAGAAGTCGCTCTAAAAATGAAAGAAGCCCCCTGGCGGTAGTGGCTGATATCACGAAAAAATCAAATTTATGAATCCAATTAAAGTAATTCAAATCGGGATGGGGCCGCTGGGGCAGAAGACAGTCAAATACTTGCTCGAGCGCGAGAACATCGAGCTTGTCGGAGCGGTGGATGTGAACCCTGAACTGATAGGAGAGGACGTAGCGAAAGTTGCCGGGTGCGATCCCATCGGAGTTCTGATTCAAGCATCGCTCGACGATGACATTTGCGCGAAAGCCGACTGTGCTATTCTCACGACAGTTTCGACGATGGAGGCGATCACGCCGCAGATATTGGACGTGGTCAGTAGAGGCGTTTCGGTGGTTTCCACATGCGAGGAGCTTTTCTATCCCTGGGATGAAAGTCCCGGGCTGGCAAAGGCAATCGATAGCGCTGCAAAAGAAAACCAGGTGGCGGTTGTGGGCACGGGAATCAACCCGGGTTTTCTCATGGACACGCTGCCGTCTTTTCTCACTGCAGTTTGTCAGAGTGTCGAATCAGTGAAGGTATCGCGTTATCAGAATGCCGCCTTCCGTCGTTTGCCGTTTCAAAAGAAGATTGGCGCAGGGCAGACTCATGAGGCTTTCGCTGAACTCGTCACCCAAAAGCGAATCCGTCACGTGGGTCTGACAGAGTCTGTTCAGCTAATTGCAAATTCGCTGGGGTGGAAACTATCCAGGACCGAAGACATCATTCAGCCTGTGATTGCCGAAGAGGCTGTCGCAAGCAGCGAGATTTCCATCGCAGCCGGCGGCATCGCCGGGGTTCAGCAGCTGTCTCTTATACA
>CAJXQE010000315.1 GCA_913058215.1 uncultured Verrucomicrobiales bacterium
CTCGTGGGCTCGGAGATGTGTATAAGAGACAGCCCTTGTACTGAATTGGCATTTCCCAACCGGCGAAAGGAACCATGCGGGCTCCCAAACGTTCGTGAATAGCAGCAAGCGGACTTTGTTTCATAAGATCGATAAGAGATTATGTATCGGAATCCTCCGCTCACACAAATTCATTTTCTCTAGATGACACGGAAAGTTGGGGATTGAAAAAATCCGATTCCCCGACACCTTCTCTCATGGGAAGCCAGCGCGGTGAAGAGATAGTCAATTCGATGGAACGTAAGTTCGGGCATCTCGCGATCCCGAACTTGCTTCGTTGGCTCGCAATTTTCCAGGTTCTCACCTTTGGGCTTTCACTGCTCTCCCCTCCCCTGGTGGAATGGATGACTTTTGAAAGTAACAAAATATTCTCCGGCGAGGTCTGGCGGGTGTTTTCCTGGGTGTTTCTCCCCGTGTCCTACAACCTTCTTATCGTGATCATTGCCGCGATGTTTCTATTCTTTATCAGCGACAGTATCGAGAATGCCTGGGGCAGCTTCAAAGTGAACATTTTTGTTCTCTCCAGCTTTTTTCTTGTCGCCGGACTTTGCCTGGTACTCCCTCAATACGCTCAGAATAACGGCCTGATGCGGATGGCCTCTTTCTCCTGCTACTTTCTTGCATTCTGCAGCCTCTTCCCGAATCAAGTGATCCATCTCATGATGGTTATCCCGATTAAAGCCAAATGGCTGGGCTGGGCGAATCTGGCAATCCTTATCGCATCGATCTCTAATTCCTATTCTTTAGGGTTCTCGATTCTGATCACCCTTGTGGGATTGCTTCCCTTTCTTCTCGTGTTCCTACCGACTTTCATTGCGGATATGAAAAACTCCAGCGAGACAGCGATGCGGCGACAGAAATTTCAGTCCGATGTCGATTCTGCGACCGGAGACACTTTTCACCTGTGTTCGAAGTGTGCAGCCACCGAAGTATCCGATCCCGAAAAAGAGTTCCGGGTGACTTCCAGTGGCGAAGAATACTGCATCGAGTGCCTCGATAAGGCTTCCTGAACACTCCCTGCTGCCAAGAGCTCA
This sequence comes from uncultured Verrucomicrobiales bacterium, assembly GCA_913058215.1. Classification (GTDB taxonomy): domain Bacteria; phylum Verrucomicrobiota; class Verrucomicrobiia; order Verrucomicrobiales; family DEV007; genus Arctic95D-9. The sequence continues at coordinate 1,074 of CAJXQE010000315.1, forward strand.
AACGTGCTGCGACTGGTAAACTTCCGGCCGTCGATCAACGATGATTTTCCTCAAGGTGATCCCCATAGCAATGAGGAGAATGGCTCCGAGAGTGACGTAGATCCACGTCCAATCCATGGGCAAGCCAGTCGTCGCTAGAATCCCCTCTGAAGGAAAAGCCACTTTACCAAGTTCATTCGTAGTAATTACCCGAAACTGATACTCCGTAGACGGCAGAGGAACTTGAACCTTTGCTTTCACGAGACGACCGATCCTTTCAAAGTCCACATTCTCGACAGGAATCCAGACATTTACAGGCAGTTGATCGCTCTCATTTGGAATGACAGTACCGATGGTCTCCAATTCAAACTTGTGAAACTCAGACTCGGGCGGAGCAGTGAAACCCAAAGTAAGATCTCTCACTCCGGCCACAACAACTTCCAGATCCTCAGCTCCTCGAACATCGGAATTAAACGGTCGATTCAATAGAGAGCGTGCCGGGATCCCTTGCGGGCTGCGCATCGCCTCCAGATCCTCCGGACTCAATTCCGAATCAAGCCACGGGGCCACCAGCACTTTCTCATTGATCGGCACTCCGGATTTTGCACCGGCCACGGGTTCACGAATTCGAATCGGGCTCATCCCGCCTCCGTTCTGAGCTACTGAAGCGGACGCGCTGCTCTCCGGATCTGGCTGCGTTTTGCTCTTGCCACTGGACAGGCTGAAACCGGCACTGCTGGCTCCCTTCGTAACATTGCCAAGCAGCCTCATCGGAACAACCTGGTCATTCGTCATGACTTTCATGCTCACATCCGCTGATCCCTCGTCCCCGGGCAATGGCGAAAACTCAATCGTAACCTGAACAGCAGAAAGTGGAGCCAATTCCTTCAAGGGACTCGCAATCAGGCGGAAGGGATTGCCCACCTCATAGTCAAGAGGCACGGCCTCGCCACCGATATTTTTCACAAGAAATCCACGCTCCGTAGTTCGACCGGCCTGAACCTGACCAAAATTGATCACTTCGGAGCTCAGTGCTCCGGGAACCTCCAGACGAATCTCACCAGGCACGGCCGCCGCGGAAACGCGAACAGTGTTGGAAAACCCGTTTTCCAATGCAAATTCCGCCGCACCACTGAAACCCGCCACATCAGTTTCAGTCAGAAAAATTTCCTTCTTGGTTTCCTTTCCCGCACCAAGAATCACTTCCGACCCAAGGCTCTTTGCGAGACGGGTGCTCCCCCTAACGGCCAAAAGAATAGGTTTCTTTCCATGATTCTGAAAAATCACCTCTCCTTTTCGACGCCGCGTTTTGGGATCCAGAGTCAATTCGATCTCCTCGGTTAAAATAGAGAACGGTAGCGACGCTTCCCCGTTTAGTTTACAGAGGCCCTTCTTGCTGCGGCTCAATCCAAGAAGGAAATTAACTTCTCCGACAAGGGTCGGGCGAAAAGCTACTTTGATTCGCTTGGATCCCCTTGGTGAAAGAACCACTTTGCCGTTGGCCGGCTCAACAATATGCCAAGGAGAAGCGACCATCAGCTGTCGGGCAAATGGAGCCCCGCCATTGTTTCGCACTTCGATTTCACGAACGGCTTCTTCTCCAATCATGACCTTCCCGAAGTCCATCTTTTCAGTGACTTCAATTTCCGAAAGCTTTGTGTCCGCCAAATCAATATCATAACGAATCGAAGGTGAATATCTTCCGCCGCGGTAACGAACAGCGAACGAAAATGCATCCTGATTAGCTGAAGATCCGGGCTCGGCAAAGTAAGTCACTACAGCGCGACTGCGGTCCGCCGGATCACTCACCACCGAAACGATTTTGCCAGCGAGCGGGAAATCACGAATTAAAAACTCAACGATCTGTCCAGGCGTCTTGGTTCCCGCTTTGATGTAAAAAGCAGATTCACTTCCCTTCACCACCGAAGCAGTGCCGGTAACTGGCACCGGAATGCCTGGATCTTTCGGAGTTCCGGAAAGTTTGCCGCGATTCTTTTCCTTGCGATTGAAAAGTCCATCACCACCGAATAACTGTGCCGAAGCCGGAGTCGCTAAAGCGAAAAGAATCGCCCAGACAGCGCCCATGCATATGCAGGCAAAACGCCGACCTCTGTGCCAATCCCTTTCTGTTTTCATAAACCACCCAAACGCCTTTGCGGAGCGGGAATCTACACCTAAAACCGGATTTAATCGAGCGTGAAACCCTGGAGTCGTTGACGCAACAAATCCAAAGCAAGCCGTGTAACCCGTTCTTTAAAAGCAATACGCTCCACAGGTTGAAAGAATTTCTTCGCGAAGAGTGGCTCGTTCCGGCTCGCAATCGCAATGTGAACGGTTCCTACCTTTTTCTCCTTCGTGCCCCCTGTCGGACCGGCGATGCCACTAATCGCAATCGCATGATCCGCCCCGCTTCGTTCCAGACAGCCCCCGGCCATAGCCGCGACCACCTCGTTGCTCACCGCTCCATGCTCCGCGAGCAGATCTGGAGAAACTCCAAGCAACTCGGTCTTTGCCTCATTCGAATACGTCACAAAGCCCCGATGAAAAGTGGAACTGGAACCGGAAACATTCGTCAAAGTGCTGGCGATAAATCCCCCCGTACAACTTTCCGCAGTGGAAACGGTCTCGCCTTTTTCCAGGAGAAGTTCCAAAATCACTTTCTCTATGGGGTCCTCGGACTCGGTCATGATCTGACGCCCATATTTCTCACGAACAATCTTTGATGCAGCATCCACCGCTTCATCGCTTCCAATCAGCCGGAGATCCACTTCTCCCAACCTGGCGCAATAGCCAAGTTCCAATCCCTCAATCGGCTCAAGAACCGGCTCCATTTCATTCGCAAGGGTTGACTCCCCTACTCCGTAAATTCTGAAATTTCTCCAGGTCGCAATCTGGTGATCCTCTCCAAGCAGAGATTTGATCTGAGGTACTACCTGATCCAGAAACATCGGTTTCAATTCCCGAGGCGGACCGGGAATGAGAAACATGTGCGGCGAACCTGCCTTCTCGTCAGCCGGAACATAGAGACCAGGTGCAGTCCCGTTAGGATTGTGAAGCACCACAGCGCCTTCAGGAACCATCGCCTGTCGGTCATTGGAGCGATTCTGTTTTAAACCACGACTGCGGAACATTTCCTCAATCGAATCGAGAATTGACTGATCCAGGTGCAGCTCGTGTCCAAGCATTTCAGCAACGACCTCTCGAGTAAGGTCGTCATTGGTCGGACCGAGTCCACCGGTAATCAAAATCACATCGGTCCGGGAAAAAGCGTTCTGCAGCACCGTCCGAATTTCGTCGCCATCCGGAATAGTGGTCTGCCGCTGAATCCTCAGCCCCAATTTGAATAGCTCTTGTCCGAAAAATCCGAGGTGAGTGTTGATCACCTTCCCCAGAAGCAATTCCGTCCCAGTATTTACCACTTCGATCCTCATCACTCAGGGCGATTGAAGGTGAATCCTATTCGAATTCGACTCGCGGTGCGTCCGACCACAAATCTTCAAGCGCGTAGAGAGAACGTTTCTCCTCATGAAAAATATGCACAACGACATCGATGTAATCAATCACCAGCCACTGACTCGGAGCATCCCCGTCGGAAGAGCGGGGCTTCTCGCCAATCGCCTCTTCCGTCTTCGTCCGAATTTCCCGACTGACCGCCTTGAGATGCGGCATGGAAGTTCCGTTGCAAATCAAAAAGTAATCGGCAATCGAAGAGATCCCGCGCATATCGAGAATCACAATATCCTCCGCCTGAATTTCATCAGCGAATTTGGCGCAGGTTTTAACAATGGTAAGAGCGTCGGGCACGATAGGTAAAGATAGGTGTTTTTGAAATTTGAGGGCCTGTAAAATGGCGGCAAACCCCGAAATGGCAACGCTTTTTGCTGATTGTTCGGGGAAAGCGAATTCGACTACACCAATCCCCGGATCGGACGCGGTGCCGTCATTGCGTTCAACACCTCGTTTGAAAGCCCATCAAGAACTCTTACAAGATTCAAATCCAGGAGCGAATGAAGTATCGTCGCGGTGAGGTTTTCCATCAGTACCGGAGTCGATGACGGCTCTCCGCCCTTACGATCCGACTGACCGATCACCTGCCCGGTTTTTAGGCCGCCTCCATAAACCATCAAAGGAGCCAAGCGCCCCCAGTGATCGCGACCACCCTTTTTGTTGATCACCGGATTGCGGCCCATTTCTCCGCAACAGACCAAAAGAATCTTTTCGCCCAGTCCGCGCTCTTCACAGTCTTCGATGAAGGTGGAAACCGCGTGATCAAAAGGAGTTCCGACGTAGCCCATTCCCTCTGTCATCGTGGCGTTATTTTTGTCGGCGTGCATGTCCCACACGAAATTCGTCGTCACAGTTACAAAACCGGCACCGCGTTCGCAAAGCCGACGGGCCAGCAACATTTGCTTCCCGATATTCTGACTGTGATCCCGATAACGCTGGTGATTCGCCCACACCTTGCGGATTGAGTTGGTGTTCACCAGGGGCGCGGTGTCATAGCGGGCAACCATCCGGGGATCCTCTTTCGAAAGATCAAAGGCTTCCGAGATTCCACCCAGAATCGTATCAAACGCCCTCGCTTGAAAAGTCGACATCGCTTCTCCGACTCCACCATCGAGAACCCGCTTCGCCCCGTCCAGCTCGTCGAGAAGAGACCTTCGGTCTTCCATCCGGGCACGATTGAGATGCAGCGTCATGTCATTCTGTACCGGACCGCCTTCGCCCGGTTCAAAGGCTGAATACGCCGCTCCCAGCGGACCGGTCGAGGCGAAGTCACCGAACTTTTTGATCATCTCCATCGCCTCCGGATCCACCGCCCGGGGATAGAGAGCGATATTTTTGGGCATTCCGGTTGCTTCGTCATTTGCTCCGGCGACCCGGGAATAGAGGGAACCGATATTTGCCCCCAGGGAATTTTTTCCAACGATCGGTTTGATATCATGGGCACCGGTCCCGGTCGTAAAAGAACGAACCACGGCGAGTTTATGAGCCAGTTTTGCCAGCTTCGGAAAAGTCGCGCCAAAAGACACCCCGGGTAGCGAGGTCTTCACCTCCCCGGTCGCCGAACGGACTCCGATCGGCATATCCATCTTCGGATCGAAGGTCTCTGTCTGCGAAGGACCTCCGTGCATAAACAGAAACACTACCGATCGATCCTTTACCAAGGTCGGCTCAATCGAACTGGCGGCCAGAAACTGAGGCAGCGAAATTGCCGATGCTCCAGCACCGAGTGTTCCCACCCGGAGAAATGACCGTCTGCTCCTGTCTCCAATTTCAATCATCGACTACGGGTATCATGCCTCTCCCAGAGTGTCTTGGAAATGACCTGATCGCGGCAAGCCCTTCACTCGAAAACTTCCTCGAGGCTGACTTCCCGGCCGAGTTCCAGCGAACGTGCCCCCGCTTCGAGAGCCGCAATTAGTTCCACCTCTTCTTCAATGGGCACCACTTCTTCACCGGTATCGAGAAACGTGACGAAAGCCTCCAACAGGTGGGAATAGAGATTCTTCAAATCCGGCTTCACGCTTCGCCAGCCCGCTTTCCCGTAAAGATTGATCTGATAACCGGAGCGCATCCACTCCTTCTCGGCAACAAACAGCATCACATCAAGATGATTGGCGAATCTCAGTCTGACCAAATTACTTCCCGGTTGTCCGACATTGATTGCACTCACGGCTCCCGGCCCAAGCACTGCATAAATCATAGAAAGAGCATGAACGCCGTAGTAAACCAGACCGTTCCCACAAGCCGCACTGGCAAGGTAAACCGGCCCGACATCTTTCAGTTCATCGCGTAATTTGACAATGTCAGGAACAAACCTCAGTGAACTCGCTGACATGATCGGCGTCTTCGTTTCCCTCGCGATCTCTGCTATCTTTCTCGCATCTCGAGCGGTCATTGAGAGTGGTTTGTCGCAAAAAACGGGAACACCTTTTCGAAGCGGATGCTCCGCATACTTCGAATGCGAACCCGTGCCATCGTCGATAATGATCACGGCATCGACACCTTCGCTACATTCTTCCGGGGTGTCGGTCACGGTATCGATACCACATGCGTCCGCGAGTTTCTGCGCCGCCTCTTTGTCCGGATCCCAAATCTTCACGACCCGGGCAGAATCCAGTTTCCTTCCCGACCTTACAAACGTGCCCTGGCAGAGCTTCGCCTTCTCTTCATCCCATCCATTGAAAGTTGTGGCAAAAGCAGTGCCATGGTGGGAACCGGGAACACGAGGTGATTTGTGACCGTAGCTGGCGGCAGAGACGAGGGCAAATTTTCGCATGGGGTAAATCTACCTGAATCCTCATGCACTTGTCACCGACGGAATTCAACCGGAACGCGACCGCCCCCGGTCGCACCACACTATTCGAAAGGCAGCTGCGCAACTCATCGCATTTGCCTTATCAATTTCCGATGCCGCAAACTTCCTAGCGGGTTATCGGCTGGGACAATCTCAGAAAGGCAAAGAGGTCGCGGATCTGCCCCTCGTCGAGATCATTGAGCAGGCCATCTGGCATCAGGCTGCGACCCATTGATTTCATGCCCAGGATTTCATCCTGTTTCAAAGTTACATCCTGCCCATCCAATCCGCGCAACACCGTTACCTGGCTGTCACTCTCTGCCAGGAATCCACCGATACTGCGACCGTCTTTGGTGGCGACCATCTGATACTCGTATCCCTCCCGAATCTCCGCGTTTGGATTCACAATACTGATCAGCATGGTCCCGAGGTTGTCCCGTTGGTAACTTGTCAGGTTCGGCCCGATCTGTCCGCCCTTGAAAAACAACTGATGACAGGATGCGCATTTCATCGCGTATATTTTCTCACCATCATAGGCATTGCCCAGGCCTTCCTTGAGGGCCACTTCGATTTTCACGATCATTTTCGCAGCAGCCTCGTCTCCCACTCCGGTGACAGGAAACAATTTGCGTGCCCGCTCCTGAATCCTCGAATTTGGATGCAATCGGAAGCGGTCGGCAAGGTCAGGAGTAATTAAGGTGGTGGAAACTTCGCCGGCTTCAATGGATGTCAACAGCTTCTCCGTCGACTTCTTGCGACTGGCCAGGAGAGTGAATGCTGCCGGCTGAACTTCAGCAGGAATCTCCGAAATCACGGCAATGATCTCATTCGAAATTAGCTCATCTTCAAAATTCCCGAGTGCGGCAAATGCTGACTTCCGGACGGCGGGCACCCCCTTGGAAAGAGCGAGCTCGAGCAAAATTGCCTGGGCGTCTTTTGCCCCCAGTTCTCCGAGCGCTCGAATCATGGAAACACGCTCTCCCGCTTCAGCCTTTGCATCTTTAACCAAAGTAACAGCCTCTTTCATCGCCGCCTCTTCCCCCTGGCGAACTCTCATCAACAAAGGGGCTTTGCCAAAGCGACTCATCGCGGTCAGTAATTCATCAGGAAGCCCGGTCATGCCGCGACCCCGAAAGGCCTCGTTGAATCCTGCGAGAAGTTGTTGGGAATGTTTCGCCGCCGGTGCTGTGTTCAACAGTTTGGCACAGGCCTTTAGATCTGATTGTTTTCCCGCCATCGCAAAACGCCGCATGAGACGTGGGAGCAGATCATCAAAGACAATGGGAGTATCCCAGGCTGCCGGGTCGTCAAAAAGCTCAAGCACCTGCAGCGTGTCCTGATCAATGTGTTCCTGCATCGCCCACCAGACGAGAAGAGGCAGATACGGATCTGTCGAATCTTCCGTTCGCATCATGAGTGCTTTCGCGATGGGCAATCCATCATCAGGCGAAAGAATACGCGCCGTGCAGGCAAGTTGTCTCCGAACCTGCGGGCTATCGTCGTTCTTTGCCAATTCTATGAGCAAAGGAAAAGCAGTTCTGGAAATATCGGCCTCTGAAATACTGTAACCATCCCCGATCAATCGGACAAGCCATTCCCTGACAGGGGCATAAGAGTGGGTGAGCCCCATCTCAATAAACCACTCATCTAATCCTGAAATCTGTTTGTAAGCCCAAGTCGCTTCAAGCGCCGCCTGTCCCTGTCTCTTATACACATCTCCGAGCCCACGAGACCGAGGCTGATCTCG
>CAJXQE010000316.1 GCA_913058215.1 uncultured Verrucomicrobiales bacterium
GAGAGCAGCCTCGGTCTCGTGGGCTCGGAGATGTGTATAAGAGACAGGTCCAATCCCACTCTGGATTTTTAATTTTCGAACGCTGGTTTGAAAGAAGCTCGGGCGTCTCCATCAAGGACGGGCCTCGGATTTGGGTCTTCACGTACGAGCGGTGCGCCATTATCCTTTAGTGCGGCAGCCAAGACGGGGTCGCTCCCCGAGAAATAATCGGAAGATGACATCGAAACCGGAATATCAACCTCGTGGACAAGGCGCTCTTCGTCCGGCTCGCCTTTCTCATGATATTTTGATGACCAAACTACGAAGAATAGTTCGGTATATTTCATGGGAATCATTCGACTGTCGCCGTATTGATTCGGGCTCCCTCCGGAAGGCTCGCCAACCAGGATTACGCGCGTCTTCTTTTCCAGTTCAGTAACGAAGTTACCTGCGGCCGAGAATGTGACCCGACTCGTAAGCAGATAGAGCACTCCATGGGTATGGAGTTGCGGCGATTTTGTCAGCGCTTCGAGCAAGGGAACATAAGTCTTGTTGCTTCCCCCTGTATTATGCCTCACATCGACAATCACTTTTTTCGGTTTCCTTTCGTCAATCGCCTGCAAGAGCTCGCGAGAAAACTCCGCGAGTGTCTGACCATCCGGGTTCGCCGCACGAACGGCGTTGTATTGAATATAGAGTGCGTTGTTCTGCCTCAGCACGTCGAAAAAGAAGGCTCTCTTCCGCCGATAGACGTGCTCTTTATCGAGAGGCTCTTTGAGCCACCTCGGGTTTTCTTTGGCAAGAGGCGGCAAGTGAAAGCCCTTCAATTGTAATTTCATCCGCTCGGGCGTGACACGAAGTTCGGACGTTTCGCCCTCCCTCTCCACCAAAAGAGGTAGCGAATCCTCACTTCCTTCCCACAATCCAATTCCACGCAACAGGTCCGGACACATCATAAACGGAGGAAGCCGGGAAATCGCGGTCATCCGGTTGTCACGCGTCACCAGTGGAGCGACCCGGCGCTCCACTGTCTTTACGTCGGTTCCCCCAATCTTAAGAATCCTGGATCCGATGAACTCGCGATATTCAGCCGGAGCGCCCACTATAAAAAGGCCATCGGGAAAGAGATAGGCTCTGACAGGAGACGCCAGATACGGAACAACCGCCGAATGTCCGTCCTGGCGCGCTGCTACCGAACCCGCAATCCGCATTAGTCTAACCATGAGCTCGGGATCGTTGAGCTTGGGAACTTCTTCTTTTACTCGAGCAATGGCCTGATCGAAATCTCTATCCGACATGCTATGGAAGGGATTGGGATGAGTGCGCCTGAGGCCATCAGCGAAGGCGTCGATATCTTCGGTCCACTTCGCGTCACGGGAGAGTATCTCCTGATTCTGGCGCAACTTCTCCGGAGTCGTCTCACCTGAAACCGTCTGGGCTGCACTCAGCGCGGCAAGCAAGCAGAATACTCGATGCAATATGCGCCGCTTCCACCAATGGTGCCGGCCAAAACTGTTGCGCGATGTCAAATTCTAAGGCGAAGGTCAAAGTTCAAGTGCCCGGGCGTGAAATGTAATTTTCAACTCCGGCGTCAATCCCGCCTCGCCTGCACCTGCTTGTCCTGCGTTTCTACTCACTTGCCGCTGGTTCAGATAACTGTTTCCCTGTGGGTTCGAATTCCCCTTCCTCCTCATTGTAATGGTATACAATTCCGGATTCAGCCGGTTTGGCAAAGAAGATCTTCATGTTCGAAAAGCGTGCGATCGCCTCATCTGTTTCGAAGTAAAGAGTGGATCCACTTTCAGCGAACAAGCCGACAACCTCACCGGATGATCGATCTGAAATGACCAATGGTCCGCTTCCTGATCCGTCCGCACCAATGAAATAGGTAATTTCGTCTCTCGTAATCGTCTCTTTGAGTCCCCCCTTCGAACACGAAGAGAATAAGAGAGCGGAGGTTGAAGTGACGAGAGCCATTAAGATAATGGAAGTGAGATGATAGATCATTTTCATAGAGTGGTAGGCTTCGACTTTTTGTAGAACGGGTTGAGGGTTCACTTCATTGTTGGAGTCAGACTTTCAGATTTGAGCGGCGTAAAGATTAAAGTTGCCCGTCAATTACCTGGACGGCCAGCACCTGACGAGTTTGCTCTGTGTCGTCAAAGCTCCATACAACATTCTTGTCAGGCGTAATTTCGATGATCGGCGTACCTTTGCCGTCCATCCCGTGGCCAAGCCAGTTGCTGACGACGATGTTGCCGTTGGCCTGAATGTGGGCACCACAGAACGAAGCGATATTCCACTTGGCGATCTCGTCGGAGCGTAGGCTCCATACAATTTTATCGTCATTACCGACGATCTTTATCAGATCCTTGCCCGTGAGCAACACGCGGCCATCGGACAGTGGCGTCGCAGAATAACAGAAGCCCGGGTAATGAGGGATCTCGCGAACGATCTTACTATCGCCGTCGTATACCCGGCACACTCCTTCGCCGTGATGAGCAACATAGTACAGACCATCGTCCCCTTTGCGTGCCCGGCGCATGATCTTGTGGGTCTTCTTGATCGAGGTTTTCACTTTAATGCGCTTGGCGATTTCACCATCCGGTTTTACTTCAATGAGCTCGCTGCTCGTGCATATCCCGATCAATGTATTGCCATTTGGCAGACGCTGGCTGCTCTGGGCTTCGCCTTTGACTTTGTATTCCCAGACCATTTTCTTTTCCCGCGTCACTTCGCGAATCCAGCTGGCCTTAGGATGCTCATGGCACATCAGGATGTTGCCGTTGGCGAGCACGGACACATCAACACACTTAACGTCATCGTAATTCCATATCCGCTTGCCCGCAGAATTGAAAATCATAGCCTTCTTCAGTTTAGTGTCGGCACAGATGAAAGTGTGAGCCGAAGCACGATGGGCGAAGATGCAGAGGACAATCAGTAAAATAATTCTTGGCATAACGTTTGAGCTCACTCACCCCTGACCTTAGGGCAGGTAATGATTTCTGGTTGAATGTTTGCGTTGCCTTTGACTTTCAACTCCAAGGCGGGGCAGGCCTTGGGTGTAGCGCCTTGTTGCGCCTCAATTTACATCAATATTAGTGTAAACGGTGATAGTTAGCCCCTGAAAGATCGATTGCATTCTTCCTCCTCCATTCGAGAAATGCGCTGAGTTTATCGGTGTTCCTAGATCGCCAGTAAGCAAACTCATCAGGACGAAATTTTTGGAAAAGCCAATAGGTATACGCCTCAATCATATCGGCTGAATGAAGGTTGCGGAGCCAGGCTATCAACGCATGGTCTGGCAGATCTTTTTCCTCCCATACGCGGAGCTGGCCCAATCGAATCTCATGAATCGTTGCGATCGATAGATTACGGAATCTTTCGTAGTCGTTAAATCCGTATCCTATCGAAATTTCAAAATTCATTTCGAAAGGTATCTCCTTCGAGTCAGGGTCAACCCCCGCAACCTTCATGAACGAAATTGTGGCTTCTGTTTCGCTCTTGTAGATCAATGATTTTTCGAACATTTCTCCTAAAGTGTCGCTTATTTCAAAAAATCGCTTTGGATCCGTGGTTAGATTGCAAAATATCTCCCCATAAGTCACTGCCCAGACGCGTTCTGATGTGGTCGCAAAAGCCCTTGCAAGAGGATAGAAAACCTCGGCTGAGTCTGGCCGCGTAAACGCCGCTTGTTCGAGCTCAAGCAACCTTTCAGGGGTGAGGCTCTTGTTAGAAGAAGGGACCACCTCTTCGTAATAAGACAGAGAGGGGGCTTCTTCGGCCCTCCCGGGAGACAGCCCCAAGACGAAGGCAAAAGCTATGTAGAAGAATGTTTTCATTTTTATTACACAAGGTTCATACCATACCATACCCGGCCGAGGCCGAGCAATGAGTTAAGGATTGATCGTTGAACGGTCATGAGAAATTTCGACTCGCGGCGGGCAGTTCGTTGATCATCGCCGACTTGTTCTGCATATTTTTGCTATTTATTTAATCTTTGAAACGCCCAAACACTAATACAAACCATAGGTCCACCTATAAAAATTCCACCGATCAATAAAATTGAGTATGGCTCAAACAAGTCTCTTACTGGCGACATGGCATGACTCTTGGGGCCGAGTTGAAGAGAATAGAAATATGCTCCTATCCCGGAAGCTACGAAAATTGATGATAATGCTAAGTAGCCAACCGACAGTTTTTTGGAAAATGCCCCCCCCCTTCCTAAAGCAGAATAAGGGTATGCATATTATGAGCGCAGCCATGGCACCGAAAAGCAATACCTGTAACAGAATCCTAAACATTATAGCAGAACATCAAAGCGATGACAGCCGATGCTGACAGCGGGGTTTCGATGCAAGGCTAAAATCTATATCGTTCATTCGCTTTCGAGTCCACGGCGGGTAGCAGCCTGTTCATCCGCTTCTTGTTCTCCTTGAGCCAAACTGGTGCTATCAGTTCATTCTGGGAGTTGGTCGTCGCTCGCGGGCGGGCGGCGGTAATATCGCTCAACCAGGGCCTCCTTAGTCGGCGGGTTGACACTGTTCTTGAATACCATGATATCACCCAGGACCCAAACGACTAGAGCTGCATGATACTGCTCCAGCCTTACTTCAACACGATTTTTCTCTGAGTCCAAGCTGCAATTTGCACCTTTAGGAAATTCTATCCCCTGTTCTTCGAGAAACGCTCTTAAGCTTAGATCGAAGTCACGGCTGAACATTCTCAGAACCTCATCAGCAGGCTCAGTAATTGGGAAGACAAAATGTTCAAGTTTTACAGGCACCTCGTCCTCAGCCTTCGGGGTTTCTCCAAAACCAGAAGATTCAAACTTTACGGGCTCTTCGTCCTCAGCCTTCGAGATTGGCGCATAAACTAGAACAGCACATATCAGTGCGATTGTTTGATTGGTTAGCCTGGATTTCATATTTTGGAAAACATTTGAGTGATGTCACTGCCTGCCGGTTGCGCACTCCAAACTTAGTCTGAAGTCTTGAAAGTTCATTGCTAATTCTTCTCAAGGAAGGCAGGCTGCGGATCATCGCCGCCTTGTTCGGCAAGTGCTTTTGAGTAGTGGTAGTCGGTCAAGACACCCCTTCCATCTGCTGAACCTACGCAAACGTACCCTCTATCCTCGTAGAATACCCTGGCCTTGGAAGTGGCAATCAAGCGGATTTCTGTCACCCCCCATTTTACGGCTTTCGATTCCAGCGCTGCCATCATCTGGCCACCCACTCCACGCCCCTGCATGCCCGGCTTCACGTAGCACAGATCCAACTGGCCCGTGCGATTGATCAAGCCAACACCACAGATGTCGGATGCAAACTCAGCCACAAGGGTAAATTTTTCAGAGTCTCTAAGCCAATCTAAGAACCCACTGGCGTTCTTATTTCGCAGCCACCGGTCCAATGTCGCTGAGTCGTTCTTGTGATCCTCACAACATAACTCCAAAATCGAAGACCTGACGACGTCCGAAGCCGCAGCAGCATCACGATCTTCTGCCTTGCGTATTAGAATGCGATTCATTTCTTAGCCGAAACGTTCAAGCCCACGGGCGGCGGCGAAAGACTTTCTACTCTAAAAACCGACCGGACCCGCCGCTCAGGAGCAAGGCCTTGTTACGTGCTGATTTCGGCGGCGAACGTCAGCGGACTTACAGCTTCCACCCTTCGTTTCGTGAGGCTTCATGGAACGGCGCGAACCAAAAGTATTACCTTTCGAGAATGACCGTCCGTTATGACCTTGCATAGGCCGCTCTTCCCGCCCTTTTCTCCAATGTGAGTTCGTGTTGTTCCATCGAGAATAAATGTTGTGAGGTAGTAGTGTCGGCGCGGATTGACCTTTCCCTTGGCACCAATTTCGATTTTCAGTTTCCCCGCTTTCCCCTTCGAATGCGAAAAATTGGCTATCTCAATCTTTTCAACGAGGGCCGCATCTGCATCTGCCATTAACGGATCGTATTCGTAGAGCCGGAGCTCAAGCTTACGCCCGGTAAAAGACGCGAGCTCCTTTGGCAATTTGACCGTAGCAGTTACTTTCGTCGATTCGTCCTCCGCGACCGCAAAGGTTGTGGTGAGCAAGACGATGGCCAGTGATGCCATTCGTTTGGGCAGACATTTCATGGTTTTGACTCTTCCAATTGATGGGGTGTTGTGAAGCTCATAAAATTCGAAGTGAGGTATCGGTGAGAGGAGCGGAGCGACGAGTATCAAGTGCCTGAACTGCCTTGTTCGAACCTAGGGCTTTCGTCCTTCGTCAACTTCATAAAAGTCAAAAAAGGTGAGAATATCAGAACGATGACCTAGATCATACTTCTTTTTGTAAGCTTCAAAACCTTCCTCATCGTGATCAGAATCTCTCCATCCTCTCTTACTCATGAAATCGTTCCATATGAGAATTTCGTCTGCAGAAGGCCGTCTGCCCCTGGATAAAATCCAAGCAAAAATCTCTTCATCATTTCCTCCTTCCAGAGTCCGACTTACAAGCTCATCGTATTCGACACCAAGGAATGAAACACATCGACCGTCGAACCCTTTACCAAGGTATGGGACAAATTCCTCAGGAAGTTCGTTTTTGGCATTCATTCGGATCTTTTCCAGCATCCTGGGAATCCATACGATCCCTCCAACTCTTTCATACGCACTTTTGAACATTAAACTATTTTCGAATGTTAAAGGTCTGGCAGCGTCTCCCGGGAGCGCACCTTCGACTGCAGCTTGAGGGTTGTAGTAACGAAAATCATTTCGACTCGACGCGGGTAGGTGCTTGTCCCGCACCGTCATCTTCGGCAATATTTTTGTGGCCAAAAAATCAGCCCTAAAATTTGAAGCTGTCTTGCCTGGCCAACTTTAGAATGCCTTTATTGTGGCGCCCCAACTCAGCATCCAAATTGAATAACACCAATGGCTCATCCGAGGTGATAACATATTCACCGCCTTCTCTAATTTGAAGTTGGTCTTTCAAATTTTCTACTCTACTGGGAGACCATCGGTCTTGCTCAACCTTAAATGCAACAGGGTATCCTAATCCAATACTCCCGGAAATCCCCCCTCCTTCGCTTGCCGGCCTCCCTTCTTCGATGTAAACCGAGGAAATATAATGACCCGAGCTGCATTTCCCACTGTAGGAAATGTCAACTCGACCGTCTGAGGTGATCTCAATCTTATCAATTGTTACCGTGGCATAGTCGCCGGTGATCGCGCGAGGATAGATTGCCAGCCCGATAAGAATGACGAGCACAAAGGCGAGACAATATAAGGTGGTTGCTTTCATTTATTTTTAATGTCGTCTTTGAGGCCAGCGTCCCGACTATACGCATATTAGTTTCAGCCGAAGGCTCAAGCGATTCAGCCCGCTACTGCCGGCGCACTTCCGATGCGAGCTTAAAGCAGTCATCGATCTTTCGATTTCACAGCCTCAGCGGATCGGTCATCCGGGCCTTGTTCACTCTTGGGCAAGATCTTCATAATCATTTTCACCATAAGAAAAAATCCGATTCCGAAAAGAGTGATGCAAAGTATGATCCCAATAATCGCCAGCGCCAATTCAAGCAACTTCGGAACCGTAGATCCATCGGTATATCCGGCAGTCGTCAAGATGGCCAGACTGGATTGAAAACGTCCGGAAAATCCCCCGCCTTCATCGAAAAGAAGGGACGAAATCAGTGCAGTCGAAGGAAATGCCAACAAGACTGTCGCCAGGAGTTTTAAGAGCGATTTGATTTTCATTTCTAGAGCGAATGTCACAGCTGACCCGGACCTGACCTGAGGACGTGCTTTGAATTGTAATTGAAGCTTAGAGTTGTCACAGCGATTTCTAATTCATGTCAGATCTTGGCGTCCAGAGTCTTGCTTTCCGGTATTTCCTGCCACAGAGTTCCTGTTTGATAACGGTGACCTCCAGCTACGCGATTCACTGAAGCTTTGTGGCTTTCGTTGCGATGAATGATGAGATGTAATCGGAAATCGGACATTCCGACCAGCGGTCTTCAAAAAAACCAGTGATCGCGAAACCTGCTTCGACCTGACCGCCAAGCTGGTCTGTCAGTGTATGGCCGAAGCAGAGCGGTTCGTTGTCGTCAAGTAATCCCTGTCTCTGCTGCGAAGAAAGGCTAGTGAGATCAGAATACGGAATTTTGTGACACACTTTGAACTCACCGTTCTCCATCAGTTGATCGTCGAACAGATAGTGAATCGGATTGACGATTCCTGAAAGTAAGTTGGCTCCGGTCTTCATGACTCTTGCCGCTTCTTTCCAGACCGGCAGCACCTTGGGAACATAGCTGTTGGAGCATGGATGAAAAATCAAATCGAAGGACTCGTTTTCAAACATTGAAAGATCAGCCATGTCACCTAGCGTCAACTTTAGTGCCAATCCTTCACGGTCAGCCACGAGTTGGTCTTGAGCCAATTGAGCTGGTGAATTGTCGAGCACAGTAACACTGGCTCCAGCCGCTGCCAGGATTGGAGCCTGCTGGCCTCCGCTACCGGCAAGGCAAAGAACTTCAATAGAACTGGCACGGAAATCAGGAAACCACTCGCGAGGAACAAACTTCTCTGGCGTAAGAACAATACGCCAGTCATCGTTGCGGGCACGCTGAATCTCTTCCGACGAGGCAGGAATCGTCCAGCGGTTTTTCTTTCGGACCTGACTGTCCCAAGCCACACGGTTGTACGCAACGATGTCATCTGCCGGGTCAAGGTCTCGATTCATCGGAATAGTCTAGTCTAGATTGAATGGGATTAACGGGAAAATCCTAAGCGGGATAACGTTTGAGCTGAGAGAATAGTAGCAGAGCAAAGCCCCCCCCTTCCAGTGACATGTTAGCTTTGCTCTTGCTCATTTCCTTGGGATGACTTTTGGTTCTAATATTACACTGACCTTCCCGTCACTATGGACTGCAAAAATTGCATCTCCCCAATCTACGGACCAACTACCATCTTTTGATTGTTTATCAATTCGGCCATTGCCCCCTATACGATACGTCAACTTCCAAACCAAGGTCGTATCCTCTGCTGGAGTGGGCAACACATTTATGGGCACAGAGGATATTCCCTGTCTCTTATACACATCTCCGAGCCCACGAGACCGAGGCTGATCTCG
>CAJXQE010000317.1 GCA_913058215.1 uncultured Verrucomicrobiales bacterium
GAGATCAGCCTCGGTCTCGTGGGCTCGGAGATGTGTATAAGAGACAGTCCTAAGGCTGGCAATAACGGCATTGCACTGCGCACACCACTCGGCGGCCACTCGGCGTCGGACGGACTTGAGCTACAGGTTATCGACAGCGATGGCTACAACGAGAAGCAGGCTGCCGCAGGCAAAAATGGTTTGGCTCCGTATCAATATCACGGCTCGATTTATCACTGCGTCGGCGCGAAGCACGGATATCTACGGCCGGCGGGAGAGTGGAACTTCCAGGAAATTGAAGTGCAGGGACAGCGCATCATGGTTACGCTGAATGGCACTAAAATTCTCGACGCGGACATCGCGAAATTCGACCGGAGTCAGATGAAGAACCCACCGAAGGGACTGGATCGCACGAAGGGTCTTATTGGCTTCGCAGGACACAGCGATCCAGTGGAGTTTCGCAGCTTCAAAGTGAAGCGGATGTAGTGGAAAGGCCTGATCCCAGAGGGGCAAAGTAAGACATCCGTTGAAGATTACGGAACCCCGGAACGAATTTCAGGCCTGGATGAAACGCTCGTCCTTCGACGGGTGGAATATTGGTTTTGGACGAATTCTGCGGGAAGTATCCTTCACTTGCTCTATAGGTAGCTATGGCTTTTTCCGTTCCCGGGCTGTCGGATCCTTTGATTCGTGCGGCCAATCAATATGACTCTCCCACTCCCGTGCAGACAGCGGCAATTCCTGCCGTCCTCGCCGGTGGTGATGTTCTGGCTACGGCGAAGACGGGATCAGGGAAGACGACCGCGTTTGTTTTGCCCTTGCTTCAAGGATGGCTGGAAGCGCCTCGCGAAACGCCGAAGCAAGTTCACTCTTTAATCCTCGTGCCGACTCGCGAACTCGCGTCGCAGGTTCGGGACGTTGTGCAGCAATTTTCTAAAGACCTTCCGGAGCGGATCAAGGTGATTAGTGCGGTGGGGGGAGTTTCGATCAATCCTCAAATGATGGCTCTTCGTGGCGGCGCTGACTTCATCGTGGCCACACCGGGACGGCTTCTGGATTTGGTCGAACGCAATGCAGTGACGCTTTCTCATGTGAGTTCATTGGTTCTGGATGAGGCCGACCGGATGCTTGATCTCGGCTTCGCTGATGAATTGAATCGTATCCTGGCCTTGTTGCCGGAGCGGCGACAAAACCTGCTGTTCTCTGCCACTTTCCCAGCTGCTGTCGAAGCGATGGCCGGGAATCTCCTGCACGATCCCACCCGGATCCAGGTGGACACGGAACCGGAAGACGCACCGGACATTGAACAACGCGCCATTCGCGTTGATACCGCCAGGCGTACTCCTTTGCTCCGTCATTTGATCGCGAGTGAAGGCTGGGAACGGGTCCTGGTATTTGTCGCGAAGCAATACACTGCGGATCACGTCGCCGACAAACTGCAGCGCAATGGAATCAAAGCCTACTCGTTTCATGGCGATCTCAGTCAGGGCGCGCGCAGTGAAGTTCTGGATGGGTTCAAAAAATCGTCAATTCAGGTTTTGGTCGCCACCGATCTCGCGGCGCGGGGACTGGACATCGCCCAACTGCCGGCGGTGCTCAATTATGACCTGCCGCGTTCACCCGCCGACTACACGCATCGCATTGGTCGGACCGGTCGGGCAGGGGAGGCTGGCATTGCGCTTAGTTTCGTCACGGCTGAGACGCAGGCTCACTTTAACCTGATCGAGAAGCGCAATCGATTGAGTATTCCGCGCGAAGAAATCACCGGCTTCGAGCCCACCGAGACAGCTCCACCGCCTTCACCCGGGACCGGAGGAATCAAAGGGCGCCGCAAAAGTAAAAAGGATAAGCTTCGGGAAGCTGCTGCGCGGGAAGCGGGTAAATCCTAAAGGGGAAAGATTTGACGATGGCATTCCTGTTGAGCAGGGAACGGAATGTCGTTTTGACATGAGTTCGACTTACCGCGAATTAGTGGTAAATTGGGGGGTGGAAAAGGTCGTAAGAAAACTCAAGCTCAAGGACGAAAAAGAGGCTCCTTTGTATGACACGGAGGAGTCCATGCGCATCTTTTTTGAGCTTTTGAAAAGAGGGCGATCCTTCTATCCGAACAATGGAACTACAGAAGCGTTTCCGCGGATTTGTCGAATTGCACCTCTCCGGGAAAGTTGAATTTTTACTGGTGGGTGGATATGCCCTGGCTGTTCACGGAGCGCCAAGGTTTACTGAGGATATCGATTTCTTGATTCATCTTTCCGCGAAAAATGCTGATCGATTGATTCAGGTGATCGAAAAATTTGGGTTTGGTGACCTGGAAATCGAGAGGGATGATTTTTTAAAGCCCGAGTTTGTTATCCAGCTTGGTGTAGCCCCCAACCGAATTGATATTCTCACGGGCATTGATGGTTTGAATTGGGAAGAAACCTGGGATTCCAAAATTGACTACGAATTGGATGGATTGCCCATTCATGTCATCGGCAAAGAACAACTCATCAAAAATAAACTCGCTAGCGGACGAACCAAGGATTTAGCAGATGCGGAGCGTTTGCTACAAGGCGGGTAAGCTGAACACTTTTCCCTGCTCCGTGTTCTTTTCCCGGCCTGCAAACACTTCTGGCCTTTCCTCATTCTTGTCGCTTGTGGGGCACCATCGGGTAAGCGAAGGATATGTTCTCATGAATTCCTATTTTGAAAAGCTTGGGCGCACCGTTCTCGAACGGTGGCAGCAGGAGAATTTCTCGCTCGAAGCATTCCCGGAGCTTGCCCGGATCGCGATCGATGAATCGCCGCCGTCTGAGAACGTGGATATCGAGGAGATGATTCACGAATTCCTTTCTGAGGACGATCAACCTTTTCAAAGTCAGTCCGGGTTCGGTCAGCCCGAGTTGGTGGCCTTTAACCATCAGCGTTTTTACATTCAGATACTCTTCTGGTTAGAGGGGACCACCGACATCCATCAGCACGAATTCTCCGGCGCGTTCCATGTCATGCAGGGATCCAGTATTCATGCCGAATTCGACTTCGAAGGAGCGCGGTCTGTTACTCCACATCTACGCATCGGGGACCTCCGGATGAAGCAGATTGAATTACTTGAGACCGGACGAACTGTCCCCATTACCTCTGGTCGTGAATGCATTCACTCGCTTTTCCACCTGGATACGCCCTCCGTCACCGTCGTGGTCCGGACTCATCACGATCCGGGCACCGGACCGCAGTACAATTACCTGCCTCCCCACATCGCGATCGACCCGATCTATGCCGATGGTCTGACAATGCGCCGCAAGCAACTCCTCGGTGTTCTCGAAACGATTGATCATCCCGAATACGCAAGATTCGTTGGAGAAATGGTGGAGAGTCTGGATTTTGAGCGGGGCTTCAACATGCTGCTCCACGCCATGGAGCGGCTTCAAGTGCTAGGCGAATGGGAGGCGGTTCTTGCGGCCTTTCAAAAGAAACATGGTGAGCTGGCGAAGGGAGTTCCCGATACGCTGGCCGAAGGTCTACGCAGGGAATCCATCTCCCGGATGCGTTACCACATTGGCGATCCCGGCCATCGTTTTTTCCTCGCGCTTCTCATGAATGTCCCGGCTCGCAAGGACATCTTTGCTTTCATTAAAGAACGCTTTCCTGATCAGTCACCGATTGAGACGATCCTCGGCTGGGCGGAGGAACTGATTGAGCCAGGCGATTTTGGCCTCACCCTTCTTGATGCAGCTTTTCCGGAAAACCTCGACGTGCCGATGGAGGCGCAGTTCGATCTACTCATCGACGCGCTGAGACTGGCATTGGAGGACGACAGCTCGAACAGCAAAGATTTAACAAGAGAACAATCCGGGATCCACGCCGCCCTGAGCGGTTCCTGTCTTCGGCCCCTGTTTTCGTAGAACCGCCTACTGCTCGAGAAGGCCTTCTGATTGAAGTGCCTCCATAATCTTCAGGGCGGCGAAAGCGTCGTTGGCGGCGTAGAGTAATTGCGCAGGGCGGAGTTCGGGATTTGCCCAGTTGCTGGTGGTGATGGATTTTGATTTCCTGAAGCCCTGCTTGAGCATTACGCCAATGGCTCCACGAACACCGATCTGTCCCTGGTAGCCTTGCTTGCGGAAGACTTGATCCAGATCGAGGACGTGGTCGAGAGTGATTCCCAGTCGGCTCCGAATCTGTCCGTGGTCGTTCTTTAAGCCGAACCCCACCTTGAGCACTTGCTTCGAGGCGATCAGATTGGCGACGGCTTTCTCGCACTCACTCCGATGAAGCTGGAAGATGAAGGCTTTGTCGGTGAGAGCGAATTGCACAACGTGGGGACCGCCGCTTTTTTGTCCTGCCCTGAAAGTCGGCTTGGCTTCGGTGTCAAATCCACCCAGGCCAGCGGCGAGAATTTCGTCGGCCGCATCCTCGCACTCGGCTCGGGTCCCCGGCACGTAGATCTGCTCGGGGGAAAGTCCTGGAAAGGCGGGTAAGTCTGCCGTCTCAGTTTTCGTCGGTGCCACAAGCCGGGCCTGTTTCGCATCCTTCTCCCGATGGCCGGAACTGGAGTTCCTTGACGACGAGGCAGAACTACGGTCGTTGGGTTTATTCATTACGTTGGAGCAACTTGGTGGAATCTTATGTCCATCTGCAAAATAGTGTTCTCAGGAAATGTCGCCTGCCCCAATGAGGCACGATTCGATTTCGGCATTCGGCCCTGATTCGTAAAAGCGAGAACCCGTTTACTTGTCGCCGGACTGCCGCATGGCTCCGGATCTACCGTCGCGCGAGACACCGGAGAGACCGCCGCCTGAATTCCCGCCGCCTCCCTGGTGCTTGGATCCTCCTTCTTCAGACACTTCAATGTCTCCAGCTTCGACCAGCTTCACTACTGCTGGGCGTTCGGCAGCTTTCCTCGTAATCTGTCCAGACTTTCCCGGGCCGAGAAAGAGTTTCTTTCCAGCGGGAAGAGGAACACTGAGGGGTTTCTTTGTTTTGTTGGTGATTTCCATAATGTCGGAGGACTCAGGAATGTAGCATACAAGGAGGCCGAAGGTGGGGATTTGTGAACTTAGTCAGAATAAGTTCTGAGATAGATAATTAAGAAATGCTGCCTTAAATCGGGGACCCCGAAAAGGAATTCGCGGCAAGGGGAATCCGGGCCAGTATAATAAGCATTCCGAGCGTTGCGGGCTCTCACTGAAAATTTGGAGAACTTCGATTGGCGTGAGGGCTTTTCTAGCAATGCCGGGCGCTCGGCGGCATTCCGGGTGATCTGTCCGGACACCGATCCCTGTCCTCCCTATAAACATCGGCAGAACTTCGGGAATCGACAGCGCATGGCGGATCTAGAAAGGCCTTGTGTGACCACTGGTAACTTTGACTATCGGTTCGATTTCTCCGCCGGCGGCATCTTTGGGTGGGTTGGGAATGGTGATCTTGAAGTGCTCCTTCGCATCACCCCCAATATCTGATCGAAGGAATTCACTGGCTTCGTCAACAAATTCTCCTGCCGCATTGAAGAATTCAGCCTCTACGGTCACTCCTGACCAGGTTCGGCCGCTCGAATTGGTGATCAATCCAACAATTTCCAGCGTCTTTCCTGATGTTCGCGTTTGCACTTCGCTCACGGCAAGATCCTTGCTTATGTCGCCCTTGAAGAAGGTCATTTTGATCAGGGGGAAAAATCCTAAAAGGAGTATCGGGATAATGAACAGGAATTGTTTCCGTCCCCAGTTCAAATTCAGGTTGGACATTTCGGCTCCGCAATTGGAGCATTTCATTTTGGCTATCATAGTATTATTGGGTTCGGGTTGTTGTTAAATTCTTGATGTAAATTTGTTATGTCGGAGCGCTTAGCTAGCTAGCTAAGGTGCTCATGCTGCGTCGCTCCGATTGCCCGCCCGGTTTTGTGGGAGCCAAAGGTTTCACCTGGCTCCGGGAGCGCACTGGAAGGGGTTCGAGTCCACTCAGCATGAGACTATCCGGACATAGGCGGATGGTTTCGGAGTGATTCGTCTGAAAGTCTGTCATCTACCCCTTACAGAAGAACTTTTCAGGAAACGTTACAGGGAATCGGTTTATTTCCCGACATTTCCCGAGAGAATCATCCAAGGCCATTCTCTTCAGAACTGCCCCCGAAATTCCTACTTCTCTTGAGCCAATCGAACCAGTAAACCACTTCCTGGCGCCAGGCGAAGCTCCACGGAACTGTCTTCCGCGTCCTGCCACAGGGAGCTGTCCGGGTCGAAAAACTCAAGACGCCCTGAGCCAACAAGTGCACGGCGCAATGGCTTCATAAATTCGTCCCGCCGCTCATGGCCTCTGCCACTCCAGGTGCGATAGTCAAGGTTCACCACCAGCGCATGAGTGGGAGTTTCCTCCTTACCGAACATGCCGATCGCGAAGCCTTTGATCCGACTTCCGGTCGCACCACCCTGGGCGAAGCGAGCCGCCAGCTCGGATTTTGTCAGGTTCTCGATCGACTCTTTGGGAAACTCTTCTTGTGGGACCGGTGGCTCGAACTGAAATGGAGAATTTTTCGGTAGAGCGCTCGCACCTTTCGGAAGGATGCCGACATGGTGCACAGCCAAAGAGCGCAGCGGCTGGAGCTCCCGTGCGATCGAGAGAAACTCCCGGTTCAGTTTGCTCATGTAATAGTAGAGCGGAGTCGGATCCCCGACCGTAACGACTCCGGATCCGCCCGTGCCTTCTGACTCGACCACATAAGCCATCCCTCCGTCATGCCCCGGGTGACTGTAGACGTAGTGAGAAATTCCCTGAGCCCCGTAAGCGAGCGAGGTGTAGGTTAGCCAGCGCATTTCTTCACCGGTGGGGATGCGCATGTTCACTGTCCAGCTGCAGGCCTGGACAATATTTACGAATGGAATGCCCGCTTTTAAAGCAGCTTCCCGGGCCAGCTTCAGATTCAGGAAGTAGTCGATCCCATCGCCACGAATCGAAAGCTGGTAGTGATCATAGCTAAACATTTTGGGCTCACAAATTTCGACGAACTGTCGCAGATACTCCCGGCCAGCTTCGAGTCCGGCCTCTCCCTCGACCCCCAGCCGCTCGTTGGAGATCGTCATCGGATAGAGATTCACATAGACGAAATGCGCCGGGTCTCTGGCTTCGGTATACTCTTTGATCCGTGCAATATTGGGAAACAACTTTGCGGTCGGCTCATCCCGGTAGGTGTAGGCATACATGGCCGGATGATTTTTGACTCCGTCGATGATCTCATCGAGTTCGGCTTTCAGTTCGGGATTGTCCAATGTCTGCGGTGCCGCAGCATCACGGGATAGAAATTTCCCCAGAGTAATAATGCCACGGAGGCCATGACGCTCAAGACTATCAAGCTGAGCCAGATAATGATCGACGATGCTGCCTCCTTCCTCCAGCCCACGCCAGGAAACCCAGGCGGTATTCCAACCGCCCTCCGCCAACTGCTTCGCAGCAGCATCAGTCATTGGCATTGCCCCAGCCCAATAGGTGACAACAGGTTCACCTATCTGCCAGCTCCTGTCTGGTGGGGCAGTCGCCTCATCATCTGCCAGCAAGGGAAGCGCCCATGAAAATGCTATCAGACCGGTAAGGAGGGAGAGCGACAGGGGGGATGGTGAGAGCATTTTAAAACTGGAAGTTAGCCTGAATAACCGGACGGCTACAGGAACTGGAAAGTGATTCATCGGGGTAAGGGAATCAATTTGATTGTAGCATTTAAAGCAGGTGAGGGGGAATTTGCCAAGCGTTCGAGACTGCTTTTTAGAGGCTTTCATTTCCACTCCGATCAAACAGGGTCTGTTTGCTGATCGTATTGACTTCGCCTTCTCCGGCTTTGATGATCTCACTGTTCGTTGGTGGAAAAGAAATGGCTTCAGGATTTTTGGTAATCTTCTAATATAGAGGGAGTAATCGTAGTTATTTATGAGTATTCGAGGAATAGGCTCTGGGCGTGTTGATCAAGGGATGTCGACTGCAGGGCCACAATTTTGATTGTCGATCTCCAGGAGAGAATAGAGCAAGACGCAGTTGTGTTTGATTCACTCGCTTGAAAGTGACTGCGTCCGAGGTGATGGACAGGAATGCGATTCATTCTTACCTTCATCTTCGGTTTCGCCCTCGTGGTGATCAATTCCCAGGCTGCTGATTTTGTGATTGCTGATAAAGCCGAAGCGCTTTCGGCTTCGAAAGGTAAAAGCGGTGGGCTGACAGCAGTGGCTGCCGGCAATTCAAAGGGGCAAACATTCGAGCTCTCCGAATCGGGGAAATTTGATGGACTCGTTTTGCGCGCTGAAGACGTGACTTCTGCGGCGGATCTAAAGGTTGAAGTCTTTGCGGTCAAGGGTGGTAAGCCGACTGGAGAGCCTTTGCATACACAAACTGAAGATCTGCCGGAAGGATTTGGAAAAGGGGATTCTCTCCGGGTAAACTTCGACCCTCCGCTGAATTTGAAGCCCGGGACTTATGCGTTCGTCCTCAGCACGGAGAAATCTGATCTTCGATTCAATCTGGCGGGTGGCTATGAGGATGGACGTCTGATTCGAAAAAACAAAGGAACCAAAGGCAAGTGGGCGCCTGGAAATGGAGCGACCAGCGATCTCCTTTTTCGATTTGTCGGTTCAAAGTCGATTGCCAGCGGAAGTACTGCGAAGCCACCTGAAGATGCGGCTCCTCTGACTTTGGTGAAGCATCAAAATCCAGATTTTGAACCGACTGAGCTCGCGAATCTCAAAGGCCAACCGAACATCATCACCGTGATGGTAGATGATTTGGGGTGGAACCAAATTGGCGTAGCGCAAGCCACCTTCAGCACAAGCCCGGGCGCGTATGTCACGCCGAATCTCGAACGACTCGCGAAGGAAGGGCTTTGCTTTACCAATGCGTATGCGCAGCCCAATTGCGCGCCAACCCGAGCTGCCATGCTCAGCGGTCAATACCCTGCGCGAATTCACAATGACGTGTATGTCGTCAACAACCTGAATCGATACGGCGGTGGCGGAATTACCAAGGAAGAGGCGCGGTTCTCAGGGCCGGAGCAATCCGAAGACGTCGCCACTGAAGCTGTGACGGTCGCGGAAGCCCTCAAGAAAAACGGCTACGCGACAGCACACATTGGGAAGTATCACGT
>CAJXQE010000318.1 GCA_913058215.1 uncultured Verrucomicrobiales bacterium
GGTCTCGTGGGCTCGGAGATGTGTATAAGAGACAGTATCGGCGCCGTCTGCGGAAGGGCACTCAAGCTTAGACACCGAGAGCAAATCCAATGTTAATAATAGCAAATCCTCCGAAAATGTCACGTCCGAAAAGGGCGACATCTTCGACGATCTCGCCGCCCTCGGCCGACCTCTTGATGAGGTCGTTCCGTCGGAGAAGATCCTGACCTCGTTATCCGTGCGAAAGCCGAAACGCGAGGAATGGGTTCGTCTTCATCAGGAAATTCATTCCCGCGTCTACGTTTACGAGGCAAAGGATGAACAGTCGTGGTATCTCGTCCTGCCGGAAATTGTCGAGCCACTGCTCGACGTCGTCAGGTATGTCCAAATGTCCCTGGCTGTGAACTACGCTGGCACTCCATTCATCTGGCCCGTTCCGATCCCAACCGATCGGAAGCCCCACAAGGCACATGTGAGTGCCTTTGCAGGTGCCGAGCAGGCCATGCTCCAATGGATTCGTATCTCATGGGGGGATAGTGAGTATGACATCTACCGTCGGTCCTCAGCCAAGGTGGAACCAAAATGGCCCGAGGAAATCGAAAATGCGAGCCAGATGTTCCGGTTTGCCTCAAAGGCCGGCGGCTTCGAGGTGATCGACTCTATGGACCACCCTATCGTTCAGGGACTTCTCGGACTCGACTGATCTCAACCTAGAGCTGGCCCGTCCTCAACAAGGGAGGGTCAGCTTTTTTCATTTTCACCAATGAAGACTTTCACTATCGACTTCGAGTTTCACGCCAAAGGCGGAGAAAATCCCCGGCCTTGGTGCGTCGCTTGGCACTGCATCGAAACGGGGGGCGAAGGGACCCTCTGGCTTGATGGCCAGGATGTCCCCTGTCCCTTTCCTCGCCCTTACCGCATGGTGGCCCACTATGCGCTTGCTGAACTGGGCTGCTTCCTCGAGCTCGGGTGGGGACCGCCCGACGAGGTGATTGATACCCTGGCGGAGGCGAGGACTGTCCGCGGGCAAGTAATTCCATCCACAGGAAGCTGGGGCCTACTACACGTCGCAAATTCGTGCGGTGTGGAAACCATGAGTTCCGAACACAAGGACGAGATGCGCCACCTGGCGATGGGTGACGAAGTTCCTCCCGACAGACAGGCCGAGCTGATGGTCTACTGCCTTGAGGACGTCAGAGCGGGACTCGCCATCTGGCGGGTCCTCGAACCACAAGTAGATATTCCCGAGGCGGTTCTCCGGGGACGTTACCTGAAGTCTCTCGCCCGAGTCGAGCGGCGGGGAATTCCTGCTGATGCCGATCTGATAGAGCGGCTCCGCGAAGACACTCCTAATATTCTGGAGGCCGCTTGGCTACAGTCTCGAGAGGAGTATCCCGGCGTCATCACCGAGTCGGGAAGTTTCTCCTCGTTAGGCTGGCTCGAGTGGTGTGCTAAGGAGGGCATTCCCTGGCCTCGGCATCCGAGTGGGGCACCCGCTTTGGATGCCGATACCTTCAGAAAGCTGGCGGACCGATTCCCAAAGGTTAGGACGATGGCCTACGCCCGCAAGATGAAGGGGCAAAGCCGTAAATTCGACTTTCCTCTTGGAGGAGACGGTCGCCTGCGCTGCATGCTGTCGTCTTTCGCCTCGGACACTGGGCGAAATCAGCCGTCGACCAGCCGCTTCATATTTGGGGCCAGCGCTTGGATGCGCTCAGTTGTCGCGGCCCCAGAGGGCCGTGTCCTCGCGTATGTCGATTACTCATCAGAAGAAGTGGGAGTGGCTGCCGAGGCATCCGGAGACAGTTCTCTCCTCGCTGACTACCAGAGTGGCGACCCATATATGGCATTCGCGATCAGGGCCGGCGCTGCCCCCGAGGGAGCCGAGAAGAAGAGTCATCCGATCGAAAGGGCTACCTACAAGGTGGCGGCCCTCTCTGTTCAATACGGAATCGGAGACAATGCACTGGCTGAAAATCTTGGAGTTCAGGTCTCTGCTGCTCGCAAACTGATCCGGGAGCATCACGAGTCCTACCCCGCCTACTGGCGGTGGCGACGAGCGGTCGTCGACGATGTCATGTGCGGCGGCACCATATCGACCTGCTATGGCTGGCAGCGGCGCGCCAAGCTGAAGGACTCCGCGAATTCCATTGCTAACTTCCCCGTACAGGCGGCCGGTGCAGAGATCCTTAGAATTGCAATCATCGCTCTTGAGGAAGCTGGTCACGCCGTTGTCGCCCCCGTCCATGATGCCGTGTTGGTGGAGATGGCCGAGGACGGCTGGATGGACGAGCTGTCGGAGATCCGGAAAATCATGAGCCGAGCGGCAGCGACCGTTACCGGAGGACTGGAGATTCCTACGGATGCCGAGGTCACCTTCCCCGGGGAGAACTTCCTTGACGATAGGGGTGCCGTCTTCTGGAAAATTGTCGAATCGGTCATCGGTAGAGGCCCTGTTCACTTTCCCGAATTTGATGGGATCCGGAAGCCAGAATCTCAGATATGAGGACACCTATTCTCTTATATATATTATATTGATACTGACAGGAATTCGCTTTTTCAAGGAGTTCTTATCGGGACGTCGGTCCTAGCGGGATTGAGGGGGTGCAACCGTTCTCGTCCTCGCACCCTTGTTTATATTAGCAGACGACAAGAAGTCCGATGAAGGCAAAACTGTCTCGCTGTTCAACGGCAAAGACCTCAGCGGCTGGCATGCCGATATTCCTGCCGCCGACAAAGACGCCAACCTCGCGCCGAGCTTCATCTCTCGCGATGGGATGCTGGTCAGCCTCGGGACGCCTCGCGGACACCTGATTGCACCCCCTCCTACCCGGGGCGATGCGCGGTGACGGAGCGGCTTGGTTGAAAAAGCAAATCCCTAGCAGTAAGCTGAAAACGGGGTTACTTTGTCTGGTCCCATCAAGGTTTTTATGAAAAAGCTATTTGCCACCTTCTCCGTTGCGGTTCTGTCACTATCATTCGGGTTTGCTACCGAAAAATTTGATAAACAGGCTGCCATCAAGAAAATCGACCAACTGGTTCAGACCGGGCTCAAAAAGCACGAAATGAAGCGGGGATCGGAAATAAACGATACCACGTTCGTCAGGCGCGCCTATCTCGAAATCGCAGGCCGCATCCCAACGATCGAGGAGTCGGAGAGTTTCCTGGGCTCAACTTATGAGCGGAAACGCGGGCAGTTGATCACGTCTTTGCTGGAGAGCGATGGCCATGTCAGCCACTCCTATAATTTCTGGGCCGATATTCTCCGGATCAATAATGCTCTCTCCGCTCAAGCCGAAGCGGCTTATCAATTGTGGATCAAAGATTCGATCGAAAAGAACCGCCCCTACGATGAAATGGTCTACGAAATGGTCTCAGCTACCGGCAAGATCTGGGACAACGGAGCGGTCGGTTACTATCTGAGAGACCCCGGCATGCCGCTTGATAATATGTCATTCACGGTTCGGATTTTTCTCGGGACCCGCCTCGAATGCGCCCAGTGTCACAACCACCCTTTTGATAAGTGGACCCAAATGGACTACTACAAAATGGCGGCATTCTCCTACGGGATGGATACTCGCGTCTATGGTGCTCTCGGCCAAGGTTCCGAAAACAAGAATGCCTACAGCATGCATCAGCGCAGCGAGCGGACCGTACTACATAAAACCATGTTGGAAAAAGCAGGATATCCGGATGCCCGCCTCCCTGTCATTTCCAATCAATCAAACCTCCGGAAATTTACCAATAACAGAAAGTATCAGAGCAATCTGGATCGCCTCGGGATGACTAATAAAGAATTCCAGGATTTCGCCAAACAAAGCATCGCTGTTTTCAACGATTATGAAAAAGAAAACAAAAGAGCTAATCATGCCCTCTACAAAGTTTATCGACAACTTAACTATTTATCCAATGTGGAAAAAGACAAAACCCTGAAGCTGCCTCACGACTACCAATACAGCGACGCCAAGCCACACGACCCGATTTCTGCCGGCACTATGTTCGGGGCTGATATTGACCTCGACAATATAGATGATTCAGCAGCCAGATCCTACGGCAAATGGATGACTTCTTCGGATAACCCCACTTTTACCAAAGTGATTGCAAACCGGATCTGGAAGCGGGTCTTTGGTCATGGAGTCTTCGAGCCGGTCGATGAACTGACTGATCATACCTATGTCGCCAACCCTGAGTTGCTCGACTATATCACCAATCTTGTCAAAGAGCTCGATTACGATATGCGCGCTTATATGGATGTTCTCTACAACACCCGCACCTACCAGAGCGCCGCCTGGAATGGTGAGATGGTAATGGGAGCTCCCTACCATTTTCCGGGGCCTGTCTTTCGCAGGATGACTGCCGAACAAATCTGGGATTCCATTGTAGCACTCGCCTTGCCGGAGGCCGACAGTTATCGCCCGCGTTTTAAATCGCAAATCAGCACAGTTGAAAAATACCGTCAAATGTATATCGCTGTCGAAGAACGTCCACGCGAAGACTACATCGCCATGGTGGTAGAGTTGAGTGCAGCGGTTAGAGACACCGCTCTGGCGTCTGATAAACTTCGTAAAGAAATGGATTTCGCCCGCGAGGCCAAAGACGATGCGAAATATCGCGAGCTTCGCAACCAAATAAACGCTCTCAGTCGTAAAGAACAAGCTGCCATCGAGGAGATCGCCTTTCAGCATGTTGGGCAAAAAGTTGATCCCGATGCCCTGCTTGCAGCTGTGGGAATGTCAGAAATGACGATCTCAGGCGGAGCGATGATGGCCGGCGAAGGAATGTCGAAAGGAGACGATGTTGTTCTGACCAAACTGCCAAAGGTGGCAATGAAGCAGTATAAAATGCCTGAGCCCCCTGAAGGTCTTGATTCAGGCCAAATGAAGAAGTGGAGGAAGAGCCAGTCATACGTCGCAAAGAGATTCAAATCGGCTCAAGTCTCTGAGATGAGGAACTACACCAAGCTGGTTGCGGAAATGGCCCGTGCTTCAGAGTTGCAATCACCGGCACCTCGCGGGCACTTCCTGCGTGAGTTTGGCCAGTCCGACCGCGATGTGATCGAGAACGCAGCGAACAATGCCTCAGTTCCTCAGGCGCTCAATTTGCTCAACGGGACCATTGTTGAGGCCTTGACCAACCAATACGCTGTGTTCGGAAGCCGCCTTCACGAAGCGGGAACACCCGAGGAGAAAACCCGGCTGATTTTTCAGGCCATGTTGACCCGTGAGCCGACCGACCGTGAAATGGATATCGCAAAATCCGAGATCGAATCCAAGGGCGATGAAGCGTATGAAAGCATCGTTTGGGCACTGCTAAATACCCAGCAGTTTATTTTTGTGCAGTAGGTGATTGGACTGATAGGAATTTGAGTTAAGGGGGCAGGTCCCGATTCTTTACTTCGGGTGCCTGAGTCCTATTTTCAACAATGCAAAGATTGCTACGTATTGAGTTCGGAAAATCACTCAGTTTATCCGAAAGTCAGAAATGATCACCTTGGATCTTATCTTGGCAGTAAGCAAAAAACTATCCATTCAATGAAACTCACGATTCTGCTCCTTACGATGTTCGCCACTCCGCTATTCGCGGAAACCTGGTTGGTGGAAAACGGCGAGCCGAGGGCTGAGATCGTCACCGCCAAAGAACCGACCCGGTCTGCTCGGCTGGGCGCAACGGAACTGCAGAGCTACCTCGAGAAGATCAGCGGGGCCCGACTCGAAATTGTGAGCGAGCCGACGAAGCAAGGCCTCCTCTCCATTTTCGTAGGTGAGAGCGAAGCAGCCCGTGCCGCTGGCGTGAATGTCGAAGGATTGATGCGAGACGCCTTCCGCATCGTTTCCGGGCCTAACTGGCTGGCTCTGGTGGGAAATGATCTCGACTTTCAGCCCCGTGAGCCGTGGGCACGACATCATAACGATTGGGCGAAAAACAGGCAGTCGATTTGGGAGGAACTTGCGGGCCACCCGTGGAAGTGCCCGATCGGAACTCGGCTTTACCGTAACTACAACAAGCAGCTCGACATCTGGACCTTCGATCATCGGGGGTCGCTGAACGCGGTCTACGCTTTTCTCCGCGATCTTGGAGTGCGCTGGTACATGCCCGGGGATTTGGGAGAGATCCTGCCGGAAACGGCGAGTATTGCCCTGCCCGAGGTCGACCGGACGGTGCAGCCCGAATATGAAGTGCGCTCGATCAGTCGCCCTTTACTCAGTTCCAACGAATTGAAGGACTCCCTCTGGTATCTCCGGATCGGAGCGAACCGTCAGTATGGCATCCTTCATCACGGCCAGCGGAATCTCACCGAGCATCCGAAACAACGCGCCGCCCATCCCGAATACTATGCGCAGCTGGCGAACGGACAGCGCGACACCCAGAGCAAGAGAGCCAACGCCTGCCTTTCCTCGGAAGGATTCTTCAACGAGACGGTTGCACCCCCTCAAACCCGGCAGGACCGACGGCCCGATAAGAACTCCTTGAATAAGCAAATTCCTATCAGTGGGCCGCAAGCGGCTTGAATTTCGTCCTTGAAAAAGCAATTTATCATTATAAGTCCATTGATTTCCTATCATTATGAAAAAATCCAAACTCAAATTTCTGTCTGCCCTCCTTTGCCTGCTCGCTTCAGTAACCACGGCTCAAACAGCTGAGGTTTACGTCCACTGCAAAGCCGTATATGTAACGGAATTCTATTTGCTATACATGGATCCGTCGAAGCCGAAAATAACAACAGTCTATGGAAAAACGTACGACTTTAACACTAGTGTGATAAAACGACTTCCTGTCGGATTTTCCCACTCCTTCACAATTCCCGACAATGCGACGGAAATCACAGTAGGCGCCCGGACAGTCAATTTGGTAGGGGAGACGGATACTATTACCTATTATAAGTATCTAACGACCGATGGAATTGGAGATAACTGGCACTACACTTACGGAACGCTCTTCGATCCCCAGCTCAGCAAGAAGAAGAAGACTGCCACCCGCCCGTTGAAGCGACCCACTATCATTCCCTGATCGTCAAAAAGGAGACGTTTCCCGATTGTCTCGAAGTGACAGCCTGGACTGACGAAGACGAAATCATGGGGCTGAGACACCGAAAATACCCGGTCTATGGGTTGGGTTTTTGATGCCTGAAAAAATTCCTTCGCCATTGTAGTGAACGTTTGAATTCTTTCCGTGCATCAAACGTTCCGCCCGAATGACATCTCCACCAAACACGTCCGCAATGGCTCTGGTGCCCGAGGCAAACGCCGAGAAGCGGGATTTGGGGCCCGAATTCCCGAACCACGTCACAACTGATACCGGCTTCCTTCGGAGTGCATGGCCCGGGTGAAATACAGATTTTTGCACCCCCATGCGATCCCGGATCCTACGGGACTTTAATTCTCTTGATTTTAGCCTTGAAAAGTCAAACGATGGCTGACCTTTCGCTTTCCCATAACAAGCTCACAAATCGGTCCTTTCAAGATTAGTCTCGCAAATCGGGTGCCAAGAACTGAGCCACAGGATTTTGACCAAGCAGTTCCATTGAGAGCGGATTCTCAATCCGCAGACCAAGTTTTTTTGCTCTCTCTACGGATTCGTTTAATGTCAGGGAGGCGATCATTTTATCTCCTCCTTCCCCTACACTCCATCCGGTCCCCGGTCCCCGGTCCCCACGACGGGACTTTTGCACACCCTCCAATCCCGGCCTCCGCCAGCAATCAAACCCCAGGGTTGAAAAAGCAATATCCTAGCAGTAACATCTGCACCGCCAAGTTTACGGAGCAGTCCCTCTGTTGAGCTGAATTTTGACAGAAAGAATGCCCGCAGTTTTTCAGAAAACCGCGGATTCGTCGCCATGTCCTCCAGAATGTGAACCCTCACTGGAAGCTTCAGTTTGAGTCGGCCCATCAATTTCCCTGAAACAACCACGTCTGTCAGCCCGCACTGATCAATGCATGAAATGATTCCCTCCTGGGAAAGCGTGTAATTTAAATTCACAGGCACTTTACCCATCATCAGGGCGGCCCAGTTTACCAATGCGCCTCCCACGGAAGGGGGAATTAGAATGCCGACATTTTTTTGGTCTTTCCAAACTTGCGCGAGTCTTCCCGATAAGAAAACCGCCTTGGTAATCGCCTCTGAAAAATTAACCTTAGCTCCACTCGAATCGGCAAGGGCCAGTGCCGTAGGATTTTGTTTCGCCACTTGAAAAAGCAGGCCTTGAATCGTTTCGGTTTCGCGCGGTTCCATCCGCAATTGATACCACGTTTTTTAGCGTTTGATAAACCGTTACGACAAGAAATCTTTCTGCACCTTCTCGAGCATTTATTTTTAACAACCCGCCCTGATGTTTAGCGAGGTAAACCTGAGCCACGCTCACCCCTTAATCCCAGCCGGACCGGTGCCTCGATCAAACCCCTTGAAAAAGCAAATTCCTGCTGCTATGGGGTTAGTCAAATTGGAATGTAGAATTTCCGCTAGGATTATGGGTTCATGATGTGGGTTGGGGGCGAAGGTTTAATAGGTAACGAAGGTCTTTCTTTCCGGATTGGGTCTCGTCGGTTTCTTCCGACGGCACAGCCTGCTATCCGCGCGTTTGCTCTAGTCGGTTGATTGATTTGCAAAGCGCCAGGTGACGGATTCGAGTCGGGGAAAGAAAAGGCGGTCTCATCTATCAGCCGGACGTTCCGTTGAGGAACGACCAAGGAATTATACAGACGCGCGACATTCGTGGTGGAAAGGGATGTGGTGTAAATCAACTCATAATCGGGAGGCAATGGTGTCCGAGGTTCATGCTGCTTCCGGCAAGTATGTCAGCCCAAGATTCTCGGCGGTGGTTTGGTCAGTAAACAATCTCCACAGGTCCACGGCCAGTTGCCGGGCCACGGCCACCACTGCCTTCTTGCGAGCCGCCGCACTCGCCTTCGGGTTCTGCAACACCGGCGCCCACTTGTGCAGGGCATGGTAGTCGGGTTGCCAACGCATCATTCGCCAGACCATCTCCACGAGCATCGCTCGCACTCTCGGGTTGCCGCTCTTATTGATACTGCCACTTCGTCGCCTGTCTCTTATACACATCTCCGAGCCCACGAGACCGAGGCTGATCTCG
>CAJXQE010000319.1 GCA_913058215.1 uncultured Verrucomicrobiales bacterium
TCAGCCTCGGTCTCGTGGGCTCGGAGATGTGTATAAGAGACAGCTCTACGCCGAAGGCCAGCGCCGCTACGTGGAAACTTTTTCCCCTTACACCCGGCAGTTCTTCGACCGGATGGACAAGCCACAGGTCGACTCAATCAAAGGCATCCCCCCGGCCATTGCCCTAGAACAGCAGAATGCGGTTAAGTCGACCCGGTCCACCGTCGGGACGATCACTGAGGTCAATGAATACCTGAAGCTCCTTTTCCCCCGCATCGCCAAAGGATACGACCCGATCTCCGGCGACCTCGTCGAACCCGATTCGCCTGAGTCCATTCTGCGGAAAACGGTAACACGTTTCGGGAAAGAAGACTCGCTCCTGATCGTTTTCGGTATCGAGGTTCCCGCCAAAACGAAGGTCACTGATTTTTTCGAATTCCTTCAACAACAGGGCTACCTCCGCGTCTGGGTTTTCGGGAAAGCCTACCGCGTCGATACCCCGGACGAATACGATCGCAAAACGCTCCCCGCTCAAGTCGAGGTCATTCAGGACCGTGTCGCCCCGTCCCGAAAATCCCGCTTTCTCGAAGCCCTCGAACGCGCCCTCGATCTGGGGAAAGGAACCATCACCCTTATCGAACCAAAATCCGGCGACCGCGCCTCCTTTTCAAGGGGCTGGTCCAATCCGGATACCGGTAGCGAATTAAAACCACCGACTCCCGGTTTGTTCAGTTTTAACCACCCGCTCGGGGCGTGTCCTGAATGTCGTGGTTTTGGTCGCGTCATCGGAATCGATGTGAACAAAGCGATGCCCGACCAGTCGCTCTCCATCGCGGAAGGATTGGTCAAAGCTTTCCAGGGCGACGCCTACTACGAATGCGAAGAGGATCTCGAACGATGCGCTCGCGCCCGTGGACTCAGTCTCGTTACCCCGTATGACGACATGTCGAAGGAGGATCAGGAATGGATTCTCAAAGGCGAATGCGAAGATGCCGAGGAAGCGTGGAATCTCAAAGCCTGGTATGGAATCACCGGCTTCTTTGAATGGCTCGAAGCGCGTGCCTACAAAATGCATGTCCGGGTTTTCCTGAGCCGCTACCGCAGCTACACGAAGTGCAAAGTCTGCGACGGAGCCCGGCTCAGGCCGGAAGCGCTCAACTTCAAAATCGCCGACAGAACCCTGCCGGAAATGTGGCAGCTTTCCATCGACGAGCTGGCGAAATTCTTTGAAACCATCAAAGTCCGCGAAGCCGACCGCACCGCGACCATGCTGCTCGGCGAAGTCCGCAACCGTCTCGGTTTTCTCAAAGAAGTCGGACTCGGTTATCTCAATCTCGACCGGCCTACCCGAACCCTGTCCGGAGGGGAAACCGAACGCGTCAATCTCACCACCTGTCTTGGCGCGAGCCTGACCAACACCCTGTTTGTCCTCGACGAACCCACTGTCGGCCTCCACCCGCGCGACGTCGGGAAACTCATCGGAGTGATGGAACGACTCCGCGATCTCGGCAATACGCTTGTGGTCGTGGAACACGAGGAAGCCGTCATCCGGGCCGCTGATCATTTGATCGACATTGGTCCCGGCCGCGGGGAAGCCGGGGGAGAAATGGTCTACGAAGGACGTGGCTTACCTGATGAAGCAAGCGCGGCAACAGCACTCAAGAAGAACAAGGATTCGCTGACGCTTGGATACTTGTCAGGGAAGTTGGGAATCGCCGTTCCGAAAAAACGGCGTAAACCGGAACAGTGGATTGAGATCGAGCGAGCTTCGCAACACAATCTGAAAAAAGTCGACGCCCGCATCCCGCTCGGTGTCCTCTGCTGCGTCACCGGCGTTTCGGGCTCGGGCAAATCCACACTGATCCATTCCGTCCTTTACGAAAACCTCCGCAAAGAGCGGGGACTCACCGGAGCCGATGCTGAAGTCGGTCAATGCCGAGCGGTCCGTGGATACGAAGACATTGGCGAAATCGTCATGGTCGATCAGTCGCCCCTTGCGAGAACACCGCGTTCGACTCCCGCGGTTTATACGGGCGTCTTTGAACTGATCCGGAAACTCTTCGCCGAGTCGCCCGACGGAAAATCCCGCGCGGTTACTCCCGGCTATTTCTCCTTCAACTCCGGAGCCGGACGCTGCGAGCGTTGCATGGGGAACGGCTACGAAAAGGTGGAGATGCAATTCCTCTCCGATCTCTACGTGACCTGTCCCGAATGCGAAGGCAAACGCTACACCCCCGAGGCAATGGAGATCGAGCTGGAGGGTAAGAACATTCACGAAGTCCTTCGGATGACTATCAGCTCGGCGATCGAGTATTTCTTTTCCATCGAAGACCGCAAAGTGCCTAAGATCGTCGCAGGGCTCCAACTGATGGCGGAAGTCGGCCTCGGCTACCTTCGGCTGGGACAGCCGCTGAACACGCTTTCGGGCGGGGAAAGCCAACGACTCAAACTGGTCGGCCACCTTCTCAGCAAACCTGTCCGCCCCACCGAAGAATCGCAGAAATCGGCTCTCCTCATTTTTGACGAACCGACCACTGGTCTCCATTTCGACGATGTTGGGATGCTGCTGAAAGTCTTCGAACGCCTCGTCGAAGCAGGCGATTCCGTTGTTGTGATTGAGCACAATCTTGATGTCATCAAATGTGCTGACTACCTTATCGACCTCGGTCCCGAAGCGGGTATCGACGGCGGAGAGGTCATTGCCGAAGGAACGCCCGAGAAGGTAGCAAAGGCAAAGGGATCCCACACCGCCCGGTATTTGAAGACAGTCATGCCGGCGGCAAAAGCTGCGGCACGGGATCTCATGGTCGCTGAGAAGTCAGGGCTAACCGTTTACGAGCCGTCTAAAAGCGCGAAGAACGAAATTAATGTTTACGGCGCCCGCGAAAACAACCTCAAAGAACTCAATGTCTCCATTCCCCGCGAACAGTTTGTGGTCGTGACAGGGTTGAGCGGATCCGGAAAATCCACCCTCGCCTTCGATATTCTTTTTGCCGAAGGACAGCGGCGCTTTCTCGACAGCATGTCCACCTATGCCCGACAGTTTGTCGAGCAAATGGAACGACCCGATCTCGATGTGATTACCGGTCTCCCTCCCACCGTCGCCATCGAGCAGCGCATCTCGCGGGGTGGAGGAAAATCGACCGTCGCCACCGTTACCGAGGTCTGGCACTTTCTACGCCTCCTCTTTTCCAAAGTGGGAACTCAATACTCGCCCGATAGCGGAAAGCCGGTCGAAAAGCAGAGCGTCTCCGCCATCGTCACCCGGATCCGGGCGGAGGTAAAAAAGCAGAAGCGCCCCATCCGTGTTCTCGCTCCCTTGATCAAGGCGCGAAAAGGATTCCACGACGAAATCGCCAACTGGGCCGGACGCCAGGGATTCGACACCTTGTTAGTCGATGGCGAATACCAATCGGTCGAAGGCTTCGAGAGGCTTGCCCGTTTTAAAGAACACAACATCGACGTCGTCATCGACGAGGTCGACACGAAGACTTCGCCCGAGCACGCCCGCGAGATCATCGAGGAAGCGCTTCGCATCGGGAAGCGCACCCTGCGGTTCTTCGATGCGAAGAATGAAATTCAGATCATGAACACCGAGATGTTCGATCCGGAATCCGGCCGATCATTTGAAGAACTCGACCCGCGCCTCTTTTCCTACAACTCCCCCCACGGATGGTGCCCGCTTTGTCGCGGATACGGCACTGTCGAGAAACGTCCCAAACTTTCCGACGAACGCGAAGCCGAGTCCCAACTCGATGCCGAGCTCCGGGAAGAGTACCGGCGTTCCAAAAAGAGTGACGGCGCAGAGTTGATCGACTGCACCGAATGCAAAGGAGCCCGGATTAATGAAGTCGCCCGATTCGTCCGCATCGGCGAACTCGCGATACACGACATCGCCCGACTTCCCGTGGAGAAAGCGCGAGTGATCATGGAGGAATTTTCCTTTGAGAAACAGGGAGCCCTCATTGCCCGCGACATTTTGCCGGAGATCACCCAACGCTTAAAATTCATGGAGGAAGTCGGACTTGGTTACCTCCAGCTCGATCGCTCCGCCACCACCCTCAGCGGAGGTGAAAGCCAGCGGATCCGCCTCGCTGCGCAACTTGGCTCCAACCTGCGCGGAGTTCTCTACGTGCTCGATGAACCGACCATTGGCCTTCATCCGCGCGACAACTCGGACCTTCTCGACACACTCGGCAATCTGCGGGACAAAGGAAACTCACTCGTTGTTGTCGAACACGATGAGGAAACCATCCGCCGCGCCGATCATCTCATCGACCTCGGGCCCGGAGCCGGTCAGTTCGGTGGCGAAGTCGTCTGGCAGGGCGATCCGAAAAAACTTTTCACCGGAAAAGCCACCGGAGCGAGGAAGAATTCGCCAACCCTCCAGGCCCATTCGAATCCGATTCAGCACCCCATGCTCGGGCAGCGCCGCAAACTGCCGGCGAAGAATTCCAAAGACGGATGGCTGAGGATCAAAGGGGCCACCGCCAACAATCTCAAGAACGTCGACGTCCGTATTCCCATCGGACGCCTCACTGTCATTTCAGGAATCTCCGGATCAGGAAAATCCAGCTTCATGCGTGGTGTCTTGAAACCGGCCGTCGATTCGAAGATCAAAAAGACCGGAGCAGCCAAAAAGAAACAGGCGCGAATCAGTGCAAAAGCCTCCACCAAAACCTGGAAGGCCATCACCGGCGTGGACTTGCTCGAAGCCGTCTACGAAGTCGATCAGTCCCCCATCGGAAAAACTTCG
Organism: uncultured Verrucomicrobiales bacterium; assembly: GCA_913058215.1. GTDB lineage: Bacteria > Verrucomicrobiota > Verrucomicrobiia > Verrucomicrobiales > DEV007 > Arctic95D-9. The sequence goes on from CAJXQE010000319.1 coordinate 4,736, forward strand.
CGCTCCACCCCGGCGACCTACGTCAAAGTCTTCGACGACATCCGTAAAACCTTCGCCCAACTTCCCGAAGCACGGGCAAGAGGATACACCGCCTCACGTTTTTCCTTCAACACCGAAGGAGGCCGCTGCGAACCCTGCAAAGGAAACGGCCGCATCAAGCTGGAGATGAATTTTCTCCCCACCAGCTACGTCATCTGCGAGGAGTGTAATGGACGCCGCTTCAACACCGCCACCCTCGAAGTCGAATACAACGGCAAATCCATCGGCGACGTCATGGATCTCTCCATCGCCCAGGCCGCCGAATTTTTCGCCGGCCATCCCAAAATCAAACGGACTCTCGGCTTGATGAACGAAACCGGCCTCGGGTATCTCCACCTCGGCCAGGCCAGCCCAACACTCAGTGGAGGCGAAGCGCAAAGGATCAAGCTAGTCAGCGAACTCACCAAGGGCATCGGCCGATCCAGCAACGCCAGACTGAAACAGAACCGGACACCGAAGAGCAATCTCTACCTCATCGAAGAACCCAGCATCGGGCTACATACTCAGGACGTCGTACGCCTGTTGCATCTGCTCCACAAGCTGGTCGATGACGGACAGACGGTCGTCGTCATCGAACACAGCCTCGAGATCATGGCCGAAGCAGACTACCTGATCGATATCGGGCCCGAGGCCGGGGAGAATGGCGGGGAAGTTGTTGCGGAGGGAACGCCGGAGGCGGTGGTGAAAGTGAAGGAGAGTCGGACGGGCGTGTTTTTGGTGCGGGAGTTGGGGTAATTGAGGGCAACTAAGATTCTTTCTCCTACCCCAAAATTGAAAAATGTCGGATGACCCCTAAATTTGCTAAATTTGCTTCGTCCGACTGGTCGCGCCCCAGTTGCGCCACGGCGTTTTCCGCTGCCTTTTGATAGTGCTCAGACCACAGCGACTCCGGAATTTCCCCCAACTGACGCAAAACAATCTCGCAGGTCTCGTAAGGATCGAATGGCGGCAACTCTTCTTTTGACAGAATCTCTTGTTCCTCTTCACCTAAACTCTGCGGCTCGAGCAGAATCAATGTTCCATCCTCCAAGCGGAAAATCACAGTTTCATAGGAATGCCCGGGTTCGCCCAACCTTCCTATTGGCTTTCCATTGAATTCCAAACTGGGAAAGCCTTTTAAGTCCCACCTTTTTTCCATGCGCTCAGTCGTCGAACCGGAAACCGGCTCCGCCGAAAGGGTCGAATGGCAGAGTAAAAGGGAAACCGCAACCAAAATAGTGGAGAGTCGTATCAGCATGGTTTGGATGAATTTCATTACTCCATCTCCCTGGATTTCGGCAACATTTTTTCTTACTGGTGAACTTACGCTTCACACGCCAATAACACTTGGTATATCCAGTCCTCACCCCCTCACTCCTCCCGCTCCAATACCATCAGAAAGTGATTTTGCTGAATATTGGTCTGAAACTCGCGGGGTCGTCGTGCTGATTCGTTGTCATTGGTGGAACACCATTTCAGTGTCTTCCCCTCCACGCCAATGATCCCTTCATAGTCTTTCCCTTCGTAGTCTCCCGACTTCCCTTCCACGTCGATACGCATGGCCGTTCCGCTTCCCCGGACCCGGTAGGAGCCGGTGCCCATTACTTCTCCGCTGAAACGTTTCGCGGTAATGGTATCCCCGGTGATTTCCAGATGGATCGGGCTGTCCGGCTGCCCGTCACTGTTCGCCATAAACCCTTTCCATTTGCCCGGGACCTGCGCTGCTCCATCCCCGTCGGAGCCGGCCATTTCCCCGGCCTTTTTCGCCATCTGTTCCTTCACCCATTTCTGATCGGCCTCGCTCAAATCGGACACTAGATAGGGAATGGTTCCCCGCCCTGTCATTCTTAAATTCACCTTCAGGTTTTCGCCTTCGCCGGTCGTTCCCTGATACTCCGCCTCGATCGTTTTTCCGGTTTCCTGGTGAGTCCAGGTTCGAGCGCTGACCTTGGGCACGGTCAATAAAATGGTAGAAAGCAGTAGAGTCGTCAGGGCAAGTTTCATCTTCTCGTGTGATTTGGTTCCATCCTTTTTCTCTTCTCCTACAAAACATACCAAAGAATCCGGACTCCTCCCATCTTTCATTGGGCGAAAAGGACCCTCTTTGCGTTCGCGTGCAATTCGAGTTCCGTACCGGTATCATTGAGACTATTCCGGACGAGACGACACACTCGCTCTCAAGACGCTTCCACGCCAAATCATCCGCGGTGGTTGAGATTGACAAAAGCGGGTCGAAACGGAAGTCTAGCTACCAGATGCCACGCTCGCGAAATGTCCGCCATCATCAATACTCTCCGCGCTGCTCTTGAAGCGGTTCCCGATAGCTGGGAAGCGAGGCTGGCTCTTGTCGAAGCTTTCCTGACCGAGGGACAAAGTGAAGAAGCCGGGCAGGTGCTGGCGGAAGTGAACGAACTCCCACTTGATCTGGACGAACGGGTTCAGGCGGGGCGTGCCTGGGGACTACTTGATCCGGAGGACGGACTGAGTATCATTTCCGGAATTCTGGACGAGGACCCGACTCATGCCCGGGCACACTTCGAGAAGGCGAAGATCTGCATTCGGACTGGCGATTCCGAGACGGCGCAACGGCACTATTTCACCGCGCTCACTTTTGATCCCCTACTGGAGGATACCATGTTTGCTTCCGACCTTGTCGGACAATCTGTTCCCGGTAGCAGTCCGGAGTCGCAACCTCTTGATTCAGGTCCGACCAAGAACCGGGAGAACCTTTTCTACCCCAAACCCGGTGAGTATCCGGTTAGGACTTTGCGCGAAGCCCTGGGGATGCCTCCGATCCGCCCACTGGTCGATCCTGGCACGATCCCCGGACTTCCCGATTTAAGTTATGAGACGGAACGGACTCACCGCGAGTCCGTCCACACGCCGGAGGAAACATTTCGTCAGCAACTCCAGAATGTTCACCTCGTTCCGAAAGCGGAAGAGGAAATGGTCTACGACTACCAACAGCCGGACGATTCGGTTTTCGAGGCTAACAGATCTCCCGACCAAATCTATGTCGCTGCACTGGTGACAGAGAGCGGAGAACAGGTAGCCACACTGCAGGAAACCATCTTGCGAAACGAAAAGGACCAATCCATCCGACTGGAAAGTGAACGGAATCGGGACGGTTTCGCTTCGCTGGGTCTGGCAGTCGGAGTGGTCGCCGGAATTTGTATCCTGCTCAGCCTGGTTGCGGTCCTGCAACCGAAGCCGCCTCCACCACTGATTGCTGCCACTGCCCTGCCGGAAGCTGAGGAGGAGCTGGAACGACATCAGATCCAGAGACCGGAATTGCAAAAGCGGCCCGAAACCAGCGCAGCGCCTTCGCTCGATGTGATCACCGCCGCCACGAACTCGCCCATGTCACTTCCCGACATGGACATTTCCGGAGTCGGCATGGGATACCAGGGAGTCCACACTGGACTCGGGTTCGGGCAAAGTATGAATTTCGGAACTCCGGGCGGCATGTCTTTCCTTGGCTCGAAAACCCGGGGTGATTTGGCCGTCGTCTTTGACATCACCAACTCGATGTATGATGCGACTCCGGTGGTGATCAAAGAAATTCAGAAAGTCTACCGGAACGCCCAGGTCGTGTGCGTGTTCGGCGGCGGCTTTGAAGAGGAAAAGTTCGACGGATTAATCCCCTTTAAAGAGAATGCTAAAGTGCAGGGAATCGTCGATCAGTATGCCAAAGGAAAAATCACTGCCGATCTCAAGAAGGCTCTCTATTCCCTGAAGCGGTGCGATTCTCTGAAAGTCGATCATAAGGGTGATTTCCGACAAAGCGTGGGAGCCGGTATTGAAGCCTTACTTCGGCAACCGATGTCACCCGGCACGATTTTTGTTTTCTCCGATTTCGAAGACGGTCTCGATCCTGATTACATGGCGGAAATCAAGCGGCTCGTTCAGCGAAAAGGAGCCAAAATCGTCTTCTGGTATCCCTTTGCGAAGGGAAGCTCCAAATGGAAATCCGTCAAAAAACATTACGAGGGATTCGCCAAGTCGACTAAAGGGGAACTGAAGGAAGAAGAGTTAAAGTAGTAATTAGGGGTCATCCGAAAAGTAGTAATTAGAAATCCACGATTAGGAAATCCACGATTAGGAAATCCACGATTAGGGGTCATCCGACATTTCTCAAGTTTTTGACTCTCCTCGGCTTCGACGAATACGAAAGCTGCGCTACTCCCAGCAGTCTTTAAGGGCCGCTCCACCGACCTACTCTTCCCTCAACTTGCGAACATCCATAGCTGTCTCTTATACACATCTGACGCTGCCGACGAAGAGGATAGTG
>CAJXQE010000320.1 GCA_913058215.1 uncultured Verrucomicrobiales bacterium
TCTCGTGGGCTCGGAGATGTGTATAAGAGACAGGGGTTCCACATCCAGAGGATTACTGAGCGCTTCCTCTCCTATTTCGGCAACATCCAAAATTGAAGGCAGGCGAATGTCAGGAATCACACCTTTCAGCTGAGTCGAATCTCCATTGATGCGAAAGAATGTCTGGATAGTCAGTTTCAAAGCGCCTTTCTGACTGGTCTCCCGATTGAATGGAAGGATCAGGCGATTGCTCATTACGGGGCGGAGCTGTTGCACTGTCCCTTTACCGAATGTGGATTTTTCCCCAACCACCACGGCACGGCCGTAATCCTGAAGAGCCGCTGCAAAAATCTCCGAAGCCGAAGCGCTGGCACGATTGGTCAGAACAATGAGCGGTCCGTCGTAATAGGCGTCACGGCTGCGGGAATCTTTCTGGGTCCGCTGTCCACGCCAGTCTCTCGCCTGGACTACAGGACCCAGGCGAATAAAAAGCCCGGTCATGTTGATGGCTTCCTCGAGAGACCCTCCACCATTGTTCCGAAGATCTACAACAAGGCCGTCAATGTTGTCTTCCTGCAATCGAGTAATGAGGCGTCGCACGTCGGAAGTGGTGCTGATGTCGCCCCCGTCCATGTCGCTGTAGAACGACTGAAGTTGAATCCATCCGAGTTTCTGATCTTTCCCGGCCGGATCTTTCGTGATGATCAAATCGGCTGTCGCAAGGCTGTCCTTGAGATCCACTTTTTCACGGACGATATCGACCATCTTGATATCGTCGGGAGAATCCATCGGGTGTACCTTTAATCTTACCGTGGTTCCTTTTTCCCCGCGGATCAGATCAACAATGTCGCTGAGTTTCAGAGGAATGGCGTCCACCATGTCGCCGTCTTCACCTTGAGAGACACCGATCACCTTGTCTTTTACCTGAAGATTACCGTTCTTGAAAGCAGGTCCGCCGACGACAAGCCCTTCGATAGTTGCCCCGCCGTTTTCGTCGAGTTGGAGCATCGCTCCGATTCCGATCAGTGATTTGCTCATTCCGATCCGGAAATTGTCGTATTGCTGCTGAGAGAAATACTCTGAGTGAGGATCGTAAGCGCGGGAGATTGCTTTGACGAAGAAAGTGGCCACATCCTCTGTGTCGTTGTCGATCACGCTGTCGAGAATCCGGTCGTAGCGTTTCGTGATTTTCTCGTAAGGCGTTTCCTTTTCGTCTTCGCTTTCCTTGATTTCTTCACCTTTATCCAGCTTCTCTTTTTTGGACTTTTCAGAGGCTTCCTTCAGGAGCTTTTCACGAATGAGATCTCCCTCGATCAGATTGTGCCAAAGTTGGTCGTGCGCTTCACCGGCAGTTGCCCATTCCTCCTCTTTCCGTGAAATATCAATTGTGCGGTCGGAATCGTAGGTGAACTCACCCTCTTTAGCCAACTTCTTGGCCATCTCGACACGGTTCCGGACGCGTTCCTTGTAGATGCCGTAGATATCGTAGGCAGCAGGGATGCCTTCGTTCCGAACATGGTCGTCAATGAAAGTTCCGTGCTCCTTGTAGAATTTGTCGACATCTTCTTTGGTGAAGTAGATCCGGCTGTAGTCGAGCATTTCCAGGTAGGATTCGAGTGTCCTCTTGGACATCTTGTCGTTAAAAGGCTCGCGGAGGTAATGTTCCTCTTCCAGCATGTTGACGACGCGAAGGGCGATGTCACCGTGCTGGGTCTGGGCTTTAGAGGAATTCGGGGCGATCGTAACAAGGATCGCAAGAAGCGGGAGGAGGGCTCTCCGAAAAGGACGGAAGATAGTTGGTAAAGACATATCGAAAGAGTGGAAAATGACGGGTTTCTCTCCTGAGACGTTCGTCGAGTTGAAAAACTACACGCAATTTTACGCTCTTGAAAGGCTTTTGTCGTCCGCAGATGAGCAGTTTGCGTTGAAAGATAGGAACTCTTCGATTATCCAAACCCATGGTCTCCGGTTCCTTTTTTCAATCCAGCGGGTTTAAGATTATCGTTTTTATCACCGGAACGATTCTTCTCGGAGGTCTCCTTGCCCCGCCACTCTATTGGGGCGGAAAATTCCTTGTCGCGCAGGAGACTCTCAAGGGCGGCTGGCTCGAGAGCATTCACGATTCAATGGAACGCGGTCTGTTTTCCCGATATTTCAACCGGGCCATTCTCCTCGGGGCTCTCCTGATGCTCTGGCCGACCTTGAAATGGATGAGCGGGGGAGAAAAAAGAAAACTTAGCTTTCTGGAACGGTTTGAGCTGAAGCCCAATCCGCGCTGGTGGGTTCATCTTCTCATCGGATTCGTCGCCGCCGGCGGATTACTTCTTTTGTTGGGTTGGATTTACGTTTCCCTTGGTCTTTACAAAAATATTCCATCGCAGAAGTCTCTCGTTTCCATTCTCCTCGGCGCATTGGGGACAGGAATCGCCGTTGGATTGCTTGAGGAGTTTGTTTTCCGGGGCGCGCTCTATGCCGTGATGGGGAAAATCATGAAGCCGAAGACGCTGTTCATTTCCATTGCCGTGTTTTTTGCCCTGGTCCACTTTTTGAAACCGCCTCATCCCCTCGTGATCGATGAAGTTACCGCCGGAACCGGCTTCTGGATGCTTGGGCAGATCTTCGGGCAATTTGGTGATCCCGCTTTTCTGGCGGCGGAGTTTGCGGTGCTGTTCGCGATCGGTCTGGTTCTTGGATATACCCGCATGAAAACCGCTTCGCTCTGGTTGGGAATTGGACTTCATGCCGGATGGGTGTTCGGGGTGAAAGTATTGAGCTCGCTGACGATCAGGGATTTCAAATCCGGTGAAATGATGCCCTGGCTTGGGAACAATCTTCGCGTCGGAGCCGTATCGTGCCTTGTCGTTTGTGCGACCGGTTTTCTTATCTGGCTCTGGTTACGACGAAATCCCCGAAACCCTTTCGCAGAAGCGTGAAGTAATGATGCCACGAGCCTGGTTGCGGGAACTGAACCCCGGACGGCTGGTTTTTCCACCGGTGTGTGAAATTTGTGATTCCCCGCTCTCAACGGGTGAGCAGGCGGAGATGCCTTTTCTTTGCGGCTCCTGTGTGCCGCTGATGACGCCGGTGAGTGATCGTTGTTGCCACCTTTGCGGACAGGTTTTTGAAGGCCCGGCTCTTTCAACTCTCCAATGCTCCAATTGTCGTGACCGCGAACTGGGATTCGATTTTGCGGTCAGCCCGTATCGCAGCAAGGGAGTGATGCGCGATTTAATGCACGAATACAAATATTCCCGCCAGATTCATCTCGCCCGGCTTTTCGGGAAATGTCTCACCGAAGTCTGGCAGGACTCCCGGCTCACAGCTGGAAAATGGGTTGTTGTTCCCGTGCCGCTTCATCGAAAAAGATACAGGGAACGGCATTTCAATCAGGCCAGAGAGATTTCGTCCATTTTTGTAAAACTTTCTCCACCAGAGATGGATCTGAAGTTGCGCCCCCTGTTGAAACGGGTCCGCTACACGGTTCGGCAGGCACAGTTGGATCGTGATCTGAGGCTGAAAAATCTGCAGAGCGCGTTCGATGTGCCGGTATTTCAGCGCAAAGAACGCTATCAGGGATGCCGTTTTCTAATCGTTGATGATGTTTTAACAACCGGATCTACAGCTTCTGAATGTGCCTCGGTATTGCGGCGGTACTTTGATCCTGAGGAAATTGTCGCCATTTCTGTTTTACGTGGATGAGGAAAAATCTTGTATCGGACACATTCCTCGCTATTTTTTAAACCCCTCGCACGTCTTGGATGTGCATCACCGAAACTCACCAACAGAAACCTGACGCTCCATGGGAATATTTAAGAAGCGTTCCATTAAATCGCTCGGAAAGAAAAAATCCGATATGCCGGAAGGACTCTGGAACAAGTGTCCTTCCTGCGGTGCCATTATTGACGAAATCACTTTAAAGCAGCGCCACCGCGTTTGCTCGAAGTGTGATCACCACTTTACCATCAATTCGCAGGAGCGGGTTGAGCTCCTTCTGGATCCCGGTTCTTTCGAAGAAATGGATGCCGGGATCGAATCCGTGGATGCCCTTAAATTTAAAGGCTATATGGACAAGGTAAAGAATTACCAGCAAAAGACGGGGATGCGCGATGCTGTCCTCACAGGGCGTGGCTCGATTGTCGATTGCCCTGTCACCATCGCGGTGATGGATTTCCGTTTCCTCGGAGCCAGTATGGGATCAGCCGTCGGTGAAAAGATCACCCGTGCTATCGAAGTCGCCACCAAAGAAAAACGGGGAGTCATCGTTGTTTGCGCCTCGGGTGGAGCGCGTATGCACGAAGGGATTCTCAGCTTGATGCAGATGGCGAAGACGAGTGGCGCTCTGGCCCGTCACAGTAAAGCAGGACTGCCGTATATTGCCGTTTTGACTCATCCCACCACGGGTGGAGTTACCGCCAGTTTTGCGACTCTTGGGGATGTCATCATTGCCGAACCGAAGTGCATGATTGGATTTGCCGGTCCACGAGTGGTTAAAGAAACGACTCACCAGAATTTGCCTCCGGGATTCCAGACTGCGGAGTTTCTCCTGGAACACGGCCTCGTCGATATCATCGTGAGCCGATCCGATATGCGGGAACGCCTCGGCCAGTTGCTTAATTTCATGCTGCCACAGCGCAAGCCGGTTGAGTAGTGTTGCGGTTTTCCCCCTGGGAGATACCTAGGGCTATACTCCACGCTTCACCGACCGCTAACAATTTTTCGCCCCGGCGTGGCCTTGAGTTCGGTGTGCTCCACAGCCTTGACCGTTCAGCATCTTTAACTTCTTGGCAGCGACCATGTTCTTTCCCTGGCCAGCGTTCTGAAACCGAGCGTTTCGAGGATAGGTCGACTCATTTCCCGCGCTTCAGTGATTAAATATTTGAGTCCTTTCTCACGAGCAATCGACGCCCGGGCATTGACCATGGCGCGGTAAAATCCTTTTCCACGATGTGAGGGAGTTACACCACCTCCGAACAAAATCCCAAAAGATGAGTTCGAGGGCATTTCCAGCCGCCCGGATACGACAGGCTCATCTCCAGAGTAACCGCAGAAAAGTAGAAAGCCTGGTTCTGACAATAACTGCAAAAGATAGTCAGAATCCCCTCCGTCAACGCTACCAAAAGCTGATGCAGCCACCTTCAGGTGATCTCTTAACCCGGTGGGAGAGGTGACGCGGCGAATGTCATGCGCTGATTCAGTTGAGATCCCCTCAGCAAGGGGCAAAACCATTAAACTCCCCTGAGGGCCGGGCACGAACCCCTCCTTCTCGAGGCATGCCTCAAGGTTGGAGGGTTCGTCATGATCATAAACCCGCCACATTAGTTCCTCGCCAATTTGGCGGAAATGATTGGCTTGATCGCTCACTGCCTGCGGTGCGGTGTCGTTAGAAAACCTCCAGGAGCAAATGAAATTAAACGCCCCTTCGAGGCGGGTAACGTGGGCATCGTTCACAAGCTCCAAACCTGGCCTGCTCGCAGGGTTCGCACGAACCTCGGAATCATATAACTCAAGTATTTCAGTCATCTGCCTCTATTGAGATGATCCCGGGACAGAAGGTCAAGCATTAGACATGATTAACAGGGGGATCGGCGTCGTGCTAGATTGAATCTATAGCTGCAGATGGTTTTGATCTATCTTTCTTCCATCTGGCTGTAAACAAGCCCAATGGAAGACTAAACAGGGCCGCAATACTAATGTATAACCACCAGGACGGGTATTCAGCATTACCTATCTTATCGCTCAGCCCGATTCCAAGCATCTTAAAATACCAGAAAAAATGTGCTATCATCATTGGTGCCGATACAAAACAACATATGCTAAGACTTCTATTTCTGGATATAACTCCGACGACCATAAGCACTACACCAAAGGGTAGTGATCCCATTCCTATCCAAAACATCAGTTGAGCTATTGCCTCGGTCTTCATTATATTGTCTGAGGTCTTGAGAATCCGATCGTGAAACCAACCACGAGGAATGTGAGTGATCTCATTTTACGACAGAACCTTAAAGGTATGCCAGTGCGGAGTCAAACCTGGCAGAGCAACTCCAAATCTGTCCAGGGGGTTGAATGAAACTGTCTCTCTTTACTCCGGGATTCCAAACGGAGAAGGGAAGCGCACGGGAAACCCTTGCCAGAGCTTGGGGTCCAAGTAAACGATTTGGTGAACAAGACTATAGTGAGTCACCCAATCCCGGACCGTGACCAATCGAAATGATTTTACCAATTCCAGCATTTAACTCAAGATGAGAGACCACTCCCAATCAGGGGCCGGGTGTTCTATCGCGTTCGCGGAAAAATGAAAAAGCAACTCGTAGCCATACTTCTAATTCAGTTCGCCGGTATTTTATCAGTAATAGCTGAGCCGGGCGATCTCGCTACGGGCAGTTATGTCCTCACTATGATTGGTCTCGATGAGCACGGAAAGATCAACCCGCATCTTATAGAGACTCAATCGGCTTACATTTCGAATTCCGATGGCGAATACACTATTTCAATCCAATACGGGCGTGCTGGAATGATCAAGTTGCCGCTACATATTAGCGGCGATCGGATTTCATTTTTCGTTACTCCGGACAGTGGGTCAGTCGATGGCCGCGATCTTATTGCAAAAGGGTTTTTCGGAAATCGAGTTATTCACCATATTGCTGGGTGGTCGACCTACGGCGAGAATCGGGAAGCATTTAAACTCGAACCGTTTAAGAGCCTCGAGCCGAAGTCCGTGGCTAACAAGGCAGAGTAGTTAGCAGACACCACGTCCGCACTTGTCATCAATTTTGATTCAGTTACGATCCCTTATAAGGCTCCGCGCTCCCGGAATGTGCCGCATATCCTCAAGCCTTGGGTAGAAGAACTGTTGAGTGGAGATAATATTGAAAGCCAGAACGTACAAATGGATCAGAACTGCTCAGATGGAGATTACCAAACAGGGTGGTGCTGGACAAGCTCCTGCCCGCCTTAAGTCAAAGTGAATTCCGCAATTGCTATCGTGAACAAGCAATCGAACAGACAGTCAGGGGCATTGGTCAGGAGGGGCAGGCGAGTCATCTTCAGTTTTTCGAAGAAGTGGCAGGTTGATGGTTTGCCGGAACAAGTGGGCTTCCCCACTTTGTGGGTGCCTCACTCTTTCTATCAGGGCTGCTGCGATTCCCCTAACAAATGTGCGGTCGATGCCTTGCCCAGTGGATGGCAGGAACGGAACCCGTCCCCGCTTGCAGGTAAATCGCGGGCGAAGTCATCGCGTTTTTCTTCCGAATCGAAATCAATCCCGATCAGTGCGCGACCTACCCGTTCGCCGGAGTAGAGATAGTTGAAATAGCAGAAACTGCCGCGGCCCCGGATGGTTTTCGTCAGATACGAATGTAGCGCGCCGGAACGCTCGTAGAATTCCAAATCGAGGAAGAGTGGTGCTGTCAGAAGATCGGCGCGGAGCGGAATCAGCCGGTAACTGATCTCGTCGGGTTCGTCGAGTTCTTCGAAAGTATAGTTGCTTTTTCTCAAAGCGTCGCGAATGCCGTCCATCCCGGATTCAGGTAATGTCAGTCCGAAGAGCGGCCAGGCGGTATCGGTATGGTTTTTTCCGTATTGGAAAGATCGAATGGCGACGCCGTCGAAGGCATCGTCGAGAAGCTGCAACATTGTACCGCTGTTCTCGGGGATCTTGATTCGAAGGTAGTGCCGGACGCTGTCTCCCTCGCCCACGTCGGTGGCGATGGACGCAAGCCGGTTGAAGTCGATATTCGCTCCGCAGAGGACGACGAGGACTTTTTTCCCTGCGAGAAGTTTGCGCTGCTGCCAGGCACCGGCAATCCCCATGGCCCCGGATGGTTCGGCGAGGCAGCGGAGCCGGTCCCAGCAGAGCCGGATCGCTTCGGAGACTTCGGTATTGGTTACGGTGACGAATTCGTCGATGAGTTCGCGACAAACTTCGAATGGAATGTCACCAGCCTGACGGACGGCGGTGCCGTCGCAGAAAATGTCGAGTTCCGGGAGCCGACTTGGAGCGTCGTTTTCGACTGCTGCCTTCATTGAGGCCTGCCCGACCCCTTCGACGCCGACGATGCGGATATCGGGATAGTAGGTTTTCAGCCAGGTGGCAACGCCTCCGGCCATCCCGCCACCCCCGATTTGAAGATAGGCGACGTCAAAAGGACCTTCTCCTGACATCACCACTTCGTCGGCAAGAGTTCCCTGTCCGGCCATGACGTGGAGGTCGTCGTAGGCGTGTATGTAGACGCGATTGTCGGCATCGGCCCGGGCGAGCGCAGCGCTACAGGCATCGTCGTAGGAGTCGCCGGAAAGAATGACTTCCACTTTATCACCACCGTGTTTCCGGACGGCGTGCTGTTTTACCAGCGGTGTGGTGAGCGGCATGTAGACGAACGCCTGGATGTCGAGTTTGGCGGCGGCGAGGGCGACTCCCTGGGCATGGTTTCCAGCAGATGCGGTCACGACTCCGCACGACTTTTCCTCGTCGGTAAGAATGGCCATCCGGTTGTAGGCGCCGCGCCATTTGTAGGCTTTGATGGGGGAAAGGTCTTCGCGTTTGATGAAAACTTCGGCCTCGGCGAAGTCGTCGACCCGTTCCAGCGGCGTCGGCCTCGCGATTTGGTAAACCCTTTCCCGGGCAAACAGTATTTCGCGCCGCAGTTGGCGCAAAAGGGGGATTTCTCCTTCGGACTCAAGCATGGTTTTGGAATTCGGAGGCACAGGTTAATTGCATTTCGCGGGAAGATCGTAAGCCGGGATTTTCGCGCATTGGCGTTCCTCCTGCTTCTAAATCAATTTTGGGCCAGACCACTCCGGATCAACAAAGCCTGAGGATCGGGATCGCGGCCCATGAAGTCCTGGAACAGTTCGGCAGCCTCGCGGGAATTTCCCTGGCTGAGCACTTTTTCACGAAACTCTTTTCCAATTTCGGGGCACATCACGCCCTGTCTCTTATACACATCTCCGAGCCCACGAGACCGAGGCTGATCTCG
>CAJXQE010000321.1 GCA_913058215.1 uncultured Verrucomicrobiales bacterium
CACTATCCTCTTCGTCGGCAGCGTCAGATGTGTATAAGAGACAGGTCCTCCTGTTTGGATGATGCGTCAGGCCGGCAGATCTCTTCCCGAATATCTCGCAGTCAAAGAGAAGCACTCTTTTGTCGAGATCGTGCAGACTCCGGAACTCGCTACGGAGGTGACGCTCCAGCCGATTCGCCGTTTTGATATGGATGCGGCTATCCTGTTCAGCGATATTCTCGTGATATCCGAAGCGATGGGGCAGCCCTACGGGTTTGCTGACAAGGGCGGCATCAAAATGGATTTCAAAATCGAGACGGAAGCGGATGTTGAGCGGCTCGAAACCGACGCCATTCGCGAAAAGCTCAATTATGTTGCGGAAGCACTTCCGATGATTCGATCCGAGCTTGGGGAAAAGACCGCTTTGATCGGTTTTTCCGGAGCGCCCTGGACGCTGGCGAATTATATGATGGAAGGCGGCAGTGCCCGGGAATTCAACGCCGCCAAATCTCTGTTCTACACACAGCCACAGGTGTTCCATCGTCTGATGGAGAAGATCACCGGCTGTGTCACTGAGTATCTGCAAATGCAGATCGACACTGGAAGCATTGATGCGGTTCAGATTTTCGATACACAAGGCGGTGTTCTTGCTCCGGAAGCATTTGAAGAGGCTTCCGGGAAATGGATTCGCCAGATCATACAAGAATTAAAGGGGGACACGCCGGTGATCGTGTTTTCGAAAGGTGCAGCTGCCGGGAGTCGTGAAGAATTGATCAAAACAGGAGCCAATCTACTCAGTCTCGACTGGACGATGAATCTCGCTGAATTTAGAAAATCCCTTCCCGATCATGTCGGAGTTCAGGGAAATCTTGATCCCATTTTTCTCCGCACGAATCCGGAAGTCGCCGCAGCGGAAACGCAGCGTATACTGGATGAGATGAAGGGCTTAAATGGTCACGTTTTTAATCTGGGACACGGGGTGACTCCTGAGTCTCAAATCGATTGTATTCAAAGCGTCGTTACCACGATCAAAAATTACTCATGAGTAGTCAGGTAGTTAGTTCCGGAAAATTCGGGGAGTGCATTCTATGAGCCGCGTCGCTGTCATTGGCGGCGGTATTACGGGATTGTCCGCTGCATTTCGGCTGAAAAAGCTCGGCATCGAAACGACTCTTTTCGAGTCGGCAGATCGTGTCGGCGGGGTCATCCATAGCGTCCGCGAAGGCGGCTATCTAGTCGAGGAGGGACCGAACACGATTATGGAGACGTCTCCGGTGATCGGGGAGATGATTGCCGAATTGGGGCTGGAGGAGAAAAAGCGCTATTCTAATCCGGCCGCTGACAAAAAGTTCATTATCAAAAATGGCAAGCCTGTCGAAGTCCCGTCTTCGCCAATCTCGGTAATGTTTTCGTCCTTCTTTTCAAAAAGCGCGAAGATGCGCCTCATGAGGGAGTCCTTTGTTCGAAGGGGTGACAAAGAGGACGAAAGTCTCGCCGATTTTGTGCGTCGTCGACTGGGGCAGGAGTTTCTCGATTACGCGATCAACCCTGTTGTCGGCGGAATCTATGCGGGCGACCCGGAAGAGTTGTCCGTGAAAGAAGCATTTCCGAAGGTCTATGAGTTGGAGCAAAAATATGGTTCACTGATTCAAGGGCAAATCAGAGGGGCCAAAGATCGGAGGAAATCCGGCGAGGTGTCGAGGCAGAATGCCCCCAAATTAAGTTTCGATGAGGGCGTCCAGGTTTTGCCCGATGCGATGGCTGAGTATCTTGGTGATGTCATTCGACTGAACCGGGAGGTGGAGCAGATCCGCTTCTCCGATGGCAGATGGTATATCAGCAGTGCTGTGCATAGTTTCGATGCCGTCATTCTTGCGTTGCCAGCCTTTCGTATCGCTGAACTGAATATTGGTGGAGCAGGGGACATGGATCTCAGCGCATTGAAAACGATCGAGTATCCTCCGGTCGCGAGTGTGGCTCTCGGATTTCGTCGCGAGGATGTGGCCCATCCACTCAATGGCTTCGGCGCGCTGGTTCCTGCGGTTGAAAGACGGAATACGCTGGGAACCATTTTCACTTCATCACTTTTCGAGAATCGTGCTCCGGAAGGGCATGTCACTTTGACGACCTATGTGGGCGGAACCCGACAAGCGGAGTTGGCTGGCAAAAGTCATGAGGAACTCTGTGAATTTACCTGGAAAGACCTTCGCGATCTATACGGGATCAGTGGGGAGCCGGTCTATCAACACACCAAGTCCCACAAGCGGGCAATTCCCCAGTACAATGTGGGATATGGTGTCTATCGGAATCTAATGAAAGACGCAGAATCAAGATTGCCGGGACTCTGCATCGCCGGGCATTGCCGTGATGGAATTTCACTGGGCGACTCGATCGATTCCGGAGACAGCGCAGCCCGAAAAATGGATGCGTATTTCCGCGCGAATGAAACGTAAGCATTTCAGGTAGACCGCCAAAAATATTTCAGTATGAGTAAGAGAGGAACCCTTTTAGTGAACCTGGGATCACCTGATTCCACTTCTGTTGGTGATGTCAGGAAATACCTGCGCCAATTCCTGATGGATGAGCGGGTCATCGATTCCCCGTTTCTGGTTCGCTGGTTTCTGGTGAATTGCCTGATCCTGCCTACGCGCCCCAAAGAATCGGCTAAAGCCTACAAGGAGATTTGGTGGGAAGAAGGTTCGCCGCTCGTAGAGATCAGTCGACGGCAGCAAAAATTACTCGCTGAGAAGATGGGGATGCCGGTCGAGTTGGCGATGCGGTATCAGAATCCATCGATTGATGACGCTGTTGCTCGACTCAAGGAGCAGGGCGTGGATGAACTGGTCGTCGTGCCGCTTTTCCCGCATTATGCCATGTCGAGTTACGAGAGCGCTGCCGTCGAAGTGGAGAAGGTTCTGAAACGCGACGCGCCGGAAATTTCAATGTCGATGGTCCCGGCCTTTTTTGATCATCCTGAGTATTTGTCCGCGCTGGTCGACGCTTCTTCTGATTATTTTAAGGAAGATTTCGATCACTTGCTCTTCAGTTTCCATGGATTGCCGGAGCGACATTTGCGGAAGTCCGATCCGACTGGCGAGCATTGCCTTGCTACACCCGACTGTTGTGAAGGTTGTCATCCTGCTCATGAGTTTTGTTACCGCGCTCAATGTTACAAGACTGTCGCTGAATTCGTCAAAATGGCAGGTATTCCAGAGGAGAAGTATTCAGTGGCCTTTCAGTCACGGTTGGGACGCGATCCATGGATTCAGCCATACACCGACAAGGTGCTCGAAGAACTGCCGAAACAGGGCGTGAAGAGACTGCTGGTGATGTGTCCCGCTTTTGTTGCTGACTGCCTGGAAACACTCGAGGAAATCGGGATGCGTGGCAAAGAGGACTTCATTAAAGCCGGTGGCGATGATCTTGTGCTCGTCCCCTGTATGAATGATCATGCGGCATGGGTTGATGCGCTGGAGAAAATGGTGGAGGAGAAATTTCCCGTGTAGAATTTGCTGGGCTCGTTGGAGTTTCGGCTGTCACCGCATTGGAAACTTTTTGAGCTAAGTCGAAAGTGTATTTGTTTCTACTACGGTGGTTCGTAGGAAGGTGAGTAATATTTTCCGCAGACTAGAGTTGACGCGTGATCTGTAAGTTGCTTAAATGCAGGAGATTGAGTCCGTTTTGGTTGTTGTGTTCAGATGTAGAGACAGAGATCAGGGCGGGGATTTTCATATGTGAACCCATTGAGAAAGCGCCATGAGACTATTGTCAAAAACGATTTTTTTATTCGTAGCTGCAATATTACCCATCGTTTCCGCTCAGGCGGCGGACGGGGATTTAGATACAAGCTTCGACTCCGATGGGCGGGTCATAAGCAATCTCTCTGCTAATACGGATGAGTTGCTAAGTCTAGCTTTGCAGGCGGATGGAAAGATTATCGCAGGAGGTAGGACTAATCAGGAATTTGCACTCGCCCGGTATCTTGCCGACGGGAGCCTCGATACCAGTTTCGATTCCGATGGGAAGCTTACGACAAACGTCGGTGCTTCTTTTGAATTCATTTTTAAGGTTCTCGTTCAGCCCGACGGAAAAATACTAGCAGCGGGGAAAGCTGGCATCACTTCCTCGGATGATGATTTCGCTTTGGTGCGATACAACGGTGATGGCAGTTTGGACACCGGGTTTGGGGGAGGAGACGGAATAGTGAATACTGACGTGAACGGGGGCAATGGAGACGATGGTGCCAACGATATGGCTCTTCAGTCAGATGGAAAAATCATTCTCGTGGGGTTTAATGTTGGATTGAACGAAGATTACTCACTGGTTCGTTACAATACTGATGGCAGCCTCGATTCCAGTTTTGGTACAGGTGGGATTGTGAAAACGGACTTTGCCAGTCAACGCGATGTGGCGACTTGTGTAGTTCTCCAAGTTGATGGAAAAATTGTGGTGGCTGGACGAACCGATCTTGATCCCGGCGGATCAACCAATTTCGGAATGGGTCTTGCCCGCTATCTTAGCAACGGTAGTCTGGACACCAGCTTTGGCTCAGGTGGAAAGGTGTCTACCACACTTCCGTCTGGATTGGGAAGTTCATCAATTGATGGACCAAATGACGTCGTTTTGCAGTCCGATGGAAAGATTGTAGTGGCGGGCACTCGAGGTATTGATTTTTTGGTCGGACGTTACAACCCTGATGGCAGCCTTGATACAAGTTTCGATTCTGATGGGCTGGTGACCACAGATTTTGCCGGGAAATCTGACGAGGGTAAGGCAGTCGGTGTTCAAGCGGATGGGAAAATCCTGGTGTCCGGTTCTTCAGTCGAAGTAAGCAACAGCCAGTTTGGACTGGCCCGCTACAATACTGATGGCAGCCTCGATACGTCTTTCGATGGGGATGGGAAGGTATTAACGGAATTTAATGGCGGACAGGATACCGGGAAGAGTTTGTTGATTCAGAGCGATGGAAAAGTTCTCGTAGGAGGAAATGTCGATATCGGTAGCGATCAGAAATTTGGTATCGCACGCTATGAGGTGACCCCGCCCACTTACCAAGCTGACAACCGGATCGGCTCCAAAGGCAATTCAGCCACTCACAAAGGGAATAATATCTACAATTTGAATGGTGCAGGACAGAATTTGAAACTGAGGTTGAAAGGTACCAAGCTGGGGAAAGTTTTCTTTTCGACTCAGAATGACGGTACTGTTTCAGATTCGATTCGGCTGAATGCGAGCAAAGGGAGCAGTAAGTTCAAAGTTAACTATTTTCGGCTTACAGGAGGTAAAGCGAACATTACCGGGGCGATTACCAAAGGAGGGGGATTTTTTCTCAATGATAAGCCTCCCGGGTCGGTGACTGGATTTCTGATTGATGCAAAAGCGAAGAAAAATAAGAACGGAAAGCAAGTGCTGAATATCACAGGAAGTTCTCTTACAGCTCCTTCAAAATTGGACAGAGTGAAAGCGCTTCTTGATGCCAGGCCGCAAAGGATAAAAAGAAGAAGATAGGGCAGCTTTTGCCGGGCCCAAAGAAAGATCTACATAATTTGGCCACGGCTGGCGCGGGCCCTGGATT
Organism: uncultured Verrucomicrobiales bacterium; assembly: GCA_913058215.1. Classification (GTDB taxonomy): domain Bacteria; phylum Verrucomicrobiota; class Verrucomicrobiia; order Verrucomicrobiales; family DEV007; genus Arctic95D-9. Next base: position 5,555 of record CAJXQE010000321.1, read on the forward strand.
CCGAATTCCTTGATCAGGCTACGCAGATGAATTCTTGCTCGGAAACGATATCGAGACTTCGTTTCCTTTACCATGAAGATTCTATTCCTTGCTATGACACCCGGATTTCTGGAAGTGATTGTCCTCTGCTTGATTGGCATTGCCGCAATTCTATTTTTCGTGAAAAAGAAAAAGGCTGCGAGAGTGTTAGCAGGAGCACTGCTGTCCTTCCTCGTTGCAACTTTCTTCACTCCTGCTGATTTGCTTTCCACATTGATTCTATCGGTCCTGATTTTTGGGATTTTTCTCCTCGGAATCTGGACGGGAAAGAAAACGAAGCGAACAGCCTAAGGCAGGATCAATTTTTCGAGTGTCCGTAATGAAAGACGAAAGTGTCCCCGGATTCGCTAGGGACTGTGAGCTCTCGCCATCTTCCTTACCCGCTTGTATTTGTCCCGAAACACTCCGGCTAACTCCCGGGCCAGTTCAACCTCGGCGACTTTGTCTTTGGCGTTTAGAACCGGGGCGATGTCGCTCAGCACCCGGTCGTAAGACATCATTTCCAAATCTTCAAACTCGGCGAGAGCGTCGGCAGGCATTCCTGCTTCGATCAGTGCTTCCCATGCTTTCCGTTGCTCTTCATGAGTCTCGACGCAGGCGCAGCGAATGATAAATCGGAGAGGAGTGAACAGGGCTCCCGTCCATTCTCCGTGATAAGTGAAGTCTTTTGCAATCTCGTAAGGGTTCACATCCGGATCTGTCATGTTGGCTTCGTTCTCCGCCGTGTAAAAATCCCTGCGAATAGGAGGCCGACGAAGGGCGAACCGGGCTGGTCCACCTTTGCTTCCCGGGCGGTAATTCCAGAGGCGCTGGCCTTCAGATGAGAGAACGAATTCGATAAACTTGTGGGTCAGTTCCGGGTTCGGAGCTCCCCGCAACATCCCGATTGGATCCGCTCCGATGCTGGTCCCGCCCCGGGGCATCACGAATTGAACTCTCGAACTTCCATCTTCGTGTTTGTGCAGCTCGTTGTAGGTGCGCCCATAAAAGTCGATCGACATGCCGGCAGCTGCGTCCCCCTGGGCAACGTCGTGAGGTACCTTGGTGGCGGAGTCGGTGAAATAGCGCGCGTTGGAACTGATTTTCAAGAGCATCAGCAAAGCCCGATCCCATCCTTTTCGGACGGCTTTGTCTTCGGGCAGTTCAGGGTTTTCACGAATTGTTTTCAGGATCTGTTCCTGGATCAACATTTCCAGAGCCTTGGTGGTTGAGCCTGACTTTGTCGGATCAGCCAGAGCGATTTGCCCGGCGAGGCGGGGATCGACGAGGTCTTCCCATTGCGTGAGATCCTTCTTGATCCCGAGTCGCTTCAGAACATCTGTGTTGTAGGTAATTCCAAAGCTTGAAAGGACGGTGCCCACCCATCGAAACTCCGGATCTCGAAAGGGCTCTCCACTGACCATCTCCGGCATGATTTCGTCGGAGAACCAATCCGGATGTTCGCGATTGAGGGCAGCAGGGCCAAATTTTCCGCTGGCGTCTTCCCCAACCAGATTCCCGGCTTGTGCCTGACGAGTGAAATCATAAGCGCCTCCGCCGAAGAACATATCGATTCCGACTCCGATATCGGAAGACAGAAACATGGTGCGAGCTGCCCTTTGTCGGATCTCGCTGTCTTCACGATTCAAGAGGGTAGGGTCATCGATCCAGGACTGTTGGGCCGCTTCGTCGAGTGGCTGGACTTTTCGATTTGAAAAAGCATCGCGGACCTCTTTAAAAGGCAAGCCGGTTTTGTTTTCCCAGAGTTGTTCAAAACGGATTGTGTATTCCGATTTCAAAAAGCGGGCGATTTCGGATGTGCCTCCGGGGACGCGCCAGTCGATGTAGACTTCGCGGTCATATTTTTGCTTCATGTGGTGTTTGAAACCACGGCCAAACTCCGTCTGAATTGACTCATTGTGCGGGGTGATGATAACCACACGCTCGGTTCCACCAATGAGGAGGCGGTCGGCCTTTTCCTTTGGTCGCAGTAGAAAAGGCGCCGCGACAATGGCGACAAGCAGACCTAGAACGATGGAAATTCGAAGAATCATTCCTTTGAGCCTTTTCCGGGTACGATCACGATGTCTTCTGCGTCCGCGCTGGCGTAGTATTTTTTCTCGGTGTCACGGACGACCCTCCTTGGATTCAACTCGGAGATGCGGATATCCCCACTTGCTGTTTTCAGCGTGTACTGTGCGGTTTCACCGAGGTAGACCGTTTCGTCGATGATGCCCTCGAAACCGTTGGCTATTGGTTTTTCGGCGAGAAGACTGAGGCACTCGGGGCGGATGGAAAGTTGAACAGGAGTGTTGCTTTGCGGTTCCCAGTCTGGATTGCCAACTCTTCCGTCAAAAGATCCGATTCGGGTCTTTACCTGATAGTGACCGCCGCTCTTTTCGGAATCGACTTCTCCGTCAATGAGATTGGTTTCGCCAATAAAACCGGCGACCAGGGCGCTGTGGGGATTGCGATAAATTTCTTCAGGCGCACCGATCTGGGCAATGTTTCCCGCGTCCAGGATCGCCATGCGGTCGGCAATACTGAGTGCCTCTTTCTGATCGTGCGTCACATAGATAGCGGTTAAGCCGAACTCCTTGCAGATGCGGCGGATCTCGGTTCGCATCTCAATGCGCAGCTTGGCATCAAGATTGGAAAGCGGTTCGTCGAGCATGAGGCAGCGGGGCCTCACCACGAGCGAACGGGCCAGAGCGACTCGCTGTTGTTGGCCTCCGGATAGCTGATTGATCTTCCGGGTCCCGAGACCTCCCATTTTCACCATTTCCAGAGCCTCATCGACGCGCTGTTTAATTTCCGCTTTGGGGACTTTTCGTTCCTCTAGACCGAAGGCCACATTCTTGTAAACATTCAGATGCGGCCAAAGGGCGTAGCTCTGAAACATCATCGCAGTTTCCCGTTTGTGCGGGGGAACGTCAGTCACAAGCTGGTCGTCGAAACGGATCGTTCCTTCTTCAGGAATGTGAAATCCGGCAATGGATCGGAGCAGAGTGGTCTTTCCGCAACCACTGGGTCCGAGAAGAAAAAAGAGTTCACCCGCTTTAATGTCGAGATCGACCTCGTTGAGGGCGGTGACATTTTCGAATCTTTTGACGAGTCCGCGTATTGTAATTGATACCATTTGCTACCGAAGGATGTAACGGAAAGTTGGGACGACGACAAGCGTTTGGTGATATGCGCCATAAAATTCTCTGGCGGAAGTCGGCTGCTTCTGTTTGCCTTTCCCTGTGAAAAAGTTTTTTCAATCCTTCGGGCCGGCCATTGTGGTGGCGGCAGTGGTTCTTGGACCTGTCTCTTATACACATCTGACGCTGCCG
>CAJXQE010000322.1 GCA_913058215.1 uncultured Verrucomicrobiales bacterium
TCGGTCTCGTGGGCTCGGAGATGTGTATAAGAGACAGCTCTTGGGAAGAGGCGTCACGGTTTCTCCGGTGAGTTCGACGAGACGCTCAGCCGATTTGGAAAGATGCTCCTTCGGGATTTCCTCGGTATTCGGAAACAGGGTCGTCTTAGTGAAAACCTGGTTGGCCTTGAGCCCAGCGAGGGCGGTGTCGCCGGCGACCGTGGTGGTGGCACCACCGACCTTGAGTTTGACCTTTCCTGCGATCAAAAGCGCAGCCACCAAATACCGGGTGGCGTCTTTGGTCCAACCATAAGGAGCGCTGCCGAACACGTCGAGGAGGCGCTTTCCATCGACTTGTCCATGTTTGTCGAGATAGTCGAGGATGGAAATAAGGGCGGACTTCCCGGTGTTGATCTCAGTCTTGGCTCCCTGCCGTTTCACAAGGTCGAGCGGATCGTCGGCGCTAGCAATCTGAGAAAGGTCTTTGGTAAGGAGCAGTTTCTCAGCGATCCCACCACCAACCTGCCCGGCGGCTTCGCGGTATTTATCAAAGACAGCTTCAGCAACTTTCTCCAGCCGCTTGCGAAAGGCATCGGTGGGAGTGGAACCGAGATTCGAGACGGCTTCAGGTTGCCCACGAAAAATGAGCCACCCATCTTGAAGGGCCTGCTGAAGTTTCTCCTTAAGTCGGATCCCCTGTTGAATCGCGAGATCAGATTCACTTTTGACGTAGTCCCTAATTTCCTTGTCCGCCTCGTTGCGATTCCGTCGGGCAATCTCCTGGCACCGATGAATATCGACGGCCAGATCGTCAATCGCAGGATCGAGCCCGGCGACGACGTAGGCCTTGTTCTGGTTCGCGGCGGTAGTGGATTCGGTGGTGAGAATTTTCTTCTCGGCATCTATCTGGGAAGGATCGACAAATTTGATGAGATACTGGATCTCGGCTTTGTCTCCCACCAGGGAAGACCCACGGCCGTCCGGCATGAGTAGGCCCACACCCGCCTCGACCTTTCGGACTCCCTGCAACATGAAGGCAGGACGCTGCTCGAAGATCTCCTCCAGAACTAAATTGCGGATGCGGTCTCGCTCGCTGGTGCGGGGCTGAATTTTGTCCCGTTCCAGTCGGATCTGACTGACTTTCTCGCTGAGAAAACGCAGTCGTCCTTCGACTTCTCCAATCGGCACCATAGCATCGAACCGTAGTTTCTCGACGGCGGCCTCAATCTCGGCAGTGACTGGCTCGGAATCGATGCTGGGATAAAGCAGTGCGGCCAGGTTCTCGATTGTGGTAGGGAATCCTTCCAACTGCTGCAGGATCGCGATCGACTTGGCAATCCGGGCCTCCCACGAGTCGGCTCCGTAGGTGGAGATCACTTTCTGAACGATGTTGACGACATCTTTACGGATCGGTTCGAGATCCTTGGCAAGATTGTCGTAGATGTCGGCGGTGGTTACCAGCTCGCCCAGGGATTCGTCGGCGAGGAGTCGCTTGGGCCGGGCTGGATCCTGCGTAACAAGCATGTCCTGCGTGAATTTCAGGGCTGGCCGGAGTCCTACGCCACCCGTCGTCCGTGCGAGAGTGCCGAGCAGCGCGATGATGAGATCGAACTGGTGCGGGAGGAGTGGATAGAAATTCACGAAGTCTTCCTTCGATAATTCGTCCCCCTGGAAGGCCCTCGCGTCAGTGAGCTTGGTAGCGTGCCGAAGCGATTGCTGGCGGTCGGCGAAGCGCGTCTCCAACGCCGCTTTGCCGGAGTCGGACTTCTTGAGAAGCCGTCGATAGGTGATCTCCCGAATGTCGCTAGGCTTGAGATCGACGTCGATGGGGAACCGGGCACGGAGAGGGAAAAACGGTCCGTCTTTACCGAGGGTCTGCTGGGCCGTAGCTATAACCCAGGCCTTGCCTTTGCCCAGCTCTTTGATCGCCTTGGCGAAGCCATCACAGGGATTGATGAGTGGGGTATTGTCCCGTAGATAGTGACCCAGTTCGTCGATCACGAAGATCACCTTCCGTGATCCGGTGCGGCGCTCGATGAGATCGAGCATCTTCTCTATCTGATCGCGGATCGTCTCGGTGGACTCGACCGTGATCTCGTTAAAGTCTGCCGAGGATTCCCAGATCTCAGGAAAGAACTCGGGGGCGAGCTTGGAAGCGACGGACTTTGCCAGCATCTTGTTGCTCTGGATATCGGCCCAGGGACGGCCCTTTTCCTCTTCGACCCGTTTCTTGAATGCGTCGTATTTGCCTTCTTTCTCCAGAAGGAATTCCAGCTCAGCCACCTTCACCTCGGGGGCATAACCCGCCCAGGAGGCAACGCGATCGAACACGAGGTTGTTGATCGAGGTGGCGCTGGAAGCAGCCCGGGCCTCGTTGGAGAGGTCGAGCATCACGACGGTCGCTTCGTGATTGTTGGCGACCGTATTGAAACGCTGGCGGATGGCTGCGTGCTCAAACTGGCTTGTGAATAGTTCACGGAAATGCCGGTCACCAATTGTTCTGCTGGGGTCCAGACTGAAGCCGAGATACTTGCCGAAGGAACTCTTACCCGAGCCATAGAAACCGGACAACCAAACACAGCAATCGTGATTGCCACCCTCCTTCATGGCCTCATCGATACGGTCGAGTAGCTTCTCGTATTCCGATTCGAGACTCTCGGTGACCCAATATTCCCGAATCTCAGACTCCAATTGGTCGGGTTCGTCGCTACCGAAGGTGATGACCTGCTCAATCCGTCGATTGATCTGGTTGTCGAAAATATCCTTAATCAGTTTACTCATGCAGAAAAGTCAGGTGGTGGTTCAGCCTCCGAGATGGATCGACCGGTAGTTCCCGTCGGTCACATGGACGCCGAGAAATTTTAAAGAATAGCTCCCCGTTTTCTCCCCGGGGTAAAGAACGACGGTAGGGACTTTGAACTTGTTGACGAGGGTGTTTTCAATTCCCCCGATTTTGAGGTAGGGATGAAGTGCTTCAAGGTCAGTGATAAGAAGCAGCCCTTTTGGCTCGGCGGACGCACCTTCAATGGCCTTCAGGAATCTCTGCACGATGGGAGCGTCTATACGGATTTCTTTACCCGGAGAAGCATTGGCGATCACTTGGCAGACGGAGTCATTAATGTCATCGACGGAAATGTCGGGGTCATTTTCAACCGCAAGCATTTCGGCATACTCGGGAGACGCGTCGAGGAGGGACTGAATCGTGTCGGCCATCGAAAGGATATGGACGTCGTAGCCGTCGTTCTTGAGCTTGTTGACCAGGATCTTCTGCCTCGCCCGCATTTCGAGAATGCTATCAGGCGAATAAACGAGGTAGTAGACCGGATCGTGCCCGGTGCTATCCATGGCGCTACGGCCTGATTTGAGGTGCTGTCGCAGCTCTTCAATGGTCTGATCCAAGGATGGCATCGGTGAGTTCTTCTCGGGTTTGGTATTTCCAGTCAACGCGGACAAGGTCTCCGGCGTCCTGGTAAATGAGGTGTCCTGATCGCATCAACTGATCGAGAACAGGACGGACATCCTCAGGGCTGTAGCCCAGGGCTTGCCAGTCCGGGTGATCCAGAATCTGGCTCTCGGACAAATCAGAAAAATGAAGGTCGTAAGCGAGGTAGAGCAGCGTCTCCTCTTTAGGATGAAAAACTTCAATGCGACGTTTTCCACTCCTTCCTTCCGGCTTACCGAGAAGACGAAAATCATGGGCCGTGCCGAGGACGTAGCCGCCAACGCGTTCCCGGGTTTTCTCCGACCATCGTTTCGGGATGATGCCAGAGACAGTCGCCCGATCGATGAGGCGAAACACATCATCACGATCAACATAGTCCTGCCCCGCAGAGAAATCAGGCCAGTAGATTTCGCTAAGGAAATCTCTAAGAATTAAGTTCCTTCGAAATGTGTGAATAAGAAAGACCTCCCTTAAAAATCCGGTATCGACGTCCCCTTCGACAAGCCTTTTAATCAGTGGAGAAGAAACAACCACGTCGGGAGCCAAAAAGCGATTTGCGAACCCTTCCTTCACGACATTACTAACCCGGCGCTCAGTTGCCTTGCCCAAGACATCTTTCTCCAAGGCAAGATCTCGAAGCTCACTGCCTGACATGCCCACCTGCCAGTACCGGAACAACTCCAAGGTCTCGGGAATAATTCCCTGTGCCTGACATAATTCAATAGTGTAGCGGTCAGGAAGCATTCAGGCTGATATCTGGAAATATGGAAAACACTTCACTCCGTTCTCAAATGCCACGAGATAGGCTGCCGCAATCGAAACGATCGACTCCTTCTGAGCCAAATGCAGCGCGCCGCAATCGATTGCTCCCGGAGTAGCAGGCGCATCTTCGGGGTCACCAGCAATAATGCGTAATCGATTCAGTCCCGACTCCAACGAGGAAACAGTTTCCGACCAGTCATCCCCGCATCGCAACAAGGTGTGATGGATCTGCTCCCCGGTCACAGCAGGGAACCGAAACAAATGGTAGGATCCGACAGCTCCGACTGCTTGATCATGCGACTTCCGGGCAGCTTCTTGGACTGATGCGACTGATGCGGAGATCGAGGTTCGTGGAAAATTGAATTTGAGGAAGCTTTCGGATGAGGAAGCGAAGAAGGAGGTGTTCCACCAAGGAGGGGACACCTGCTCGCCTAGGGCAGCTACGAGCAGCCGCAATTCGGCCAGAAGGGCGACGGTGGTGTCAGTGTTGGTGTGTTTGACCATAATAGTTTCCCCTGGTTCTCCTTACCTCGACACTAACAATGCAATGCACATTTTCAATCCTTGATATGTCATACTGAGCTATTTTGTGGTCCTGTGGCAACCTCCGACTTTACGGTAACAAAGTTATTAGCTGAGATCGTCTTTCCAGGGCTCCACCGATAAGCAGTAAGAAACCCACCCTTTGCGACAGAGTAGTCGAGACAAATTACATTACCAATCGGGCGAGGTTCGCTGGGAGGGGCACAGTAGTGGCCAACAAAGACGGGCGGATCATAGGGCGGGTATGTATCCCAATCCTCCTCGATAGCTGATTCTGAAATCGGACCTTCCGGAAGAGGCTCCGGTTCCGGAAACAAGGACTTTCGGTATGTCATATCCCCAACAGGAATCCACCATTTCGACCTCACCCTCGTTCTAAGATCGCCCTCGTTGTCACTGAATCATAGGCGGAAATAATACGGATGGAACGAGAACAAAACGAGTTCCTACGTCGAACAATTGAAGAGGGAATAAGAAATCCGCCAGAGCCTCCATTCGGCGTCCCGGTAAAAATCCTTGAAAAAGCAAATTCCAATCAGCCCCCATCCTGAGCCAGCCCACGGAAAGACATAATTGAAACTGAATAAGGTACAAAAGCAGTTTCACAAGAGTCAGTCGGAAACCCAACACCCCCAGACTCCCATGGAAGATCGGCCCAACAAATCCAGCAACAATTCCAAGACCCATCTGTTCTCCCGCAAGTTGCCTCGGAGGTTACCCAACGAGAGCGATAGGGAGTGGGCAAATAGAGCAGTGCAGACCTTGAAGGGGAAATAACTCTTCCATTCTGATCGAGCAGGACTGTGCCGAATCTACCGGATTGCAGGGCTCATCGTCGACTAATCAACCTTTGGCCTCCGCAGTTGAGGGATGGCCCTATTCATTCTCCCAAAGCGAGTCATCGTCATCATCCGTGGTGAGGTAATCCCAATTCCATCGAGCCCAATCTTCAGCCTCGGATCGTGAGGCAAAATAAATTTGGCAATCCCCGCACTCCAAATCGTTCACCCAGAAAAGCGGCCCCAAATTCATGATAGTGATCGGATATGCACCGTAGGAAGACGGCTTATAGAGACTCAGCGCAGCCGTCCCTTCGTTGCCCCTTGCTTCCTCGACTCCACCATCGAACCACCTGAGATCCTCATCCGACAACTCTTTCCCCCCGATGATCTTCCTCCGAACAGATCGCCACCGTTGAAGATCCTTCTCTCGAAGGCAGGTACCTACTGACCGAAGCCGAACCAGTTTCGAATGGAACGCTTGAAAAGGGCTCTCGTAACTCATGGTGGGAATGTAAAGGGATTCGTCGGTTTGAGCAGGCCACACCATCTGCGCGGGCTCCTCTTACTATGACTACATAGTTGAGCAATCTCAACCGCACTGCAACCCCATGATATGATTTCCAGGCCATTTTTTGTGAGAACTTTATCATCACCCGGTTGCGTGCACTGACCTGATCCCCGGAAACGGGAGTCTATTCGATCCGTTTGGGATGGGTTGGAGCGGTGCGTGTGCGAAGTAGAGGGTGGAAATCCTGATGGAGAGCTTCCATCCCCAGCTGCCTGTTTGGAAATTTTGACCGCATCTCGTATGACAGATTATGCTTTTTCTTTTTCGAGAAACATGCCGCATATTTTCACGATCCTGCGCTACATATAGTCTCCTGCGAGAAACGGGGAGCCGTGATGAAATCCAGTCTCTATAAATAACAAAAGCGCTGAACAGCCGAAACGGTGATAGATGAAATGAATCCTGAATACAAAAACGCCCCTTTCCAGGCAATACCTGATCAACTTCCCAGTTCCTTCTGCATCATCACCGCCTGGAATCCCCGGGGGGAAACATCCAGTCTGCTTGAAAATCGTCAGCGGGATATTGAACTCCAAAGTTTTCTCGATGCTAAATCGATTCCAAGAACCCGCATCGTTGGGACTTCAGAAGATGGCAGCCATGGTGAACCTGGCTGGGCAGTCGCTTGTTCCATCGAAGTTGGGCGAACTCTCGGAAAGCAATTCGATCAAGAGGCGATATTTCATAAATCTGAGGATGGATTACTCAGGCTTGTAAGCTGCAACGACGAGAGTTGTGAGGAGCTTGGAGATTTCAGAGTCCGTGTTCGGAATCCCCAACAAAACTTTCATTTCTCAATTCTTCTTTCCCCTCCCCATGGAGGAGACCGCTTTCAGGCCACCCATGAATTGGAGATCCGACTTCGGGCTGCCAAGTGGTTTAAGAAATTCTCTCTCCTTAAAAAGGAATTGATCAGTGGCAATCAATCCTCGGATCTCATCGAGTTGTCGATAGTAACGGGTCGAGTAACGGATCTCGTGTTTTTGATCGACGATTTTCGTATCAGTTTCAATTCCTCAACCCTTCAAATTGTCCATCGAGGAATAGCCCAGGATATCCATGATTGGACAGATACTCCCGAATTGTTCGCAGTCTGGAATATGCCGATTTCTCCATAGGAAAAAGGAATTCTGAGGATAGAAGGAGATGTCATTACATTAGGCATTGCGAGAGTGAATCTGGCGTGACATTGAACCGGAAAACTGGGCGATTTTCCGATTTTCGGACGAGTCAATGATATGAGCCGGACTCATGATTTCTGTGCAGGAGTGGAACTTTCGGGAGCAGGTTGGCGGAGGAATGATTCGGATTCCTTAGCTTATCTCCATAGATTCGAAGGCGCTGTGTTTCCCTCTCCCATCACACGGTAAATGACGTCCCGTAATTCAATCTTGAGGGCCTCGGGTAGAGGGGCGGAACTCCTATTTCATCCACCCAGGCAGAAATTCAAAAATTTAAATCGCGGAGAAGGACCTTCGAATCATCGTCCGTCCGCCCTTCTCCAAGCTGGACGTCGTCGGAAGCTTCATCCAAAACGACATCATGCCCCGTTGGTTCCATAATCGCCTCTACAAATGCTACGACAAATCCAAGGTGAAGATCGCCCCCAAACTGCATCCGTTTGGACTCATAAATAGAGATACCGAGGCGATAGCTTTGGTGAAAGAGCGGAGATTTAGTTGAATCAAAAAGAAGTCAGGAAGATGAACCCGGAAATGGAAACGGAATGCGGAGTCTAATGCACTGTGTATCAGCCTGGCCTCCGGCTGTCTAAAACCTCGGCATGACGCAACGTCGATTTGCGCAACAATCAGAATCGGTTTCCCTTTTCCCAACATTCCGAGCAATCCAGAAAAGTTGAAAGACAACCCATCAGAGGGCTTACCCCAACCAGAAGGACAAAAACGAAGTTCAGGGAGATGTCGGCTTTTCTACTTCTCAAGTGAAATTGGGAAAGTTTTCTAACTCACGTATATGGGAAAGTTTACTGAAAATGCTGGCAACGTGAATTTCTGGAAGACTCCCTAATACCCTTTTCGGATCAATTCCCGAAGCCTCCGCTGATCCGGTTTAGCTTAGGAGATCCGGGAAGTGTCGCTCAAGACGGAACTTGCAGTTGGTAATCCCGTTATGACAGGGAGTCCCGTTGCCGAGATGGCTCATTACTGGAACTGTATTCCTATATGAGAGAATTGGATGAAATGGAGCGAGAACGCTCCGAACTGGCAGCTTTCAATCCCGATTACGCTCGCAAAGAGAAGTTCTTTCGAATGTGCGCTGGATGCTCCTCGGCCCCGTTGAGGTATCGGGACGGGGTCGTTGAGATCGAAATCAGGCTATCCGAGCGTACTTTGTCCGACGAGACGAAGCGAGAGAACGTGATCCGTCAGCTTGCAGCCAAATGGGAAGGCGTGGTGCCGGGTGCTAGGATGTTGAAAGCCCACATATACTGGACAGGACGGACTGAACCCGGCTTCAATATTCCCACAACCGAGATTTTCGACAAAAGCGCCAAACCGAAGGATGAAGTTGTTCGGAATCTTCGGCAACAACTGGAATCTCTGCGAGATGCAAACAGAGTGGATATCAAGTTAGGGGAGCGGATTTGGTGAATCTACGATCAGGTCAACAAGATCTGATGAGAGGGTTCGAGGAAGGGGCCAGAAGGTCGGCGGAACGTATTGTAGAACACCTGCGGAGCCTGCAGTCTCTGTCTGAGAGCAATCAATATTCTCAGAAAAAATTTGTAACCCTCGATTATAATCGCCAGCCCATTCCAAGGGACACCCCACCTGTCTCTTATACACATCTCCGAGCCCACGAG
>CAJXQE010000323.1 GCA_913058215.1 uncultured Verrucomicrobiales bacterium
AGATGTGTATAAGAGACAGGACCTGCGTAGTCGCTCCGGTCATCCTGACGGATGCCTTTGCCAAATTTTTCCGACCAGACAACTTTGCCGGTATTGGCATCGATTCGCATGGCGACAACACCTTCCTGAGCTTCGTCGGCAGTGGTAAGAAAGATCGCATCGTCCCAGACCACGGGTGTTCCGGATCCTGTGCCGGGAATGTCGGTTTTCCACTTTGCGTCCTCTTTGGAAAATTCTGCGGGAAGACCTTTCGCCTGGGAGGAGCCGTTGTGATAGGGCCCCCGCCAGTTCGCCCAGTTATCGGCGAACAGATTGGAGGAAATTACAAGAATAGATAAGCTGAGTAGGATTGAGCGAAGCATGCCGTTTACGTGTTAAGTGTGTTTGACTGCCAATGGTCGACAGTAGCGGGAACTCTGTCAAGCCGTTGCATCGGCTGGAAAATACGTAGTTTTGGTCGAGTGGCTCTTTTCCAGTGGTTTCCGGGACTCAAGGATTCCAATTTTGGAATTGCGATGAGCTTGGCCTTTGGCGTAGTGTTTCCCCATTCCTTCTTATGAAAAATCTCATTCTTTCGCGACATGCTAAATCCAGCTGGAGTCACCAGGGGCTCGGTGACCACGAAAGACCTTTGAATGATCGGGGGCAAAGAGATGCCCCCAACATGGGGATTGCTCTTTCTCAACGCGGAGTTCAACCCGATGTGATCTATACCAGCACGGCCCTTCGGGCCAGGACTACTGCGGAGATCGTGGCGGATCAGCTGGGGTATTCCCGCCCGGATATTATCGCAAATCGCAATTTTTACCTGGCTGACCCACGGACATTGATGGGGCTTGTGCACCAGTTCGACGAATCGACGGATACGGCGATGATATTTGGACACAACCCGGGGATGCATGAGTTTGCGAATTTGCTTTCCGGAGATGGCGAAGTAGATGAATTTCCCACGCTCGGAGTCGCCCGTATTGAATTGAAGGTGGATTACTGGGGAGAGGTGGACTGGTCTTGTGGGCTGCTCCTTGAAGTGTTGACTCCGAAGACTTTGAAAAACGATTAGATATGAAACTTGCTCTTATATTACTATTATCCTCTGTCGGAATTTTGGCCGGTGCTCAGGAAACTGCCGCCGGATTGAAGATGGAAGGGCGGGTTGCCTTTACCGAAGGACCAGCCTGGAATGCAGAGAACGGGAATGTCTATTTCACGGACATCGAAAACAACAGGATCATGAGGCGGGATCCAAGCGGGGCGTTCCACGTTTACCGGACTCCTTCCGGTCGGGCCAATGGCCTTACTTTTGATAAAGATGGTCGTCTTCACGCTTGTGAGGGTGGTCGCGAAGGCGGGAATTTCCGGGTGACGCGAACAGAAAGGGACGGATCGATCACGGTGCTGACAGCTGATTTTGGAGGAAAGAAATACAATTCTCCCAATGATCTCTGCATCGATTCAGCGGGGCGCATATACTTCACCGATCCCCGATATGGCGACAAAGGGAATATGCAGATTGAAGATGCTGATGGCAAAAAAGTCGAAGGCGTTTACCGCATCGATCCGGATGGCAAAGTGTCGCAGGTCCTGGCCCACGAAGTTCAGCGCCCGAATGGTGTTGCCGTTTCATCCGACGGGAAATTTCTCTTTGTTGCGGACAACTGGAATGACGCTCCGGGAGGAAATCGTAAGTTGTGGCGCTTTGATTTAAAAGGAGATGGAGTTGTCGATGCCGCAAGCCGGAAAGAACTCTTCGACTGGGGGAACGAGAGGGGACCCGACGGCATGTGTGTCGGACCTGATGGATTGCTTTATGTCACTGCCGGACTGAATTTTGCTTCCGATGCTGAGACCGCTACGAAGTTCAAGGCGGGAGTCTACGTGATCGATCCGAAGGGTGGGGGGAAGAAGAACTTCTATGGAGTTCCCGAAGACATGATCACCAATTGCACTTTTGGTGGAGAAAAGGGCCGGACTCTTTTCATCACTTCAGGCCACAAACTTTGGAGTTTGGAATTACCGGAGTAGCCGCTGGATTTTTCACTTTCATGGGCTGATAGTCAGATATGAGTCAGTATCCCAACGTAAACGAAGGTAAAAGTTCTGGAGGGAAAGTTCTCGGAGGTTGCGGAATTGGCTGCCTCGTTATTCTTCTTGTGGCCGTGGGCATTGTAGTCGGGGGCTATTTCTTTCTGAAAGGCAAGGCGGTTGAGTTCGTAGATAGCCATCTGGGAGATCAGCCTGTTGAGATTGTGCAAGCTGAAGCGGATCCTCAGGCGGTCGAAGAGGCTCTGACCCGATTTGATTCGTTCCGAGCTTCCATGGTAGCTGGTGAAAACCCCGGGCCGCTGATTCTTTCAGACAATGATCTCAACGCGATTCTGAATAACCACAGCGATTTCGAAATGCTGGCTGGAAAAGCGGTAGCTAAAATCGAAGACGATCAGTTGAGTGCGCAGGTTAGTATTCCTTTCGATGATCTGGGCGTCGAAGTTCCTTTTATCGGAGAGGCCCTCAAAGGAAAATACATCAACGGCCAAGCCGCATTTTCCCTGGAGCTGGAAAACGGACGTCCATCCCTTTTTATCGAAGGCCTCGAGGTGAACGGAGCGACTCTTCCTCTCGAAGTTATTCAGGAACTCAAAAAGGAAAACCTTCTCAAAGATGCGCAGACCAATCCGAAGATTATGAAGGCTTTTGAAATGCTGGAGGAGATCAAGATCGAGAATAATCAGCTGCGAATCGTGCCAAAGGCGGCAAAAGCAAATTGATGACAGGGAAGAACCCTACACCTCAATTTCCCATCCCGCCCGGTAGTCGCGTTTGATCAGTTTCCCGAGATCGGGACGGTTCTTCATCTCCATCTTCTCCGCATTCCAGATCAGCTTTTCGCCGGGATTTCTCTGGGCGAGGCAGCCGAGTAAAATGGTCTCGGTGAATGGTCCGGCGTAGTCAAAAGCGGATTGCCCACGCTCGACTTTTCCTTCGATAGCATCGAGCCACTCGGCGTAGTTGTTGTCCTCGCGGGCGCGGGGAACAGATTGCTCGGGATAATCGAATCCATCTCCGGCGCTGGACGGCTTGATATACCAGGTGTCGCGGAAACGATCAAAGAACAGTTTCCCTTTTTCTCCGATAATGACACTTCCATATTTTTTGTAGTCGACACCCTCAAGGATTTTCGGTCCGGGACGATTGAATTCGCCGGGAATGAGTTTCCAGTTGTCGCGGTCAAATTTTGCGCCGATCTGCCCGTCGTACCAGTGGAGTTTGATGTCTTTATCTGCAAAGTCGTAGACGATGGTGGAGTTGATGGGAGCGGACAATTCGCTGCCACCTTCCTGCTTGGCTTTGACGCTGGTGGGAGAGCCGAGCTCGAGAGCCCAGTAAGGCATGTCCATGATGTGGCAGGCCATATCGCCGAGAGCGCCCGTCCCGTAGTCCCACCATCCGCGCCAGGCGAAGGGGGCGATTTTTGCGCTGTAGTCGACATGCGGGGCTGGTCCGATCCACTGTTCCCAGTCAATTCCGGGAGGAACGGGGTCCGCCTCCGGTGGCGTCTGAAATCCCTGGGGCCAGATGGGTCGATTGGTCCAGGCGTGGACTTCTTTGACCTTACCTAGCAAACCGGAGCGAACCAGTTCGACGACACGGCGCATGTGGCTGTTTGCGTGAGCCTGATTTCCCATCTGGGTTTTGACACCCGTTTCGGCCGCGACTTTCGTCATCATCCGGGCTTCCCAGATGCTATGAGTGAGGGGCTTCTGGCAATAGACATGCTTGCCTGCTTTCATGGCCTGAATCGACGCGTGAAAGTGATGATGGTCGGGTGTCGAAACGGTCACGGCATCGATTTTGTCGCCCATGGAGTCCAACATTTCCCGGTAGTCTGTGAAGAATTTTGCGTCGCCATATTTTGATCGAGCTTGTTCCATCGCCTTGAGGCGCGACTTCATTTTCTTGGCGTCTTTACCGGCACCTGAGATGTCGAGTTTCTTCGCATCGACAATGTCGACAAGAGCCGCGACATGCATTCCCACCCCGACAGATCCTCCAATGTCGGCTTTTCCTTTTCCTCCTGATCCAATTCCGGCGAGCTGGATTCGTGAATTGGCTCCCCAGACATGAGATGGCACAAATTGAAACCCGAAGGCTGCGGTGGCGGCGGCTCCCGCGGTTTTTGCAAATTGGCGGCGGGAAGGCTGAGAGTCCGTAATCATGGAAATACTCTTGCGGAAGAAATACGGCGTGTCGAGTATGAGATGAACAGTTTATTATGAATAAAGAAATTTCTGGTGTGCTTTCCGTTTTTCAAACTCCGTTTCATGAATCCGGAGAAATTGATTTCAAGACCCTGCGGAAAGAGCTCGATTGGATTTTTGAGAACGGAGCCGACGGTCTCGTGATGGCAATGGTGTCGGAAGTGCTGCGGCTTTCCAGTGAAGAGCGAGATCAGTTGGCGACGGCGGCTTGCACGGCTGCTCGCGACAATGGCGGGCCTTGTGTGATCAGTGTAGGAGCAGAGTCGACCTTGCAGGCGGTGCGTCACGCCGTTCATGCCGAAAAGACGGGAGCCAATGCACTGATGGCCATTCCTCCGGTAGCGACCGCTTGTGGGGAACCGGAACTCCGAAAATACTTCGTGGCGATTTTGAAGGCGACCAATTTGCCCTTGATCGTCCAGGATGCGAGCGGCTACGTCGGGCGTCCTATGAGCATCGAGTTTCAGGGCGGGTTGATGAATGAATTCGGAGTCGACCGTGTCTTCTTTAAACCGGAAGCGGCACCACTTGGTCAGCGCTTGTCTGATCTGAGAGATGCGACGAAGGGCGAGGCAAAGATATTTGAGGGAAGTGGAGGGATTGCTCTGGTGGATTCCCACAAACGGGGAGTGACCGGGACAAT
Source organism: uncultured Verrucomicrobiales bacterium (assembly GCA_913058215.1). GTDB lineage: Bacteria > Verrucomicrobiota > Verrucomicrobiia > Verrucomicrobiales > DEV007 > Arctic95D-9. The sequence continues at coordinate 4,900 of CAJXQE010000323.1, forward strand.
GCCCGGAGCGGATTTGATTCGCGGTCTCGTGCCCTTGTGGAAAGCGCTGGAGGCTGGTGATCAGGAAGCTGCGGACCGAATTCACGCTCCGCTCGGTGCGCTGGTTTCTTTACAGAGCGGACTCGACGGATTTCTGGCGGTGGAGAAATACCTCCTGAAACGTCAGGGAGTTTTTGAAAACGAGATCGTGCGGGGACCGGTTGGTTTCACTCTGGATGAGGAGACCCGCTCCGAGGTGGACCGACTCTTTGATTTGATGATCGAGGCTGCGGAGTCTCAGTAAGCCGCACGGAGTAAGTTCCTCCAGCAGGTGGTGGCGGAGCATTGAAGGGGCCTGCAGGGCCAATGGTGAGCGTCTAAAGACGGAACTCCAACCAGGTCGATGGGAAAAAGCGAAGTGGCGAGTGTATCCGGGAAAATGGGTGCGCTATTGAAAGATGCCGCAATCCCCGATCACAGCTTCTCGTAAGTGCCTTGGTCCCTTTTCTCAAGCACGGTAAAGCCGGCGCTCTTCGCATCTGAAACCGACATCGGCTTCGTAATGGCCGGGGAAGTGATCCCTTTGGAAATCAACTTCTTCACGGGTGCCCGGCACAAAGGGCATTTGTCCAGGGCTGGACGAGTCACAGGACGGCGAATCTCGAACCCTTTGCTGCAGATGCGGCAAGATTCGTTTTCTTTGTCCTCAGCGATGTACTCGTAGATGGGCATAACTCAATATCGGAAAAATTCTGAGAATTGCAAGCAGGGTGAATGTTGTGGCGAGTACACAAAAAAGCGGAGAGGTCTGGAAAGACGAACTCCGCTCAGAAGTTGGTTTTTAAAAAGCCTACCAGCTTGATTTGGTCACGCCGGGAATCATTCCCTGTGATGCCAACTCACGGAAACAAATCCGGGACATCTTGAAACGGCGAAGATAACCACGACGACGACCGGTAATTTCACAACGATTCACTACGCGGCTGGGGCTTGCATCACGAGGGAGCATGGTCAGAGATTCGTAATCTTTCTCCTCTTTCAGCTTGTGACGCAGTTTCGCGTATTTGTTTACGGTGCGCTGTTTCCGTTTGTTGCGCTCGATCCAACTTTTCTTTGCCATGTGGGCGGGAATTTAGCCGATCTGACAGATATTCAAGCAGAAAATCAACAATTCGACAGATGCCTTTCTCTAAAAAGAAGTCATATTAGCTGCCCAATGAAGTATTTTCACCCTCCTTTTCTGTCTATCCTCGTCCTGATCTCACTGATCATTGCCCCAATTGTCACCGCTCAGGACGATTCTGCCGGTGCTAAGCAGGAAGCTGAAGAGAAGGACTGGCTTGAATTCTATTACGAAAACCCAACACCGGAGCGTTTCGTCCAGGAGATGAAAAACTGGGCTGCTGACGGGACTTTGAAAAATGAATTTGCCCGTCCCGCGCTGATTGCTTTCATCAGTCAGTTGATCCGTCAGAATAAGAGTGAACTGAAGGGCTGGTTTAACGAGCTTGCGGGTTTAACACCTGACCAAAAGAAAGTTTTATACACGGCGATGCTTTTCTCGCGAACGACGGAGGCGGATGAATTGATGAAGGAAGCCTTCGGCGATGTCTATGAGGAACAAAAGCAGGACACCCCGAAAATTCTCGATTTACCTCTCGATAAGCGGACTACGATCGACATGCTGTGGGGATTCTACTATGCGACCGGCTCCGAACACGCGATCCGGAGAATCATTCTCTGTCTGCGTTTTGAAGAGGCGCCGAATAAACCTGAAGGAGTGGATGTACCTGAAGGATACAATCCACTCTATAAGGAACTTCCTTTTGTGGCAGTGGATTCGCTTCTTGCCAATGCAGACCGGCACGACCGGGTTCGGAAGATGATCGAAATCTTTTACAAAGAGGACGATACCCTGGTACCGGGCGAAAAGCGGGGACTTTACGAGGTGCTTTCAGAACTCTATCCGAAAACGTATCCCCGAAAAGAGAACCCAAAGTACTTTGGCGATCCTGAATAGCCTTGCGATCTGGGCAGCTTCGCTGTTCTCAGCGCACCACCCGGGCTCCGCCACCGCTCATTACTTTTTCCACTTCCTTCACGGACACCATCGTGGTGTCACCGGGAGTGGTCATAGCCAGCGCACCGTGGGCCGCTCCGTAATTGACGGCTTTGTTGGCATCATTGTGCTGAAGGAACCCGTAGACCAAGCCTGAAGCGAAGCTGTCGCCTCCGCCTACGCGATCCATGATTTCCAACTCGGGGAACGGGTTAGCTTCGTGAAACTCGCCGTCGTGCCAGCAGATCGCGCCCCAGTCGTTGACTGTCGCGGTGTGGACTTCGCGGAGGGTTGTTGCAGTCGCTTTGAAGTTCGGAAACTCCTTCACCGCGGTCTCGATCATGCTTTTGAAATTTTCCACGTCAATGCCGCGAACATTTTCGTCAACGCCTTCGACTTCAAAACCGAGAGAGGCAGTGAAGTCCTCTTCGTTCCCGATCATGACATCTACATACTGGGCGATTTCACGGTTCACTTCCTGAGCCTTTGCGAGACCACCGATGGCGCTCCACAATGAGGGACGATAGTTGAGGTCGTAACTCACAATGGTGCCGTGCTTTTGTGCCGCCTTGCAGGCTTCGATGGTCAGTTCGGCTGCAGTTTCGCTGAGGGCAGCAAAGATTCCCCCGGTGTGAAACCAACGGGCTCCGTGATTTCCAAAAATATCATCCCAGTCGATGTCACCGGGTTTCATCTGGCTGGCGGCAGTGTTGGCGCGGTCAGGGCAACCGACGGCTCCACGAATACCGAACCCGCGTTCGGTGAAATTCAGGCCATTGCGGACCTCGCGACCGATACCGTCGTAATCTTTCCACTGAATGAATTTCGTATCGACTCCGCCCTGAAGGATGAAATCTTCAACGAGACGTCCGATTGGGTTATCCGCAAATGCACTGACCGTCGCGGCCCGAAGACCGAAGCAACGACGCAATCCGCGGGTGACATTGTATTCTCCTCCGCCCTCCCAGGCCTGGAAATTTCGAGCGGTGTGGATGCGGCCCTCGCCCGGATCGAGGCGAAGCATGATTTCGCCCATGGAAATGCAGTCGTAGGCAACTTCGGATTCTGGTCTGATGGTGAGCATTTATTTATGAAATGAAGTATTGGAGTAAAGACGGGAAGGGGATTCTAGAATTTGTTCGCTTGAATGTAGTCAGGATCCTCGTTCAAGAAATTGATCAGATTGTTGGTTGCCCGCAAGGCCTGGCGGATCACGCTTTCGTGGGTCCGGGAAGCAATGTGGCTGGTGACGATACAATTCGGAGCGTTCAGTAAAGGGTGATCAGTTGCCGGTGGTTCGACATCGACGACGTCCGCTCCGTATCCTCCTACTTTTCCGCTTTCAAGGGCAGCCACGATGTCGGCTGTTTCGACAAGCTCTCCGCGCGCGCAGTTGAGAACAATGACATTGTCCCGCATCTCTGCGATCTTCTCCGCATTGATCATCCCGTGAGTTTTATCATCGAGGAAACAATGGAGACTGACCACGTCGGCATCTAAAAGGACATCGTCCATCGATTCGCAGCGGGTTACTCCGTGAGCCTTGGCGAACTCTTCGTCCCAGTAGGGATCAAATGCGATCACCGGCATTCCGAAAGCTTTGGCTCTGGTGGCGACTTCTTTTCCGATTCGGCCGAGTCCGATGATTCCCATCGTTTTGTTGAGGATTTCATTCCCAACCGGCTTTTTCCATCCGGCGACCCATTTGCCGTTCTGAACGTCCACCGCGTTCCCCTGAATCTTTTTACACAGTCCGAGAAGTAATCCGAAGGTGTGTTCCGCAACCGTAGTGTGATTGACACCGGGAGTATTGAGAACCGGGATTTTCTGTTCCGTGGCAAAGGCTACGTCGATTTTGTCGAGACCGATTCCGTATTTGCTCAGCACCTGTCTCTTATACACGTCTGACGCTGCCGACGAAGAGGATAGTG
>CAJXQE010000324.1 GCA_913058215.1 uncultured Verrucomicrobiales bacterium
CGAGATCAGCCTCGGTCTCGTGGGCTCGGAGATGTGTATAAGAGACAGGCTCAACGAATCCATCGGCATCACGTTCGGCCAGTTCCTTATTTGCTTCTTCCGCGCTGATCTCGCGCACATACACATTGCGCCAGCGAATCTCGCTGCCGTGTGTTTGCAGTTGAATCGGTCCTTTGGCGAACGCAGGATCTTTCATCCAGCCGTTGGGCATTTTCTTCTCCTTCGGCTTTTCGCCTTTCTTTGGTTTGCCGTAAGCGAGGTAGCCTGCTTTTTTATTGGCGAAGAAGTTTTCGAGCACCGCGTTGTCCACCACGGTCTCGCCGTTAAAAACGATGGTGACACGTTCACCAATCATCCGGATTTTAAATTGATTCCACTCACCGAGAGGCTTGTCCATTTTCTTGCTCGGGTCTTTGCCGGGCGAGCCCTTCCTGTTGTTCCAGAGGCCTCCGGAGCCTTTGGCCCGACCAAGGCCTTTCGGGTCTGCTTCGGCAGGATCCCAAATCTGCACCTGCGGAATGCCGCGCAGATACACTCCGCTGTCCCCTGCAGGCAGCGCCTTGTATTCGACCCAGAATTCAAAGTCGCCGTAATCCTTGTCGGTCGTGAGATAGAGTCCCTTGCCGTCATTGACGAGTTCTCCATCTTCCACACTCCAATGTGCCTTGATGTGATTCCCTGAGTCCTTTCCCTTTGCGTCCGTCAAACCACCTTCGAACGATTGCTTTTTATACGCAGCAAGATCCTCAGGCGTCATGTTCCAGAGCTCAGTCGGATCTTTCGTGCTCCAACCATACCATCCGGAGAGGTCCTTGCCATTGAAGAGGGCCTGGAAGCCTTCGGGCGGGGCCGGATCAGCGGCAGTGGCTAATGAAAGCGAAATGCCTAAGATGATGGCAGGGAGAAATGAGTAGGTCAAAAATGATACACGGGACTTCATGGAGTGATATCCTATCTTTTCATCCTTGTCGGTCGAGAATCAGATTCTCCGGAGTCGCGCCAGTTCCCCTGCTCATTCAAATGGCACTCTCCTTTGGCTTTGCGAACCGAGCACCTCAATCCACGACTCTGCCGCGCAGGTTGCGGGAAGGATCCACCAGAGCCCAGCACACCGCTCCCACCAGATAAATTGCAGCGAACAACAAGAGGACAAGATTCCAGTTGTCAGTGCTCTCGAACAAAGCCCCGACCAGAATCGGACAGGCGGCTGCGGCAAAATTTCCACTCATGTTCATGACGCCGAATACTTGAGGCGTGTGTTGCCCTCCGATATCAATCGACGCAGAAAAAGCACAGGGCCCGGCAAGCGCAGCGAAAAACGCTCCCACCGCCAACAGGGCAACCGCCAGACTGACGTTTTGGACGAACCAGGCTCCTAGAATCAGCAAACCACAGGCACCGAGGAACACCGCACCCACTCCACTGCGACTCAGGCGCAGGCTTTTCGTCCGCTTCCAGATCCAGTCCGTCAGCAAGCCGCCAAACAGGCAGCCCGCCAGAGTTCCTGCGAAAACCAGAGACTGAAGGTAGCCGGAATCCTTAACCGAAACATCCCGGGTCTCCTGGAGAAAAGTCGGGAACCAACTCGCAAAGAACATATATCCAGACGCCCGACAGATTTGCTGGCCACACAGAAACCAAATGGCAGGATTGCGCAACATCGCCAGCCAGGGAGTCGGCACCTGTGATTCCGAATCAATCGGCGTGGGATCGGAATCGTCACGTTCCGACTCAATCAGCGCCAACTCAGCAGGATTTACCGCGGGATCTTTTCGCGGATCGTCCCGGAAGCGGAGAAAAAACCAGATCGTCCAGATGATCCCCGGAATGGCGAAAAAGACAAACACCAGACGCCAGCCGATCGCTTCGATCAAGGGACCGGTCGAGGCCCCGGAAACAATAGCACCCACCTGCATACCAGTGGTGAGAACGCCGCAGGCAAAAGATCGACGTGCCAGAGGGATCCAATGGGAAATGGAAAGGCAGGACGCCGGAAAAAGTCCCGCCTGTCCGATTCCCATCATCAACTGAGCCACAATGAGCAACCAGAAGCCCGGAGCTGCGCCGAGCGCTAATGTCGCGAGAGCTCCCATCAAAACAAAAACCGTCATCGCAATTCGAGTGCCGCGTCGATGCGCCAGCCATCCTCCTGGAACTTGAAAAATGGCGTAGGTCCAGAAGAAAGCGCCCATGAACCAACCGGATTGCTTCAGGCTCAGGCCAAGATCTTCGCGAATGGTGCTCTCGGCGACACCGACCGCATTTCGGCACAGATAAGCCAGGGCAGCAGCCAACGTCAGCCAGGTCAGAACCCGGTAGCGAACGAATGTCGGGCGATCATTCATAGGATAGCATTAAAGGCCTCGATGATCGCGGCTTCGAGTGCTTCGAGACTACCCCGATCGAAAGGCGTCTGCCATTCCTGATAAAGGTCTTCGTCGTACAGATCCGAGGGCGGCAAATATCCAATCGAACCGTTAGTCAGATTCAAATAAGCAACCGCATTGTCAGGAAACGCAGCGCGGAGATGCTGCTGAATCTGAGAATACGCTTCCGCCATATTCGCCGCGAGCAAAGCGTCACCGATTTTCCATATCCAAATCGGGAAAGCGAAAGTCTCGCCATCCCCTAGACCCTGGCGGATAGAGATTTTTCTCCGAATACGTTCCTGAATGACCCGGTCGGTGGTGGCCTCGAATTCGCGCTCCAGTTCCGCCGCTGATGGCCAGCCCTTCAGTGGCAAATCGACCGTGAGTCGGATTGCTTTCAGTTCTGTGGAATGTGCGGCCTTTTCCCGGCACCACACCGCCAGCGGTGCGCCGGATTCCCGGACGCCGTCGAACACGAGTTGTTCGCCCGGTGGTTCCATCCCGGCAAGCGTGGCAAGCACGGCGTGACCGAGTTCCCGGCCGTGAGCGTCCGCAACAGATGAATCGCCCACATATTGGAATCGAGGCGCCAACTCACCGGATGCGCCCTGGGTAAAAAGGGATAAGCCTCCGACCTGACTCTCTTCAATCGTTTCGCGCATCGCGCCGATGTAGTCTGGTGAGATCAAGCGGTTGTCCCACGCAAGCGTAGTTGGGTGACAGGCGTAGTTCACGATCGTAGCGAGCGTTTCACCGGATTGTGTTTCGGAGACCCGGCCGACCAGCAGAGTATCATCAGCTGGCGCCCCGGGATCAAAACCGCAGACTCGTCGCGCCGGATTGTCCGGATCGCGAAGGTCCCTCGCCGAAGCCAAATCACAATGTCCTGTGCGCCATTCGATCACAGCTGGCTGGATCGCTCCTAAGGACCGGCTCACAGCATCGACCGTTGCTTGCCAGACTTGCTCGAGATAGGGTTCAAGCAACTCACCTCCATCCCAATCGGGTTCGACTCGATCCGTCAGCGGTGGCGCGGCATGAGTATGCGTCAGGGCGAAAAGGAAGCGCGACTCATCAAGTCCGAGGCGATCCAGCAGGCGCTGGCGAAAGACACACTCCGATTCCACCGAGCGCCACCAGCCGAGATCGGCGTCGACCAGGACGAGCGGGTTTTCGCCCCGGGCATTATCGCAGATTGCGAGCGCCGTCACCTGAAGTGGCCGGTGAATACCTTCGGCGACATCGTGTTTCGCGGCGCCCCAGTTCCGGGAGTAAATTCCGACGGGCGGCGTGATGTCCGACCGGGCGACACCCGACCATCCGGAAAAACCCGCGTGTTTGTATTGCAAAGTCACCCCTTCAGGTTGTAGCAGTTTACCTGAACGGTGCAACCCCGCGAACGCCTACCATGAAAATCACCGCCATCGAAACCCACATCTGCCATGCCCGGATGCGGAATTGGATCTTCGTCAAAGTCCTCACTGATCAACCGGGACTTCACGGTTGGGGCGAGGCAACTCTGGAGTGGCACACCAAAAGCGTGACCGGTGCGATCGAAGACATTTCCAGCCTGCTCATTGGCGAGGATCCCCGACGGGTAGAGCATCTCTGGCAGATAATGTACCGGCAGCATTTCTGGCATGGTCACGGAGTGGTTCGATCCACTGCCATCGCAGGAATCGATCTCGCGCTTTGGGACATCCTTGGAAAGGTAGCCAATCTGCCATGCTCCCAACTCTGGGGCGGCCCGGTCCGTGACTACGTTCGAACCTATTGCCATCTCGGCGGCGGCAAGCTTGAGGATTTCTACCGCACCGCAGCGGACGATGCAAAACGCTTTGCTGAACTCGCTCAAGAGGCGGTTGAAGACGGCTACACGGCTTTCAAAACGATGGCCGTGCCGCCGACGATGCCGATAGAGGGACTCCAGCCGATCCGCACCGCCGAAGCTGCCGTTGCCGCGATGCGTGAGGCCGTTGGCGATTCGATCGACATCATGGTGGATTGTCATGCGCGTCCGTCTCCGGCGATGGGCCTGCAATTTGCCAAGGCGCTGGAGCCTTACGGTCTCTACTTTTTTGAAGAGCCCTGCTGGCCGGAGAGCATCGATGGTCTGGCAATGATCAACGCAGCGGTCTCTACTCCGATCGCTACCGGAGAGCGGATCACCCATTCCGCTGCATTCCGTGATTTGTTTGCGGCGCGCGCCTGCGAAGTCTGCCAACTGGACATCACTCACTGCGGTGGTCTCACCGAGGCCCGCCGCATCGCCGCCCTCGCCGACGCCTACCGCATCGCCCTGGCACCGCACAATCCCCAGGGACCTGTCAGCACTGCCGCTTCACTCGAGTTCGGCTTTTCCCAGCCCAGTTATATCATTTGCGAGACCGTCATCAATGACGTGCCCTGGCGCGAGGACATCATCGATCAAGGTTTCACCATGGAAAAGAAAGGCCGCATCGTCCGTCCGAATACCCGCCCCGGTCTCGGCATCGAGTTGAACGAAGACGAGATCAGGAAGCACCCGCCCGAACCCGAGATCGAGGAAAGAGTGTTCTATCCTGATGGAAGCGTAGGAGATTGGTGAGACGATTGCCGGTGACCAGATGCCATTTTGCCTTCACCTGCCGAAGACATTTTCTCATCGCCAAAGCTGAGCACCCTCCTCTATGATCGCCAACCGAACATGGAAACGCCCCTCTCACCCCTGGACTTCGCCCGCCGTGCCCGCCGCCTTTATGGCGATCGCGAAGCCGTAATTGATGGCGACCGCCGCTTCACCTACAACGAGTTTTTTGAGCGCTGCGACCGCTGGTCGACCGCGCTGCAAGAGTTCGGCATCACACCTGGAGAGCGGGTGGCGACCATCGCGCCGAACACCCATGCGCACCTCGAAGCCTTCTATGCCGTGCCACAAATTGGAGCGGTCATTGTCCCGATCAACTACCGCCTTGCTGCGGCCGACTTCGCATACATCCTGAAGCACTCAGGCGCTCAGGTCGTATGCGTGCATGCCGATTACATCGATGCCCTTGATTCCATCCGCGACTTGGTGCCCGAAGTGAAACACTTCGTCGCCTTCAATAGTAACAAAGATGGCTGGATCGACTACGAAGCTGCGCTGGCGGCTTCGACGCCCGATTTTGCGCCTGTTGAAATTGTTGAGACGGAGATGATCGCCCTCAATTACACCAGTGGCACAACCGCGCAGCCCAAAGGGGTCATGGTCACCCATCGAAACACCGCCATGAACATCATGGGACACCTCATGCACACGCATGTCACCGCCTCAGACAATTACCTTTGGGTATTGCCCATGTTCCACGCCAACGGATGGTGTTTTGTCTGGACGATTACCGCTGTTGGCGGACGTCACGTCTGCCTTCCCAAAGCCGATCCCAAGCTCATCTTTGAAATTACCGCTCGCGAGAACGTGACGCTTTTCTGTGCCGCTCCCACCGTGCTCATTGGTATCGCGAACGCGCCGGAAGACGTGCGCGGAGACTCCCCGCGTGGTGTTCGTGTTTTCACCGCCGGCGCACCACCCGCTGCAGCGACGATTGAGCGCGTGGAAGCAGAACTCGGCTGGGAAATCACTCACGTCTATGGCCTTACCGAGGTCTCCCCCATTGTCACCATCAGCGAGTCCCGCCCCGAGCATGCGCAACTCGACCCGGCCGCTCGTGCCGTCATCAAAGCCAGACAAGGCGTCGAGTATCTTGCCAACGCCGAGGTCCGGGTCGTCGATGAGGAAGGTGGCGAAGTCCCCTGCGACGGCGCGACAATGGGCGAAATTGTTATTCGCGGCAACGCCGTGATGCAGGGGTATTACCGCGACCCCGAAGCCACCGCTGCCAGTATCCGCGATGGCTGGTTTCACAGCGCCGATGCCGCCGTCGTCCATCCTGACGGCTACATCGAAATCCGTGACCGCTGGAAAGATGTCATTATCAGTGGCGGTGAAAACATCTCTTCCGTCGAAGTCGAAGGGACTCTCCTGCGTCATCCCGCTGTTCAGGAAGCTGCCGTCGTTGGCCTGCCGCACGAAAAATGGGGCGAAACTCCATATGCCTTCATTGTCCTCAAACCGGATGCCGAAACGACCTCCGAAATCCTGCGTCAGTTTTGCCGGGATCACCTGGCACACTTCAAGGTACCGCATGAATTTCAATTCCTGCTCGAGCTACCCAAAACAGCAACTGGGAAGATCCAGAAATACATTCTTCGGGGAGGAAAGGTCAATCTTGAGCGGCAGTGAATTGGGATGGCCACCTTGAGGAACACGCTCGTGTCATCCGACCACACGGCGGAGAGGGCGACACGAATTCAATCTCTTCAAATAGGAAAGCCCCCCCCTACTCTCCCCATTCAGGCCGCCTGCTGAAAGAGGCTTACTCCAGGGCACAGTTGCTTAATGCGAGAGATACAGAGGCAAAAACGAGCGCTGACATCCCATCATCGATTGTGCTAGACTTAGCAGCTTCCTGAAAAGTCGCGTCAGTTTCGGTCCCCGTCGGGGAGGAATAATGGATACAAACATCCGATTAATTCAATCCCAATATGAAAATTCCGCCTGTCTCTTTCGTCCTCATATTCTTTCTCTTTGGGATTCTAATCATTCCGAAGGCAAGCGCTGAACACATCGACCTCGACTATGTGGGCGATGGAAACGAAAGGCAGATGCTCGATCTCCTTCTCCCTGATAAGCCTTCTTCGGGAAAGATCCCACTAGTTGTCTGGATTCACGGTGGGGGTTGGAGAAGCGGAACCAAAGCATCCGGTTACGCCCGCAGGTTAGTCGGTCATCCGGACTATGCCGTCGCCAGGATCAACTACCGCCTTACCAAAGAAGCCGTCTGGCCGGCCCAACTGCACGACTGCAAGGCCGCCATTCGCTACCTCCGTGCCAACGCTTCAAAATATGGCATCGATCCGGATCGCATCGCCGTAGCCGGCAGCTCAGCCGGCGGTCACCTGGCCTCCTGCCTTGGGACGATGATGGGTGGCAAAGATCACGAAGGTGAAGTCGGGCCTCACCTTGGAGTTTCGACAAGAGTTTCCTGTGTGATGAACTTCTTAGGAGGCTCCTACCTTTGCGATAGAAAGGGCAACACCGATCCTTCCCTGGACAAACCGGGTTCTGCAATTTTCCAACTCATGGGTGGAAAGCCTTCCACCATGCCAAAGAAAGCCCTCAGTGCCTCGCCTCTCTACCATGTCGATGAAAATACTGCTCCTTTTCTCTTTGTTCACGGAACCAGTGACTCGGTCGTCATCATCAAACACGCTGATGTTCTGGTTGCAACAATCGAGAGAACTCAGGGAATCGACGTTCCATTCGTGAGAATCAATGAAGCCGAACACGGAAGAGGCTTCGGTCCGACTGTGTACCTAATCGTAAAACAGTACCTCGACCATCAGCTCCTAAAAAAGGGCGAACCAGTTAAAGATCAAACCCTCAAGCGTGACGAATAATTCCCAAACTCATCATGCAAACTGTTGAGCCAGAGAAATTCGAATCGAGTGGAGGTCTCAAAAGACAAATCGTCGAGCCGGAATTTCATGGCGGCCCCAATCCGGTCGTGAGAACTCAAAATTCTTCCTCATCCTAGCGATCGACTCTACCAACGCGCTACCATTCTATTGACCAAAGTGATAGCTCCCGCCCCGGGTCAGAATAAGCATCTTCCCCTGCGATGCATATTTCAGCCCCTGATACTTGCAAAAAGGCAGCAGCTTATTCGTTCCGTGTTTCGGTTTGTGCCAGAACTCCCACTCGAGCCCCGGAACGATGACAGGCTACGTGATCCCCTTGCTTGATTCACCAACTTGCTGGGCCACGCAGTAATCTTCAGCCAGACATCTGGAGGCCATCCCTCCGCTTAGACCCAAGGAGGTCGGTGGCAGTAGAGTCGATCAGTTCGACCGAGGCGGCGAGGCGGTCAATATTGCGGCTCTGGCAAACGGGGTTGCCTTAGATCGACAAGGCGCTGGCCTTGAAATTATCGGACATGATGAGCAGGAGGTTTCGAATATTTCCGAACCGGAGCAAGGAGGCGTCGGCTCACGCATTAGGTTTAGATGCAGGAGTTCACGGGGACTTCGGCTTCGCAGGCCGTTTCTTATTCCGGTTTTCCTTCTTGTCCGCTGCGGTGATGACGCCATCTCCGTTCACGTCGACGTTTGGAAACTGGCCGCGGAACAGTTCGAGGTGTTCTTTAGGGGAGAGTTTGCCGTCACCATTTTTGTCAGCGCCCTGAAGAGCGCCGGGATGAGGAAATTCATCAGCATCGAGGAATTGGTTCTGATCTTTATCCTGTTGGGGGAACTGCCTCGCGCGGTAAGTAACAAACTCCTCTTCGGTGATGATTCGGTCGGTGTTCTGATCCATGTCCCTGACCATTCCCGCATTAAGAATCGTGATGGGTGGTAATTCGGGCTTCGTCCTGTCTCTTATACACATCTGACGCTGCCGACGAAGAGGATAGTGTAGA
>CAJXQE010000325.1 GCA_913058215.1 uncultured Verrucomicrobiales bacterium
GAGATCAGCCTCGGTCTCGTGGGCTCGGAGATGTGTATAAGAGACAGCTTTGAAACACTCTACCTCGAAGTTCCCGACGAAGCTGTCGGTGGATGTTTGCAGTCCCTCGCCAACCGAAAAGGGCAGACCGAAGCAATGACCGCCAAGAATGGCCGGACCACTTTGGAATTCACCATTCCGACACGTGGTCTCATCGGATTTGAATTCGAGTTGCTCAACCTGACGAGCGGTGAAGGAATCATGTCTCACCTTTTCAAAGAGTATCGCCCTGATACCGGTGACATCCGAACCCGTCACACCGGCACACTCGTTTCCATGGAGAAAGGCGAGGCCATGACCTACTCGCTCATCAATATCGAGACACGAGGCAAGCTTTTCGTCGGCGCCGGCGACCGGGTTTATGAAGGCATGATCATTGGAGAAAATCCGCGGACTGATGACCTTCCTGTCAACCCGACCAAAGCCAAGCACGTCACCAACCACCGTGCATCCGGCAATGATAAAACGGTGACTCTTCCACCTCCTTTGAAGTTCTCACTTGAGCGGGCCATTGAGTATATCACGCCCGACGAACTGGTAGAAGCGACTCCCGAAAGCATTCGCCTTCGCAAACGCATCCTCGACGCCAACGAACGGAAACGCGAAGCGAAGAAGACCGCGAGCACTGCCGAGGGTGGGTGAGAGATAAGTCGCCGAAAGGTGACCATCCGCGTTCTCCGACAATGCACGAAGCATTGGCGGATCGGCAGCGAGCTCACTCGGCGAGTGAGGTTTAGGTTCCTCACTGTTGAACCGGGGGAGGACCGCTGGAATACTGCGTTTCAATTCCGACCGGCCGTCCACCTGGAAGGGTACCGCGGGCGTGCTCGATCTGGCCAACGAGATACTGATTGTGGTATTGCACCCAACCGGCGATGAGAAACGCATCCACCAGCCACCAGATTCCGACTAGCAGCAAGGTCAGGTATCCGATCAGGACGAAGCAAAGAGGAATCGAGATCAGAGTAATCGTCAACATTGCCGCACCGGATCCGACGCGATTGCAGTAAAATCGATGGACTCCAAGCGTTCCCAGAAACCACCAAAGCAAATACCCCACCAGCGCATCTTTCTTCTGGGTTTGGTATGCCAGCATGGCAGTCGTTGAATCGATACTCATAATTCTTTCTCAGTGTATCAAAACCAGGCCTCAGGAAAAAGGGGAATCTATTCGTTCTACTTTGTCACCACTTCGGCAGTGAGGGCTTTGAATTTTTTGAACAACATTTTCTGTTTCTCGGCAATCTCTTTGTAAGCATCGCTTTTGGTATCGGCAATCGCCTCCCGCTTTGCTTTGAGTTCTCTGATCTCTGCAGCAAGCGAACGACGGATTTCCTCGTTCCTGATCGCTTCGGTATCGATTTTTACAAGGACATCATCCCAGTCATCTGTGCGAAAAACAGAAGCGGGCAGTCCCTCGCTATTGACGAGGTTCGCTCCTTCAGGGTTGGCTGCCCAGGCATAGCGAACCGCTACTGGCTTCTCTACTTTTTCACTTCTGACAAGGACCTGATTCTTAGCAGTGACTGAAGCGTCCGCCCAGTGCCAGACTTTATCGTCACCCGAAATTTCAAATCGCTGCAGATCTTTTCCATCGCGGGACTTCAGACCTTCGCCTGCTTGCTTGAAGGTGATAAGCATCGTTCCGGATTCTTCAATCTCCGCCGATTCAAAGAGGGGGCCTGACCAGACAATGTCCTGGTCGTAGTCTTTAGCCAGAGCGAGGCGAGCCAGCCTTTCACCCACATCCTTTTTGTTTTTCGGATGAATGTCTTTGGCGTCGCCAATGTCATTGATGATCGCCATTCCTGTCTTCGGGGTGCTGTCGAGAACGAGACGCATCCGGTCCTGCAAGAGCGGCCAGGGGTCGTTATTTCCGGGATCGGTCGAGGGGGCGCGAAAGTTGGCGAGCTGAACGTAGTAAAAAGAAAAATCATCACCCCAGCGCTCGCGCCAGTCATTGATCATGAGGGGCAGAGTCTGATCGTAGGGAACCGCACCGGGCTTGGCGTTTCCTTCCCCCTGATACCAAATCGCACCGCGCATCGTGTAGCCGACAAAGGGATGAATCATCGATGCGTAGAGAACTCCGGGCCGGCCTTCAGTATCGAGCGGCCGTTTCGGCGCAGAGGGTTTTCTGGCTAATTTTCCACGCTCAGCAGCCGGTTTCGCTTTGCGCGCTTCGACGGCGGCTTTCCATTTCTCCAACTTCGTTTGGTATGCCGCATCCGCTTTTGCCTCATCGTAGGCAGCATCCGCATTCAAGGTTGCCTCGACGAGGGCCTTAGTTCCAGGCAAACTATTGAGCGCTTCGCGGCTCGTAAAGGTCTCCACCGGCTTTCCTCCCCACGCGGATTTGATCACTCCAACAGGAATGCCCAGATCGAGGTAAAGCTTGCGGGCGAAAAGATAGGCGACCGCCGAATAACCGGGGACAGTCTTCGGAGTAGCCGAGGTCCAAGTACCTTCGATATCTTCCTGATTTTCCACTGCAGTGACCAGCGGGGCATTGAACATCCGGAGCCCGGGATAATTCGACTCCGCAATCAGCTCCTGATAAGCCGGAACCCGGTCCATCGTAAAATACATATTCGACTGACCCGAAGCGAACCAGACTTCACCGACGAGGACATCTTTGATCACGATTTCCTGCTTACCGGAAGAAACAGTCAACTCTGCTCCCGAAGTATCCGCCTTGCCTGCGGGGACCTCCAGCTTCCAGCTCCCTTCGCCATTTGCCTTCGCAGTAATGCTTTTACCTTTAAATGAAACCGTGACTTCAGCACCAGCGTCCGCCTTCCCCCAAATCGCAGCTTCACGGTCCCGTTGCAACACCATGTGGTCGCTGAAGAAATGTGGCAGGGAAAGTTCGGCAAGAGCTATCGTTGAAGCCAGAAGGGTAAAAGACAGAGAAAAGAGAAAGGTTTTCATAAGAGATGGGAGAGGAACCCTCTCACAAAATACTCAGATTCACCCGAAGAAACCTCGACATAAAGAAGGGATAAACATCTTCCATAAGGAATGGTTGATCAGAGAGCTCTCCATCGATATTCTGCGGGCGATCTATGACCGGCACTGAATTTCTCACTCTATTTCTCTTTCTAGGCGGAGCCTTCACCGTTTGGTGTTGCATCAAGGACTACGACTGGTATTTCAAATACGGTGGATTTTCTCTTTTCTTCATTGATGGCCCCTGGCGCCAAGTCGCAAGGATCATCTACGGTTTCTTCGGACTGGTCATGCTTACCTGGGGCACCGCACGCCTGGTCGATCCTCCACCGGTGATCCCGACCGAATTCATTTTCGAACTCGGGAAACCCTACGGAATTGATCTCATTCCTGCAGAGGATAGTTTGGAGCAGCTTCGCGGAAAGAGCGTCTTCAATCTGAAAGAAGACGACAAAGGTTGGACTTCGTTTTGGGTTCCTCTCGAAAAGGACGATCCAAACTACCAGTCTGCAGCACTCGCCGCGAAGGCCGGCCCTGATTTTGCCGAAGGCTTCCATCGCTCCTCCTGTTCTCCGGGAGGACAGCCAGTGGAGGGCAGAATCATATATTTCGACTCGGGACTCCAAAGCTGTGACAACATGCTCTTTTCAAAAAAACCACTGAGCACCGCCGCTTTCGTGATGGTTATCTGCACCGAAGAAGTGTCAGCAGGCTATAAGGAAACAGAAGGCCTTGTCGTTCATTTTTTCCGGGCTGAAACGCCGCCTTTTCAAACCGCCACATATTACTGAGATCAATACCAGCACGCTGAAAACTCAAGAGGGTCGAATCGATCCTCTCACCCTCTTGAATCGTAAATTCCTACTTCCCTAATATCCCCGTCACACCTTTCTCCAATTCAAAGAGCGTCTTCACTTCATCTATCGTCAGCGCCCGCTTGAAACAGGAAATCTCGTCCATGCCACCGACGAATTTTACTCCAAGGCGGATTTGGGCTTCTTCGAGATCCCAGGTGAATTGCTGCTTCCAGTTCATGAGGTCGCCGCGGGGAATTCCATCTACGAAAATCCGGGTGACAGCGTTCGTATCGTCCTTGTTGAATCCTCGAAAGGTGAAGGCCACATGCGTCCAGCGATCGCGGGAAAACGGAGGATCAACTACCGAGATGAGCGGGCGCGAAGTTAGCGGAAAATCTTTGCCGGGGATATTGTCAGGATTCCAGGCTGCTTTGTCAGGAAAAACTCCGAGCCGAAACGGACGCGGTTCTTCGATTCCGAACTCACAAAAGAAACAGGCATCAAGCGCGCTGCGCGGGGTGATTTGAATCGGGTCGGTGTAGCCGGTGGGAATGTCTTCATCTGGCGTGGTTCGCATCCAGACGGAAAACGAACCTTCCCAATCCTTTTCGGAGTAGTGAAAATTGTCGCGAGCCTTAAAGAAGATCTTTCCGTTCTTGTTCGTCTTAAACTGAAGGAAATCGCCGAATTTCCCTCCGCCCGATTCGTGAGCCACATTCTCAACGGACTCGGGAAGCCCCTCCTGAGTTTTTACTTCAGGCTTTGTAGCGAGGACAGTGTAAAGCTTTGGATCGCCCTTGGCAAAGTCAGCTTCAGTCTTCCCGTCAAAAGATGCGTGAAAGGTGAGAGCGGATTTCAAGGGTTCGATATCATCAGCTGGAGCATTCGTAGCAACCAGCAGGGTAATTCCTCCGACAACAAACAGCAGGGTGAGATGTTTCATACAGACATTGTGGGAACGGAGCCGTGATTCGTCAACTTTCCCGGAGACGCATTGAGGATTGCTCTCACAGTCGAATTCCAGCAGACTGAAGCGGTGCAGCGATTCAGTTTTACCACTCTTCTTTTCATCCTCAGCGTGTCCGTACTATTCCGTGGAAATGCGTGGGCGCAGATGGGTTACTCTCATAAAAGTCTCGAAACTCGTGTTCTCGCCTCCGAACTGATAATTCGCGGAAAAGTGATCGGAATTTCTCTTTCAACGCAAGACCCGGACCGTTGGAGGGACGTAAGTATTGAAATTCTGGAAGCCTTGAAAGGTGACTCGCCCGGAAAGATCGTCCTTACCATGGGCAAATGGACGGAGCCGGAAATGAAAAAAGTGATGGAGAGCGGAGTTGAACAGCTTTGGTTTCTCCGGAAAACGAAAATTCCTAAACCGGGATATCCAGACGAATACAAACACAGTAATAAAAGGCAAAACCTGTTTGAGTGGTTGTCCAGACCAGTCCCGATGAAAGGACCGCTCGCGACATTGTCCGGGAATGAAAAGGCCATTTTCAGTATGAATTTTTCCCTGCTGAGGTCAGGAACTGAGGTTTTGGAGGCAGTTAGACTTGCTGTGAAGGCTGGAGCCGGCGACAAATCTCACGGGTTTCACCCTCCCCGATCACTGATGCAACTTTGTGGAACTTCCGGGG
Organism: uncultured Verrucomicrobiales bacterium; assembly: GCA_913058215.1. Classification (GTDB taxonomy): domain Bacteria; phylum Verrucomicrobiota; class Verrucomicrobiia; order Verrucomicrobiales; family DEV007; genus Arctic95D-9. The sequence continues at coordinate 5,426 of CAJXQE010000325.1, forward strand.
ATGCGAACTCTCTCTTAGTCCCGGCGGACCACCGCCTTGAATCGATTGCTCAGGAATTGATCGATTCTCCCGGCACCACTGTAGCCAGAGCATCCAGGCATATCGTATTGGATGGAGGCTCAGAGAAAGATGCGGAGGAGTTCAATTCGCAGATGAAAGTATGGCATCCCTTTCTACAGAAGGAAGGAGTTCAGGCATTGGCGAACTTCCAGTCAGAGGAAAATATCAAAAGGCTGAAGAGCCTCCTCGGTCACCCTGCGACGAAGAGTATCAACGGTAGTAAAATCAGATACTACTATGTAAGAGAAGCCGCTTACAAATTACTCAAGGAATGGAATGTCGACGTGGACAAACCGGTTCTCGACACCGGAGATGAATAGGCCCAGGCTTCCACTCGTCCAGCTAACATGTCAGCATTTCTTCCCCGCCTACCACATCAATGAGTTCTCAAAGCAATCAGTTTCAGCTTGAGGGATTTACCAGTGCGCCCTCACTTTTTACTCCCGGGGAAGCGACGACGATGCGGGAAAATGTGGAGCGCTATCTGAAAGACGTGGCTCCGGGCTTGGCAAAAACCGACGCGATTACCGCCCGCCCTCAAAGTGGCGAAGAGCTGACCGACCAGTTTGTATTTCTTTCGAGAATGGACCTTCACGATTCGTTTTTCGAAACGCTGAAACAGGATTCTCGCCTCTCGGATCTGGCGCGTGATTTGCTCGGAGGCGAAGTAGAAGTGCAGCACGTCCAGTTTCTCGATATCATCCCCGGAATCTCCCGGCCAACCCCTCCCCACCAGGATGCTCAGTTCTTTGCTCTCAATCCAAGTCATGCCGTGACCTTCTGGATTCCCCTCAGTGAAATGACAGTGGAGCACGGCTGCCTTCACTATGTTCCGGGGAGTCACTGGAACGGTTACCTGGCCCATGCGGATACCGGATCACTGCGATTAAAAGACGAACGGGGCTGCCGCGACCGGGGCCTTGCCATGCCGGTGAAGCCGGGCGATTTGCTGGCGCACCATTGTTTTACGATTCACTATTCAGCGGAAAATTTGTCGGGACTCAGCCGATGGGCACTGGCGATTCACTTTTACCCGAAAGGGAGTGAACGACTCAACGAACGCGAGTGGATGCACCGAAATAAGCCGGCAGCGTAGGGTTAGTCATCCTTTCGCCGATAGATGACCATGCATGGTTTTCCGGCGGATAGACACCGGCTTCACTCAGCGAGTGAAGTTTACGATCTTACATGCAGAATTTGACTGCCTGTCCACGCTTCACCCGCTCCCAAAGTCGGTGGACTTTGTATCTGAGCAGCCTCAACGCATACGAACTCACGCCATCCATCTTCCGGGAGATCGCCGATTCCATGTTCCGCCCCCGGATTCCAAACGACGACATCACTGAAATTTTCCGCTCCGAGACAAACCTCAGCGATTCCTGACTGAAGCACAACCGCAGCATCGCCCACGTCCAAATAGGCACGATCAACTTCTTCCTCAAAGGTGATCGACCGGCACTGGTCTCTCTCGCTCTTTCCCGTCACTTCGTTGATGAAATCGTGATTCTGGAGCCCCCCAACGGAAGCTTCCCGCACATCATCCACTTTGAGGTAGGTATGCAGAGCTCCCTGAAAGGAAAACGGCTTCAAGCCGACATTTTCTACTGAGAGGGATATCACCAATTTGTCGGCAGATAGTTCCACGCTTAAACCGAGTTTGAACTCGAATGGCCATTCACCCAAAGTGGAATCCGTGGTTTCAAAAACCATCCGCCCGCTCTCCATGTCCGCGGTCCATTCCGACTTTCTGGCAAAACCATGCCGGCCAAACGGCCCTTGATCACTGAACTGAGGAAAGATCACCGGCACACCACCGCGGATGGCTTTTCCCGGAGAAAACTCTGCATCTTCACTGAGAAAAAGACGCTCGACCCCATCACCGGTTTTCCAGGATATGATATGCCCTCCCTGACAGGCGATCACCACTTCCGCCCCGCTTTCGTGAGTAATTTGATAACACTCGCTATCACCGGGGCCTGCAATTTTGTTCATCGTCTTTCTAGGGCAAAGGCGCTTCATCAAGCGCACCAAGCAGAGGGCGATACGCGTATTTGTTCAAAACAGCAATAACTCCCCGGTCACTGTTATTGCGAGCGACCTCCGCATAAATGCTCAGAGCATTGTGCATCGCTTCTACCGAAAGCTCCAGGTTTTCACTCCAGGCGTCCTCGTCTTTTTCCTTTCGCGCGATACCTGCAAGGCGGGCGTGTTCCACTGCGGTCATGTAGTGGAGGGCAAAAGTAAATCGCTTCGCATGATACAAAATAAACGGACGCGCACCTCCACGGGCTCGAGTATTCCCCCGATACATTTCGTTCACCGCCGCCCCGTAGTGCTCCTTCGCTTTGGCCCACCATTCCGGAACCGCTTCACCACTTTCAAAATGCTCCATAAACATTTTGGGATCGGGAACGGCAAAATCAGGATCCTCTTTTTCAATCAGAGCGGAAACTTTACGAATCGCAGCGAAGCCATTGGCGAGGCGCGCGGCAACGCCTTCCCCACAGATCGGGGTTATTAGCGAATCGAGAGACTCCGCAGGAGTGATATCCGGAAAAAAGGAAGCACGCGAAAGATAATAGACATCCATATCAAGATCGCCGGGAATCCAGCCCTTCAGTACAAAACCCTGCTGCTCTTTGGCTACTTTCGCGAGATCTCCGGTGTAAACCTGGGGAAGAAGCCCTCCCTTGGATTGCCCCATCGAAATCACACTTGGATTTGAATCCGTGTTGGAACCGGCCTTCTCAATCTTCACTTTGATGCCCAACTTCTCCGCAGAATCCCGGATCCCGCCCATCAAACCCACGGCAGCTTCTGCGGCTTCTTTCCCGACGAAATCCGGATTCTCAAAAACCTTGGCACCATCAAATACAGAACGACCGGCAGTCTCACCGGATACGGGGAAATCTTCGCCCCCCCAGAGAACTCCATCACCGCCTTTATCAAAATCACGAAATGGTTGTCCTTCGTGAACGACGAGTGTCACCTGATTGAATTTCAGCTTTGCCAGCTGCCTCAGCAATTTTCCGTAATCTGTCAGGCCCCACGACTCCTGACCGGCGGCTCCCGAATCGATTGCACGCCACCCACGCACGATTGTAGTGGGTTCGGGAATGAAGGTATCGAAACCGGCAAGGGTAAACTCCGCTTGATCAATCGGAGGGTAATCGCCGTGCAGCAAATAGCGCATCCCGAAAGAATGACCGAATTCGTAGACTGCCCAGAGTGTTGCCGCCGGACTTCCTCCACGGATGATGAGCCCACTGGGTGTGCTTTGCAATACCACTCCCTGATCGGAAATAGAGATCAATTGCTCCTGTCTCTTATACACATCTGACGCTGCCGACGAAGAGGATAGTGT
>CAJXQE010000326.1 GCA_913058215.1 uncultured Verrucomicrobiales bacterium
TCGTCGGCAGCGTCAGATGTGTATAAGAGACAGGTCCGCATTCTCTGCTGAAATTTCATTGTATTCGGTGATTGAGGCGTTGAGGGAAATCGCTCCATCCCCTTTCGAGTTTTCCAAACGTTGATCCTCCCCTGTCTTCTCGGCCTCAACATGGCCATGCCCAAGGCCTTCGATGATCCAGCTTGTTTTCAAATCGACAAACACAGCCCTATCATCCGGAGTTCCTGAGCTTTCCAGAATACCGCAGATCTTCATCTTCAGGGGGTAGACTCCGGCCAAATCAAAGAGCGCTTCGGGCGACGAAATCAGAGAGTCACCAACCTTGACCCCAAGCTCATCAGCGACTCGACGCCCCACGACACACTCACCGAGCCGAACCATGAGCCGCCCTTCCTTTGCTATCAGCCCCCGAAAGGAAAAGTAATCGATTTGTGTACCAACGATACGGAAGTGGTTGGTGGTGAATCGTGAATAAACCGGAATGACTTTTGCCAGTGAATCCTTTTTCGCCCGATCCAGTTCACTGAGCGGGAACGTTTTCAACTTCGGCTTGGTGAAATACACGCCATTAAAAACCAGTTCCAAAGGACTGCCGGCTCGTCCCATCAACATGGGGGTATCATCGGCTCTCGCCCGCATCTGGCCCTCGACTTCGTTCACCGCTACTGAGACGACAGCAGGAAGAAGCCAGACCAAGGTGAAGGCAGCCACCAGCAAAGCGGTCTTCGCTTTGTTCTGCCTCAAATACCGGCTCCCCAGATGCCACACTCCGGAAAAATTCATGAGGATGTGACCTCCTTTCCGCGACGAAGCTCCAGAATATCAATCACCCTGTCGAACATGGGTAGTAATCCGGGCTCGTGAGTAATCATTAGCACGGTCGCTTCGATTTCCTTCGCCTGTTCCAGAAGGAGCGAGACAATTCGATCCTGATTCTCCGGATCCAGATTTCCTGTCGGTTCGTCGGCGAGTATGATCTTCGGGCGCGTCACCAGGCCGCGACAAAGAGCAACCCGCTGCCGCTCCCCCTGGGAAAGCTTTTGAGGTAGCCGGTCGAGCAAAGAAGAAATTCCGCAACGCTCTGCAAGCTTATCGCAATACTCATCATTTTCTTTCCTCAGAGACAGACGACTAGAAACTCGAAATGGAAGCAGGATATTTTCCCGAACTGTCAGGTAATCGAGCAGATCGAATTTTTGCGGCACCATCCCGATGGTTTGAATCCGAAAATGCTGGCGTTCCTTTTTGGAAAGCGAAACGATGGCTTGATCGTCCACTCTCAGTTCTCCGCAACCGGGCAGGAGAATTCCGGCGACCAGTTGCATGAAGGTAGTCTTGCCGGATCCGCTTGGTCCGATGAGCGCAACCTTCTCACCGCGACTTATCGACAGCTTCGGAACTTCGAGAGCGAAGGAATCGCCCGGATACTGGAAACACAGTTCCCGGCAATCGATCATGATTCACTGACTGCCTGACGGCGTGATACTTTTTGCATTCGCTCTTCGTTCATCAGGTCGAGCGAAGTGATTTTCCAAAGAAGTTCGACGGGGTCGTAACGAATCTTTGCCTCATAAAGATTGGTGCGTTCGTGAGTGTGCCCCCAGTGAGTCACCTCACCTATCGTGACCCACTCGCAGCGGGCAATAAATCCTTCCGCCCCTTCCGGAACCGGCAGCAATTCACATTCCCGTAAATCAATCTCGTGAACCCTGACGCGCGGACCTCCCTGCTCCCCAAGTTCCAGCGATTCGAGCACTTCGAGGTAAACCCCTTCCAGGAGAATTCCTGAAACACTTTCTGCAAGCGTGTCGTAGATCGTTGATTCGTCACGAAAATCGAAGGAGTGGTAAATATTCCTCAAAAGACCATAGGAAATATCCTCGGCTCTCTTCTGGTCTGGCGGAGTTACATAGTGGGAATCCAAAAGGAACGATGCGACCAGGCAGATTACGCCGATCACTGCCAGCCACATATTCCATTCAGGCGTCTCATATTGACGCAACATCACGAGAAGCCCGGCGATGACCAGGAAAAACGTCCCAACACCAAAGACATAAATCAGATAGTCCCGCTCAGTGAACTCCACTTCCGGAATCTCGATTTTCAAAGGAACCCGAAGACCATCGGTAGATTCCCAATTAAACGCACGGCTTTCAGGCGTAACCATTCTTGCTGCCGGCTTCCCGGAACTTGCCACCTCAATAGTGAGCTCGGTCTGTTCCGGAGCAAACCAGATCCACTCGCCCTCGAGCGCTTTAACCATCGATTCTCCGGACGAAATCAGGACTCCAATCAAGGCTTCCTCCAGAGGGATCTCAGCACGATCATCCTCGATATAACCACGTTCCGGATGAGGGGTGATGAATCGCGCTTTCGACTCTGAGAAATCCAGAGCACGTCCCTCATTTTTCAAGACCACGCCTGAATGGAGCAGTGTGACCACATTCTCCACCATGTAATCTTTGTCCGCGGCATTGATCGTTTCCTTCTCAAATCTCCAAACTCCGGCAAATGCAGACGGCCTGACGAGGGCCTCAACCCGGATCTCGTAAGGCTCAATTGAAATGAAGCCACGAAGCGGTGAATTTTCCGCCCCGAAGCCACCGGGCACGGAAAAAAGGAAGGTCAGCAGGAAGATGACAAGCGGGAGTCTCACGCCGTAACAAACCCACGCCATCCAATTCCGTCAATGCCCGATGTTGTGGAATCGTGGAGAATCGAGTGAAAAGTGTATCAGCTGATTATCCATCCTTTGACGAAAGCTTCAGCGGACCGTCAGTTTTACTCAAGCTCCTCCGATACGGTCATATAAATCCCGGTAAACTCATAACGCTTCATCAATTTTCCCCGGGTGAGCAACTCTCTTCCGTGGAGCAGATCCCCATTCACAAAGCGGTCCCCTACTGTATCGGAATGCCAGATAGAATACGGCAATCGCCAGTATCGCAGAGAAAACGCCCAGTCAGTTAGGGAACATCTTTCTGGAAGCTTTTTAGTTCCCGGGATTCCTCTCGGCAGCCTTATCTTTCTCAGCGAGAGCTTTCGCGAGGGATTTGATCGTGCTCGCCTGCTTTGCGACGGCCACACACAGCAAAATCGGGATTCCCAGAATCAAAATCGAAGAAAGGTGATGAATTTCGAAATAGGATTCCTTCCCGTAGCTTTCCGGGTGAATCGTAAAAGCCACCTCATTCGATTCCAGCGTTTGCAGTAGAAGTTCATCCTCCTCTATTTTAAATGGACCTTTTGTAGCCCGCAGTTTGCCATCCTTTCCCACGTAAGTGAGATCGACATCTTTTCCCCAACTGTAAATATCGACCTCAGAAATCTCTGACTCGTTGAGATCCCGGATAAAGCTTGAGTAAGTTACGATTTCCAATTCGTCTTCCGCCATCATTTCTACTTTTTCGATTCCTTGCGAACTTTCGTGATTTGATCATCCCCTTCGATTCAGCCTAGAAAATGCGCCTCCTTGAAGCAAGATTCTTCAGTAAACTCTCTGAACCTGGCAGCTTTTACAACGCCCCGGATAAACTGAAGTCGATGCGGATTTGCATCCCCTGTTTAGCCTCGATTGATCGCGTTAGTTGAATCTTTCTGCAAAAGCTGTTTGCTAGGTTGGCAAAAAGGGTTCTAAAATGGCGACTATGCGTAAATTATCAAATCTCTGGCTGATTCCTGCCCTGACGATCGCGGGTTCCGCGGCGGCAGCAGATCAGGTTGATTTCATGACTCAAGTAAAACCTCTTCTTGAGGGCACGTGCATTCATTGTCACGGTCCTGAAAAGCAGGAAGGCGAGTACCGGATGGATACAATGGAAGCGGCCTTGAAAGGCGGCGACAACTTTCCGAAGGAAACCATCATTCCCGGCGACTCCAACAAGAGTGCTGTCTATTGGATGACGACCGAACCATCCGACAGTGCTGATGTGATGCCTCCGAAGAAACAGCTTCATGTCGATCAGCAGAATATTCTCAAAGACTGGATCGATGGCGGTGCCAAGTGGCCTGAAGGCCTTGTTCTCGAAGAACAGCCCCGGATGGATTTTAAAGTGAACATCCTGCCTTTGCTCACCAAGGGCGGTCCTTTCAAACCTGAGCAAAAGAAAATGATTAAACTCTGGGTCGACCAGGGAGCAGTCTGGCCCGCAGGGTTCTCAATGGGAGACGCAGGTGCCTCTGACGGACCCGCTGACGATATTGAGCTCATCAAAATAATCCGTGAAGAGATTCTGGCGAACTCGCCTGAAAAAACCGAGTCGGACATGAAAGATTATTCCAACGCGATTCCCCTCACCGGCGTGAATTACGACATGGTTGCGATCAAAGGTGGTGAGTTCATGATGGGCAGCCCCGAGGATGAAAAGGGTCGCTTCGATGACGAGGGCCCTCAGCACAAGGTGAAGGTGGATCCTTTCTGGATGGGTAAATACGAAGTGACCTGGAACATGTATGATCCCTTCATGATTACCGGAATCGCCCGAAACAAGGATGGTTCTCCCGAGAAGGTTGAAGTCGGAGCAGCTCCGGTAGAAATCATTTCAAGCCCGACCACACCCTACACCGAAATGAGCTTCGGAATGGGAACCGACGGCTTCCCCGCTGCCTGTATGACCCAGCACGCTGCCAATAAATTCTGCGAATGGCTCAGCGCCCAGACAGGCCATTACTATCGCCTTCCTACTGAAGCTGAGTGGGAATATGCCTGCCGGGCAGGAACAACAGGCGCTTTCTCCTGTCCCGAAGAAGAGCTCGCAGACTACGCGGTGCTGGATCCAAAACAAGTCCGCACCGGATATGAGCGAGTCGGAACGAAGAAGCCGAATCCATGGGGGTTGCACGACATGCACGGAAACGTCATGGAATGGGTGCTCGACCAGTATATCGAAGACTCCTATGAAAAACGCGCAGGTGGAAACACGGTCATCAGCCCGCTGGTTGTGCCGACCACACTTTATCCGCGTGTAGCCCGCGGCGGTTCCTGGTATGACCCACAAGAAGAGCTTCGCAGCGCACGCCGTGTTCCATCCGGCGAGTCCTGGAAAGTTCAAGATCCTCAGCTTCCGAAATCCATCTGGTATCACACCGATGCTCCCTGGCTCGGTTTCCGGTTTGTGCGCCCGCTCAAAGTTCCGGATGCGAAGAAAATGAACCAACTCTGGAGTGTTGGCGTGATCGAAGACTGATCGACGCAACTTTCTGCGATCAATACTGATCCATGATTATTTTAACGAAGAAGACGGGCTTGATTGCCCGTCTTTTTTGCGTCTTGGCGATCACACTTCTCTCGCCCTCGTCCGTCAGGGCGGACAAAAAGCCAATCCCAAAAGCGTGGATTGAGGAAGCGGAGGAGGATCGAAAGGAAGGGAACGCTCTCAAAACGATTCCGAATTACGAACTGCAGCTCGTCGAAAGAATTCGGGAGAATATTATTGCGTCATCGCAGAACGCAAAATTCTCCGACTACACAGGAAAGATAGAAGTGGGAGACATCCCTTATGAGATGCTCGCAATTAAGGGCGGCACCTTCCTCATGGGAAGCCCTCCCGATGAGAAGGGCCGCAAAAACGATGAGGGACTGCAAAAGAAGGTGACCGTCTCGGATTTCTGGATGGGGAAAAACGAAGTCATCTGGACCCAATTCATTGCCTATTCCGATCGTAAGAAGGAGCAAATCCGAAATCGAACTGGAACACCGCGGACACCGGCAGCTCTTGATCGGGAAGTCGACTGGGTATCCGCACCTACTGAGTATTACATGCCACCGGACGTGGGAATGGGAATGGATGACGGGTTTCCAGCCGTCGGCATGACCCAACATTCTGCCAACAAATTCTGCCAATGGCTCAGTGCTCTAACTGGTCATTTTTATCGTCTCCCTACCGAAGCTGAGTGGGAGTACGCCTGCCGGGCAGGAACGACTGGACCATTCAGTTGCGAGGCAGACAATCTCGGCGCCCACGCAGTGGGTGATCCCTATCAGGTCCGCGATCGCTACGAAAAAGTGGGAACAATGAGACCAAATCCCTGGGGCCTTTACGACATGCACGGAAATGTTCTCGAGTGGTGTCTCGACGGCTATTCGAAAAGCGGCTACGACGGTCTTCCCTCAGTCGATCCCTGGAGAAAAGCCAAGGAGCGCTATCCACGAATTGTTCGCGGCGGATCCTGGTATGATGACGACCCTTCCTATTTCCGGAGCGCAGCCCGCCTTTTTTCAGACTCCAATTGGAACCTGCAGGATCCCCAGCTTCCCCGCAGTCTCTGGTGGCTCGTCGATGCTCAGTGGGTCGGCTTTCGATTGGTCCGTCCGGTAGAAATCCCTTCCACCAAAGTGATGTTTGAAATGTGGAACACCGGTGCCATTCACGGAGAAGAATTGAAAACGAAATGAAGAGCTCGAGCCAATCATCTGCAGCTTGGGCGCTCCGCCTGAACTTTCAATGCAAGCGCACCGCGGTCTTGCTCCAAAGGGTTCTATTCGTTTTCGCTTTCGGCTTTTTCCATTGCTCCTGCCGTGCTGATGAAGCTGAACTGAAGCTCCACACCTTTCAAGAGCCTCACATGGGCACCATGATCACGATCCGGGCGTGGGCCGGGACAGAGCAGGGTCAAATCGATGAGCTGACCCTGTCCGTTCGTAAAGCTTATGACCGAATCGCTGCACTGGAGCAGATCTTTTCCGACTACCGCCGCGATTCCGAAGTCAGCAAGCTTGCATCCGCTCCATCCGAGGAGCCCATTCCCGTAGGCACAGAGCTGTTTGATCTATTCCAAAAATCCCGCGAGCTTTACGACAATACCGCCGGCGCGTTTGACATCACTCTTGGCCCTCTGATTCGTCAGTGGCGCCTCAGCCGAAAGAATCACCGACTCCCTTCAAAAGAATCTTTTGACCGGGCCCGGGCCCGATCCGGTTTTCATTTGGTGGTTCTGAATGCAGAAAACCAAACCATTCTGAAAAAAGTCGACGGAATGATTTTTGATTTCGGAGGAATCGGGAAAGGCTATGCCGCAGATGCCGCACTCAAGATTTTGCGGGAGGAAGGCTACCCTCGATCTCTTGTCGCAGTGAGCGGAGACATTGCGCTCGGCGATCCTCCACCGGGAAAGAAACTTTGGAGAGTCGGTATCGAGTCGTTGCAACTGGTTGAGGATTCGTCGGATCTGCAAACGATCAGTATTGCCAATGCCTCGGTTTCCACATCCGGTGACACGCAGCAATACGTCGCAATCGAAGGAAAACGTTACTCTCACATTCTTGATCCTGAAACAGGCCTGGGACTTACCGAGCGAATCGGCGTCAGCGTGATCGCCCCGAATACGACCACTTCCGACAGTTTTGCCACAGCTGTTAGCATACTTGGAGAAAAGGAAGGCTTGAAATTCATCGAGAATAAACGAGGGATCGAGTGTCAGATTGTGACCCTCCGCGACGGCAGGGAAACCATTATCCGCACCGATGGATTCATCGAAGACTCGCAGCTCGAAGCAAAAAAAGAATAAGCCCTCGCCTCGACGCGACGGGCGTGAAGCTGCTGTGCAGTTTCTCTTCGGGTGCGACTGTCAGGACGAGCTTCACGGAACACCGGAAGAGATGGATTCGTTCTGGAATCTCAGACAGGCCCGCTCTTTTGCCCGGGATTTCGGAACCGAAATTGTCCGGGGAGTCCTAAGTCATCTTCCGGAAATCGACACCATCATCCGGGATCGACTTCAGAATTACAAATTTCACCGGCTAACCCCCGTCGACAGAAACATTCTTCGTGTCGGCACCTATGAGATCGTCTTCAATGACGATATCCCCTCTCCTGTCGCTCTCAACGAGGCGATTGAAATTGCAAAACGCTTTGGCACCGACGACTCTCCAAAATTCGTGAATGGCATTCTCGATCGGATTTTGAAAGACCATCCAGCGAAGAGTTAACTTTCGGGATTTCAAGCAGCCTTCTTTTCAGTATGGGTCTTTTCAGTAATATCCTCAATCGTTTCAAAGGTCAGAAGGTCGACTGGGACGATCTCGAAGAAACCCTGGTCACTGGTGATCTTGGTATTCGTCTTACGACAGAAATTGTCGACAAATTGCAGTCCAGAAAGGGCAAGGTCGATGCGGAAATGGTTGCTGAAGCCTGTCGCGAAGAAATTGTAGAAATCCTCGCAGACGAAGCGGATCCAATTCCTCCACCTCGATCCGACGGAAAACCGACGGTAATTCTGGTTGCGGGTGTCAACGGTGTAGGAAAAACCACCTCGGTTGCCAAGCTTGCTTACTTTTTGAAAAAGCGTGGGCACTCGGTTGTTCTGGCTGCCGCCGATACCTTCCGCGCCGCCGCTATTGAGCAGCTCTCGATCTGGGCCGAGCGTATCGATGTTCCTCTCGTGAAAACACAATACGAAGGCGATCCTTCAGCGGTTTGTTTTGATGCTCACCAGAAAGCGATCGCGACGGGCGCCGATTACCTGATCTGTGATACTGCCGGTAGACTCCACACTCGACACAACCTGATGGAGGAGTTGAAGAAAATTCAACGCACTATTGCCAAGCAGGACGAAACCGCGCCCCACGAGCGCTGGATCGTGGTCGATGCCACAACCGGCTCAAATGCGCACTCTCAGGCGAAGGAATTCAACAAGGCCCTCGACCTCACCGGAACCATCGTCACCAAGCTCGATGGATCAGGTAAAGGCGGCAGCGTCGTCGCCATCAAGCACGATCTTGGAATCCCCGCCCGCTTCATTGGCACCGGGGAAAAAGAGGGTGACTTCGAGGCTTTCGATTCCGCGAAGTTTGTTGATCTGTCTCTTATACACATCTGACGCTGCCGACGAAGAGGATAGTGTAG
>CAJXQE010000327.1 GCA_913058215.1 uncultured Verrucomicrobiales bacterium
GCAGCGTCAGATGTGTATAAGAGACAGGCGAAGCGGTGAACGCGAAACACAACATCGAGAAATTTCCCGGCCGGTCCGCAAAATTCATCCGCTTCAATATTGCCCAAACAAGCAGTGCCCAAGCATGCATTGATGAACTGGAAATCTTTTCCGGAGACAAAAACATCGCACTCGCCAGTCTGGGTGCAAAAGCAAGATCCTCAGGCGATTTCAAACACGCGATTCACAAACTGGAGCACATCAACGACGGCAAATACGGAAACTCCCGAAGTTGGATCGCAGCGGATAAACAAGGCTGGGTCCAAATTGAACTTCCCGCCCCGGCCATGATCGATCGTATTGAATGGGCTCGAGATCGGGAGGGCAACTACACGGATCGTCTGGCGATTAACTACCGCATCGAGTCCGCTCTGGAACCCGGCAAATGGGAAACGCTCGCCAGCTCGGGTGATCGTTTGCCAGCGGATGCGAAAGAAAGTTCGGGAGCGGATGAAGATTATCAATTCACCGGGAAAGACGGCGCGCAAGGCCGCCAATGGCATGAGCAACTCAAAAAGCTCCTGGCAGAAAAGGCGAAACTCGAGAAATCCAATCTCATCTACGCTGGCAAATACTCACAGCCCGGTCCCACCCATCGGCTCTATCGCGGCGAACCGGAAATGAAACGGGAAGAAGTCGAGCCCAATGCGATCGCGGTGTTCACCTCACTGGATCTCGAGAAAGGTGCGCCCGATAAAGAGCGACGTCTCGCTTTTGCCAATTGGGTCGCCGATCCGAAAAACCCCCTCACCGCCCGTGTCATTGTGAATCGGATATGGCAGTTTCATTTCGGCGCGGGAATCGTCGATACCCCCAGTGATTTCGGAAGAAACGGAACCGCACCAAGTCATCCGGAACTGCTCGATTGGTTGGCGGCAGAGTTGGTTGAAAGCGAGTGGTCGCTCAAACACATTCACCGGCTCATTCTCAGGTCCGCAACATGGCAGCAGTCGAGTAGACCCACCGAAAGCGCGATAAAAATTGATGCGGCCTCCCGTTTGCTCTGGCGTTTTCCATCACGCCGCCTGGAGGCCGAAGGAATTCGCGACAGTATCCTTTCGGTTACCGGATCGATTGATCTCGAAACGCGAGGCGGTCCCGGGTTCAGTCCATTCAAAATCGAAATGGAAAACGTACGGCACTATTACCCGAAAGAAAGCTACGGCCCGGAAGACTGGAGGCGGATGATCTATATGACCAAAGTGCGACAGGAACGCGAAAATGTTTTCGGCGCATTCGATTGTCCCGATGCCAGTCAGACCGTGGCAAAACGAAGCCGTTCCACCACGCCACTCCAGGCCTTGAATCTACTCAATAGCTCTTTCGTGATCCAGCAGGCAGAATTTTTCGCGCAACGATTGGAGAATGAACACAAAAAGCGCGAGGTGCAGATTCAGCGGGCATGGGAATTGTGTTTCGGCCGGTTCCCAAGCGAGATTGAGGTTTCGGAATCCCTAACATTCATCGAAGCGCAGGGGATCAAACAATTCACGAGAGCCATGCTGAACATGAATGAATTCGTATTTATTCCCTGAAGCAAAAAGATGAACACATTCCTCAATCGAAGAAATTTTCTGGATCACACCGCTCGTGGACTCGGTGGAATTGCGCTGACTTCACTGCTTCAAAACGAATCTCTCCTCGCCGATTCACCGGAACCGATTCGGCCGGACATTGATCCTTCCCGCCCCTTCGGCGCTCGTCATTCTCATCATCACGCCGCGGCAAAAAAAGTGCTCGTGATCTACTGCGCCGGCGCATGCTCCCAGGTCGACACTTTTGACTACAAGCCGGAACTCATTAAACGCCACGGCCAGGCTATGCCCGGCGCGGAGAAACTCGTCACTTTCCAGGGGGAACAGGGCGCGCTCACAAAAAGCCCGTGGGAATTCAAACCGCGTGGTGAATCGGGCAAGATGATTTCCGACCTCGTCCCTCAGCTCGGCGAGTTGGCGGATGACATGTGTTTCATCCATTCCATGACGGGGAAAACCAATACCCACGGACCCGGTGAGAATTTCATGTCGACCGGGAACACCCTCGATGGATTTCCCAGCATGGGCGCCTGGACGACATGGGCCCTCGGATCAGAAAGCGAAGATCTTCCCGCTTATGTCGCCATTGCCGATCCGCGTGGCACCCCGCAATCCAGTGTTAACAACTGGGGGCCCGGTTTTCTTCCAGCCGCTTTTCAAGGAACAGAATTCAATGCCTCAAAGAAACTTGGGAACCTCGAGATTCCCAAAGGGACCAACGCAAAGACTGATCGGGCGACCCGCGACTTCCTGAAGCGAATGAACGAGCGGCATCTCGAAAAATTTCCCGGCGACAGCGAACTCGCCGCGCGTATTTCCAGTTACGAACTTGCTGCGCGCATGCAACTCAGCGTTCCCGAAGTGACCGATCTCACCACCGAACCCAAAAGTATTCTCAAAGAGTACGGAGCCGACGACCCTAACAACACGCTCAAAGCCAGCTTCGCCAAGAACTGTATCCTCGCCCGGCGGCTTTTAGAGAAGGGAGTGCGATTCGTTCAGCTTTTCAACGGGGCCTACCAAACCGGCGGCGAAGGCGTCAGCAATTGGGACGGCCACAAGAAAATCGTCGAACAATATAGCAAACACGGACCGGTTCTCGATCAGCCTTGTGCCGCGTTGCTCAGGGACATGAAGCGGCGCGGCCTTCTCGACGACACTTTAGTCGTGTGGACCACCGAATTTGGTCGCATGCCGACATTTCAAAAAGGAGCCAGCGGCCGCGATCATAACCCGGATGGCTTTACCACCTGGCTGATGGGAGCAGGCGTGAAAGCCCCCTTCACCTACGGAGCCACCGATGAGTTCAGCTATCGTGCCGTCGAAGACGTCGCCACTGTCTACGATTTTCACGCGACCATCCTGCATTTGTTAGGATTAAACCACGAGCAATTGACATACTATCACAATGGTTTCGAGCGGCGCCTCACCGACGTTCACGGCCATGTGATTCGGGACATTTTGAAAACGTGATTTACGAAGCAATTGAATTGGTTCGAACGAAACCTACCGCCTCAGACCGATGCAGCAGAACTGAAGGCAGCTCCCGCCTGCAACCAGATCCCTACGAGTGATAGTGTGGTAACCAATTTCGTGGGTTCTTTTAGGTTAAGGACCTTGGCTTTGTCTCCTGCCGAAGCATCACGGGGGAAAGACCCACCGAAAAGAAGCAGGCAGAGGGAGAGTCGAAGGGAGAATGGTGATATCATTTTTAGATGGAACGATTACCCAATCACTTCCGAACGGGAGGTAATCTAATGCAATTTTTTTCAAGGATTGTACATCCGAAGACGCTTATCGTTAGTCAGTAAGTCGACGAAATCGGCCGCATCCATCCCTTTCGTTGCGGGCCGCTGGCGTTCAGGATTTAGATCATTCTCCGTCAGGCCGTGAGGACTCAGCGCTTCGTCGCTCCGACCTAGCACATCCAGTACGCGACGCGCCAACTGACGTCCTGCCGGCTCTGCGAGGAGACCACCGATGTGAAGATCGCCGTAGTCATTCCGGATTGCCTTGTCGATGAACCCGGCGTTTTTCATCCAGCTGGCGTAAAATTTCTCACTCTTGATGAGACTGTGCTGATCGCAGATCGAAATCTCGGGATGCCTCGCCATCACCTCCAAGGCCCACGGATTGATAAACTTCTCCATCGTTTTCTGAGACCGTCCGGACGCTCGCCCATCGTCGCCAATTTCCGCGGGCCCGGGGTAAGCGCCGGGAATCGGAGTGGTGGTCACGAAGATAAGCTTTGCCTTCGTTTTCTTCAACTCTGCGATGACTTTCTCCAGATCGGATTGGTACTGCTCTTTGGTGTTTTTCGAATCCCAATGTCCAAAATTGAAGCTGATCACATCCCAGCCCAGCCCCGGTTGATCATAGGCGCCGAGCCACTGCACGATGTTCGTCACTCCTTTTCCTACCGGGCCACAGTTGGTTGGCGGATGGTATAAATTCAGCATTCCCTTGAGTGCTGTTCGCAGAGCTTTGTCATAGTTCCCGGAAATGGAATCGCCGATGAACAGATAGCGGCCCAGGCTCGGGTCGTCCTGCGCCTTCGAATCTTCCAGCATTCGCAAGGCGACTTCGCTCGCAACAAAAACATTGCCATCCATTCCCCCGTGCACAAAAGCCTGCTGCACGAAGGGCGTGATGTCTTTCTGGCTGAGCAGCCCCATGATGCGGTGCATGCCGTCGTATCCCTGCGTTCCGATCTGAAAATTTTCGTCGCCGATTTTCACCTCCATGAAACGACCGTTCTCCTTGATGAACTTCCCCGAAATCCACGGTTCCTCCGTGGTCGGTAGATGATCGGCTATCGGCTCGACGTAGAGCTTCCCATCCATAATCGGTTTGCGTCCGCGGTCGATCCAGGTCTGCACCGCCGCAGCGTCCTTAAAGGTTCGCTTCACATAAAGGTCCTTCGGCAGGTCATAAGAGAACTGTTTTTCACCGACACCGAACTCGACCTTTCTCGCTTCGAACCCGCCCCTCTGAACGCGAGATTGCAGCCCGACTCTAACATTATCATCAAGCCTAACTTCGATCGCACCGTCGGCATTGCGGATGTAGAAATTTCTCATTTCCTGATCGAGCGGAGTGATTACTCCGTTCGATACAAGATCGCCCGTCGGCGGATCAGCATAGGAGCGTTCTTCAACAACGGTGGAGAATGCTTGTTCCTCCCCGAACAGGGGCACCAGGCAAAAGACGAAGAAGAGAACCGCGATGCAACGAGAAAATTTCATAAGCTTACGTTTACTTAGCAGAGCTTGCGATAAGCTCAAACTGATTGGAGTGCAGATAAAGAACGTAAGCATCTGTGATTCTTACATTCAAATCTCGACTCACGGCTTTAATCCAAGGTGATTACGACATTTCCTTTCTTGTGCCCCTTATCGACATAGCGATGGGCCTCGGGGACCTCTTCCAGTGGATAAGTTCTGTCTATCACCGTCGATAATTTCCCGGTCTCGAAAAGTCCCTTCAGCTCAAGGAGGAGTGTGCGAAGCTTCGCAACAGGGAGGATGCCCGTGGCCGAAAATTTTGCTTTTCTATTACTGAATTTTGACGTCCAAATCATCTGGAGCAGCAGAGCGAGGCTGAGAACCGGCGAAACAAAAATGCCTTTTTCTGTTAGCGAACCTTTGCATCGGGCAAAGGAGCTCTTTCCAACGGTGTCATAAATGATGTCGTAGGTGCTCCCGTTTTTGGTGAAATCCTCTTTTGTGTAATCAATCACCTCGTCGGCACCAATTGATTCTACCATCTCCACATTTTCCGAGCTGCAGACTCCGGTGACTTCGGCCCCGAAATGTTTGGCAAGCTGCACGGCAGAAGTTCCCAAACCTCCGGAAGCCCCATTGATAAGCACTTTTTGACCCCGCTGTATATTTGCCAGATTCCTAAGAAAATTGAGTGAGGTAAGGGCACCATCGCAGACTGGAGCGGCTTCACTCCATGTCCTATTATCCGGCATGATCGCCAACACTCCTTCTTCAGGAACAATGGTATACTCAGCATTGGTCCCTGCACCAAAAATAACCTCTCCGAAAACCCGGTCCCCGGCTTTGAATTGCCCTACCTCTTTTCCTACCGATTCGATCATTCCGGCAAAGCCTGTCCCCGGGGTCGGATTTTTAGGTTTTGTCAGTCCGAGGAAGAGCCTGCCATAATACGGGATTCCCTTTCGCATCATTCCATCTGCTGCGGTCACGGTCGCCGCATGAACTTTTATCAACACCTCACCTTCTTTTGGTGTCGGTTTCTCCACCTCTCTGAGTTGAAGAACATCAGGGGACCCGTATTTCGTAGAGACGATCGCTCCCATCATTGGTTTTCCCTGCTCTAAAGGGAAGGGAGAAGCATGATCCTTCGTTTTGGGTTCTTCGTTTGGGATTAATCCGGCTGATTTCATTTTTTCTGCTTGGTAATGCTTTAAACTTACACTGTAAGTTGGTTGCGAGATGTAAGCTTACACTGTAAGTAATCAAGTGAAATCTGGGTTCATGCAGATGAAAATGGAAATGGCTAAGAAAACTGACTCTGAAAACAAGCGCCGCAGGACTTTGAGTGCGGATCGTGTCCTTGCCGAGGCTGTAAGCCTTGCTGATGAAAGCGGGATTGAATCGCTTTCGATGCGCAAGCTGGGCCAGGCGCTGGGAGTTGAAGCGATGTCACTCTACAATCATGTCGCAAATAAGGAGGAAATCCTCGATGGAATTGTGGACCGCGTTGTTGGTGAAATTGAAATCCCAAGCGGAGAAACAGATTGGAAGACCGCAATGCGACAACGAGCGGTTTCAGCCCGTAAAGTCTTTCTACGTCATCCCTGGGTGACCACGCTGATCGAATCACGTATCAAGATGAGCCCCGTCAGGGTCCGATACTTCGATGCCACGATTGGAGCCCTTCGGGCTGGAGGATTCTCCATCGAATTGGCCTACCATGCTTTTCTCACTCTCGATAGTTACATTTATGGGTTCAACCTTCACGAAGTGAGTTGGCAATTCGAGCCGGAAGAACGTCAGGATGTTGCTGCAGATCTGGGCTCCCAGGTGTCAGCGGAGGAATACCCATTCATTGCCGAAATAATGGAGTTTGTCCTGTCGCCCGACAATGCCAGAGACAAGGCAGGATACGTTGCCGAATTTGAGTTCGGGCTAAACCTGGTCCTGGACGGTTTGGAAAAGCTCCTCGAAAAAGAATAAGATCACCGCTGTTATTAGCCTTTCACGACTCAACCCTCTTGAGTCAGCGACCAGCCCCTGTTAAGTCGTAGATATCTTCTTTTCGACACAAAGATGAAACGAAAAATTAGCGCAGAGAAGATGCCCGCTGCGAGTCCGGTAAGATGAGCTGAAGTCGCCGAAATGAAACCGTCGGCAGCAAGACGGTTTCGCCTGTTATGAGTTTGGAAACTGTCTTTCCCAGCTAGCCCGTGAATTCTAACACGTCGAAACCTCTCCAGTCCGGCGCGGCTTATCTTTTGGCCTTGAAAAAGCAATTTCTTATCAGTTTTTGCGTGATGCTCCCTCTACAAGAGGATGTTTCGATATCGCCTTTACAAATTGACAGAATCTAGCCGATCACCAAGGGTTCCTTCAACCCTCTATGACCGACCCAGCTACTGATGCGCTAAAACACGTTTTGACCCGGCGGCACTTGATGAAATCAGGAGTTGCCGGCATCGGGTCGCTTGCGCTGAATTCTCTGCTCTCGCCCGAGGCCTTTGCCAATAACTTTGCGAAGAACCAAGTTCATTTCGCTCCGAAAGCGAAACGGGTCATTTTTCTATTCATGAACGGTGCGCCGTCGCAGCAGGATTTGTTCGACTACAAGCCGAAACTCGCGCAGCACCACGGGGAAGAACTCTTCAAGCGCTACGATGAAAAATCGGAAACGTGGAGCGAAGAGGGATTCATCGAAAAGACCCAGCGGCTAACGGGAATGACAGCCGGCCAGAAGTCGTTTCCGATCGGTCGCTCGAATTTCAGTTTCAAGCAGCATGGCGATAGCCGGGCTTGGATCAGCGAACTCCTGCCGCATACCGCCCGCATTGCCGATGATCTCTGTTTTGTGAAATCGATGCATACCGAGGCGATCAATCACGATCCCGGAGTGACCTTTTTTCAGACCGGTCATCAGCAACCCGGTCGTCCCAGTATGGGTTCCTGGATGAGTTATGGTTTGGGCACGGAGAATAGTAATCTCCCGGCTTTTTGTGTTTTAATTTCCAATGGCACCGGCCGGCCCGGATCACAGCCCGTCTACAGCAAATTGTGGAGCAGCGGGTTCCTCCCAAGTGTTCATCAAGGTGTGCAATTTCGTGGCGGGAAAAACCCGGTTCTCTATCTCAATAGCCAGCCGGGGGAATCGGTGGAGGCCCGGCGTCGTATGATTCAGAGGATGGAAACACTCAATCGCATGCAGCTTGAGACCTTTGGCGATCCGGAAATTGCGACACGCATTGCGCAATACGAGATGTCGTTCCGCATGCAAATGTCCGTGCCCGAGGCGACTGATATCAGCAAGGAGTCGAAGGCCGTGCTCGATCTCTACGGGCCGGAATGCCAGATGCCCGGCAAGTTCGCAGCGAATGCACTCCTCGCACGCCGATTGGCAGAGCGCGGGGTTCGGTTTGTTCAGCTCTATCATCGCGGGTGGGATCAACACGGCGCTCTTCTCACCGCGCTTCCGAAGCAGTGTAATGATGTCGATCAAGCGAGCGCGGCCCTGGTCACCGATCTCAAACAGCGCGGCATGTTGGATGACACCCTCGTTGTCTGGGGTGGCGAATTCGGCCGAACCACCTATTCGCAGGGCAAACTGGAAGCCGCTGCCAATGGTCGAGATCATCATCCCCGCTGTTTTACCTATTGGATGGCGGGAGGCGGAATTCGGCCAGGGATGACCTACGGGGAGACCGATGAACTTGGATATAATATTGTCAAAGATCCCGTTCACGTTCATGATTTCCAGGCAACCGCGATGCATTTGATGGGCGTCGATCATGAGCGCTTAACGTTTAAATACCAGGGACGTCGTTTTCGACTAACCGATGTCCATGGTCACCTTGTGAAACCTATTTTGCTCTGACTGATGCACCGCAAACTCTTACTCTTTTTGTTGATCGTTCCGTGCCTCGTTTCCGCGGAAGAAATCCTGTCTCTTATACACATCTGACG
>CAJXQE010000328.1 GCA_913058215.1 uncultured Verrucomicrobiales bacterium
AGATCAGCCTCGGTCTCGTGGGCTCGGAGATGTGTATAAGAGACAGGCGTTCCATCGATCTCGGGCTCGACCTTCAAAACCTGGATGCCTGAAGAAAATACCATCTTCGAAAACGCATCTCGCGACTGGAGCCAAAGCGTCCGGTCGAGGATCACGCCAGAGAATTTTTTCTATAAGAAATCGATTGGATCGACCAACGATTTCCTTATGGCATTGGCGAAGGAAAAAGAAACTCCTCCCTTTGCTCTTGCGGTAGCAGAGCATCAAACTTCGGGAAGGGGACGACGCGGAGATGCCTGGGTTGCTCCGGAAGGAAGGAACCTTCTTTTTTCGATTCTTCTCGATTTGGATCTGCCGCCAAAGACCTGGACGAGACTTCCTCATCTCGTTGCATGCAGTCTAGGAAAAGCCGTGGAGTCTCTACTTGGCGACAATCGGAAAGTGGAAACGAAGTGGCCGAACGACATCTACCTCGAAGGGAAAAAGCTCGCCGGTATTCTTGTGGAAACGAGTCTTACTCCAAAGCTTCGGGCAATTGTCGGGGTGGGAATCAATGTGAACATGAGGCCGGAAGAATTCCCTGAGGAATTGCAAGAGACAGCTACTTCGCTCTACGGGGAAATGGGTTGTGAGTCGAGCCGTTGGTACCTGCTTTCCCTCTTCCTCGAGAATCTGATCCAGGGATTCCCCAATGCCCTCGAGGATTTTGATGAGTGTTTGTCCTGGTTGTCGGAGAGGGATTTTCTGAAAGGAAAAGATGTTGTTGTGACCGCTAAGAAAGAAAGTGTCGAAGGGGTCGCTTCAGGGATCGATGAGGACGGATCTCTTCTGGTCGCTTCGGCAACTCTCGGTGAGATCAAAATCATAAGCTGCGATCAGTTATTGTATTGTTAGTGCTTGTGTATCAAATATTTAAGTTGTCTTAAATAAGTTGTGCGCTACTCTGGTTTCTGGGAACTAAAGTAGCACCATGGCAGATTATATTTTCGCAGACGACTACCGGCTTGAGGAGGGCCCAACCCGTGAGTTTTTCAAAACTTTTCTCAAGGGTTTGGTGCATAAACACAATAACACCCTGGGAGTAATTCAGGGCTTCTCGACTCTCATTCTCTATGAGGACAATCTAACGGAATCCGTCCGCGAGAATGCGCAGGAGATGAATGATTCTGCACGGGATTCCAATGGTCTCAATCAGACCGTTCTGACAGCTGCGGGTTGTTCGAATGTTGATTCCAATGATACCTCCCTCGCGTCGATGCATCCCTTCCTGGTCGAAAAGGCTCAGGCGGTTTGCGAGAAAAACGGGGTTACGATCACGGGCAATGACGCTTCGACACTTCCCACTTTCAAGAGTGACTCTTCCAAGTTAAGTGAAGTGCTTATGGCACTGATTTCGAATGCGGCCGAAGCAGCAGCAGAGACGGAGTCCAAAGCAGTTTCCTTCGAGGTCTATCCTCCAGGCGAAGCAACTTCCAACGGCACCATTGATCTCTTCATCAAGAACAGTTGTGACGAATGGACGGAGGAAAATATCCGGAAACACCTCGAAGCTTTTGAATCTACCAAGTTGACCGGACACTATGGTTTGGGTCTGACCATCGCGGCTGTATTGAGCGGCCAAATGGGAATCCGGATGGGAATCAAAAATGAAAATGGTCAGAGCGAAATCTGGCTGGCAATTCCTGCGGGATAAATCAGCGAAACCCGTAGGCTTTCAATTTCTCCCGAAGAGTCAGGCGGGACAGTCCCAGTAATGTTGCGGCGTGGCTCAGATTGCCGTCGCACTGCTTCATTGCCTCTTGAAATAAGACGGGCTCAATTGTTTCCAGCATTTGCTGGTGAGCATTTCCTTTTTCATCACCCGCGGCTTCGTGAAGAAGCTTTGCACAGAGCGTGTGCAGATTGAGCTTGTCACTTTCTTCTGACAATTCCGGACCTCCATTCCCTGAAAGTAGATCCTCGATGAGATGTTTATCGATGGTGAACCCTCTGGCATTGAGCACGGCTTTCCGCATCAAATTCTGAAGCTGCCTGACATTGCCCGGGAGACCTGACTGGCTCAACAATTCGAGAGCGGATCTGGTCATTGCGACTTGGGGAAGCCCCAATTCTTCACAGGAGCGTTTCAGGAAAAATCCGGACAAGAGCGGAATGTCACCCTCCCGGTCCCGGAGCGGAGGCAGCTCAATCGATGCGACATTGAGACGATAGAAAAGATCTTCCCGAAACTCACCATCTGCGATCATCTTCTCGAGAGGCTTGTGGGTTGCTGCAATAATCCTAACATCAACAGAAATATCGTCATTTCCCCCGACTCTCTGAAACTGCTTTTCCTGAAGAACGCGAAGCAACTTCGCCTGCAGTCCCATGTCGAGATCTCCGATTTCGTCGAGAAAGAGTGTCGCTCCGTTTGCCTGTTCAAATTTCCCGATGCGAGTGCTGGTAGCTCCTGTGAAAGCTCCCTTTTCGTGGCCGAATAATTCCGACTCAAGGAGGTTCTCGGGAATCGCCGCGCAATTGACCGTGATAAACGGTTTGTGGGCGCGGTGACCGTGCTGGTGAAGAGCGCGGGCAATGAGTTCTTTTCCCGTCCCGGTTTCGCCATGAATGAGAACGGTTACCGGGGTCGGCGAGAGCCGGCCGAGAGTTTTGTAGACCGACATCATGGCCCGGGAATTCCCCACCAGTGTGTCCGCACTATCGGTCCCCTGATTCTTCGGATTGATCTCCACAAGGTCCTGAGTTTTGCGGGAACAATTGACTGCCTCAGTGAGAGATTTCTCGATATCCCGCTGGTCGATCGGTTTGGGAACAAAGTCGAAGGCGCCTGCTTTAACGACTTCAATTGCAGTCCGACTATCATACTCATCGGTAGTGATGAGAACGGGTAAATGGGGCAGTGCCTTTTTTGTCTCCCTGAGAAAGACCAGTCCGTCATCACCATCTAAATCGATCTCGCATACGACGGCATCAAGATCATGATCCAAAATGGCTTCCCGGGCGGAATCCAGATCGCCTACAGTAACAAAGCGGAAAGGGCGACGCTGAAAGGCTTCCCGAAAGAAACCGGCAGTATCCGGATCCGGGTCGACGATGAGCACTCGATGTTGGTCTGCCATAACAGAATTCCGGTAAAGTGTTTACCGGTAGGTGGTAAATAATTTACCACCATGGTTCAGGAATTCTCGGATGCCAAACCATTTCATGGGAGTCTGAGCTCAAAATTCCATTTAGAGGCAGAATTGGCACGGAAGGTGCTTTTTCATCTTTAACACAGTGCAATTTCCTGAAGAACCGTCTGATAGAAAAATTTACCTATGAAAAAAATCGAAGCCATTATCAAACCTTTCAAGCTTGAAGAAGTGAAGGAAGCTCTCACCGAAGCCGGAGTTCACGGGATGACCGTTAGCGAGGTCAAAGGATTCGGACGTCAGAAAGGTCATACAGAGATCTATCGCGGATCCGAGTACACCGTCGACTTTCTTCCGAAAGTGAAAATCGAAATCGTCAGTGAAGATGAAGACGCCGGTAGCGTCGTCGAGACAATCGTCAAAGCGGCCTCCACCAATAAAATCGGTGATGGCAAAGTTTTCGTTTCGTCAATCGAAGAAGCTGTCCGAATCCGGACAGGTGAACGCGGCGATGCAGCGATTGCTGTTTCTGCCGAGTAAGCGATTCAGCTTTGCTGAAAACTTTTTAGTAATACGAAAGCCGCCCTTTCTCGAAAGAGACCGGGCGGTTTTTTTGTGTCTTCGGGCAGGCAGCGCCGGCCAAATCTATGCCTCGATCTTATCCGAGCCGAAATATGGCTGGAGAATTTCCGGAATCAAAATTGATCCGTCCGGCTGTTGATAGGTTTCAACAAACGCGACATACAACCTTGGAAGCGCCGTCCCTGAACCATTCAAAGTATGGCAGTGACGATTCTTTCCCTCGCTGTCTTTAAAACGAAGCATCATCCGACGGGCCTGGTAGTCGCCAAAGTTCGAACAACTCGAAACTTCGAGATAGCCCCCATGACCGGGCGCCCAGACTTCGATGTCGTAGGTTTTAGTCGAGCTGAATCCGATATCGCCGGTGCAGAGCTCAATCGTGCGATAATGAAGACCTAAAAGTTGGAGCGCTTTCTCCGCTTCCGCAGTCAGTCTCTCCAGTGCTTCGGCCGAATCATCAGGATGAACAATATTCACCAGCTCGACTTTCTCGAACTGATGCATACGGATCATCCCGCGGCTCTCGCGACCGGCTGATCCTGCCTCGCGGCGAAAACAAGGAGTGAACGCCGTCGTCTTCACTGGAAAATCCGCTTCGCGCAGCAATTGCTCGCGATACAAATTCGTAACCGGAACTTCTGCAGTTGGTGCCAGAAAGAAAGCGCCGCCTTCGAGTTCATACATGTCGTCCTCGAATTTTGGAAGCTGACCTGTTCCATACATGCAGTCCCGATTCACAATCACAGGAGGATTCACCTCGTGGTATCCGTGTTCGTCCGTATGTAGATTCAGCAAAAACTGAACCAGTGCCCTTTGAAGCCGTGCGCCTTTTCCAGTAAAGGTGATGAAACCACCGCTGCTTACGCGCGCGCCCAGTTCGAAATCAAAGAGACTGAGCTTGTCGCCAAGTTCCACGTGATCTTTAGGTTCGAAGCCGGGAAATTTTGGCTGTTCGCCCCATTCGCGAACTAAGGGATTCGCAGTTTCGTCTTCTCCGACCGGACAATCATCATGGGGAACATTGGGAACCTGCAAAAGCAATTCCCGCTGACGGGCATCCGCCGCATCGGCTTCTTCGCCAATGGACTTGATCTTTTCCCCGAGCTCACGGACCTGAGCCTCGATCGCCGAGCTGTCTTTGCCCTCTTTCTTGAGTGCCCCGATGTCCTTGGAAATTCGTTTCCGGTCCGCCTGCAGACTCTGCTTCTCCGTTTCACCGGATCGGCGCTTCTCGTCGCATTCCAAAATTTCGTCGATCAATGTCCAGGCATCGCCGCCCCGTGATTTTACACGGGCCTTGAACGATTCTGGATCTTCTCGGAGCAATTTGATATCAAGCATGACGCGGGATTGTAACCCAGCGCTGCCGAGCGTCAACGGGTCAAGAGGCTTGGATCGAACAGGAAAGGGGGTTGAAACAGGAATAAAATCCCCGTTCCTTCACTCACACTTGCTAAGCTAAGGCCAAACTCACATTATTGATGATTCGACCCTCCCTTATAATGCTTCTTGTCTTTTCGGCTTCAATTGTCGATTCGCAGGAAATGAAGCCCAATGGCTTCGACCTTTCCAGGGCCACTATCCCGCGGATTGAAATTCAAAAAGGCGGACCGGATCGCGATGGGATTCCTTCAATCGACAATCCCAAATTTGCCGCCTCTGCAGCGATCTCATTTTTGAAAGAGGACGACCTGATATTTCGCGTTACTGCTGGTGAAGTCACCCGTGGCTATCCACTCAAAATATTGGTGTGGCACGAAATCGTAAATGACACCTTGGGGAAAGAGAACATCCTTATCACCTATTGTCCCCTGTGTGGAACCGCGATGGCATTCAATCGTGAGATCGATGGGAAAACACTCACCTTCGGCGTTTCGGGGCTCCTTTATAGTAGCGACGTGTTGATGTATGACCGTGAAACGGAATCACTGTGGACGCAGCTCGGGATGAAATGTGTCAGCGGAGAGCAGGTAGATACCGGACTTGAGTGGATCGAAGGGGATCTCATGACCTGGGCTGCGTGGAAGAAAGAACATCCCGACTCGGAGGTCTTGACTTCGGACACTGGATTCCATCGTCGTTACGGAATCGATCCCTATGAAAATTACCCCAGCGAACCGCAGAATAAGTTTCCAGTGCATCACAATCGCGATGATTTGCCTATCAAAGCCTGGGTTGCCGGAGCGATTATTGGAGGGCAGGCGATTGCCTTCGATTTAAAGAACTTAGAGAAGGAGAAAATCAGTGAGGCAAGTGTGCTCGTCAAAGAAAAGGAATACACCTTCAGCTATAATTCAGGGTCGAGGATTTTTCAGATCAAAGATCAGTCCGGTAAAGTGATCCCGTCGGTACAAGTCTATTGGTTCGCCTGGCAGGCCTTTTATCCGGAGACTCTTTTGTGGAATGAAAACTCAAATCCATAGCGAGAGTCTACGAACCCTCTTCCTTTCAGTGTTCGGAATCGCCGCGGGAATTCTGCCCGGTGTTTATGCCAAGGATTGGGAGGTGATCGAAAAGGATGGCGGAAGCTTTGTCGGCGCCGGGAATATTTTTGAGTTTTACCAATTCGAGGAGAAAAAGGAAAACCCCGGGGAAAGACGTGCCTTCCTGAAGCATCCCCATATGGAGGTTTCCCTTGATCAGTTGAAAGACCCGCGACACATCGAGATTAACAGAGTTCGTTTCAAATTGATTCACCCAATGGGATGGGACGATCGCCGGCAGGAGGTTCTTGTTCACGTAGATGATTTGAGCAAGGTTCTCGATCCAACATTGCGGCCTCAGTTTCGTGGCCGAATTTCTGAGGCACGCCTTATTTACCTGAGTGTCGAAAATCCACCCTCGGGATTTGACCGCAGTTTGCTGGAGAATTCATTAGAGAAGGGCGGATGGAACAAAATCGATCTTTTAGATAAAAAGACCGACCTGAGACTAGCGATTGAATTTGCGATTCCGAAAGAGGCAGAAATCACCCCGGCCCTGAATACAAGATTTGGCATGAAGAAAAGAAAAGGAAAGTTTCCCCCTCCGGGGCTTCCTCATCGAAAGGCATTGCATTTTGCGACGGCAATTCATTCCCGATTACTCAAACTCGACAAAATGCGGGACCTGTCTATCGAGGGGCATAGAGTCGAGGCGGTGAAGTATCCTGACTTCCCGGAAGTGCGGATAATTCTGTCCCTACCTGAAGGATCACTGGACTGGAAAAAGTTTTATGAGGCGATTGCTGAGGCCCTGGCAAAGGTTTCAGAAATGCACGGTAAAGTTCAGGCTCCGGCGAAATAGACGATT
Organism: uncultured Verrucomicrobiales bacterium; assembly: GCA_913058215.1. Classification (GTDB taxonomy): domain Bacteria; phylum Verrucomicrobiota; class Verrucomicrobiia; order Verrucomicrobiales; family DEV007; genus Arctic95D-9. The sequence goes on from CAJXQE010000328.1 coordinate 7,005, forward strand.
TCAGATTTAGGAAACCTGGATCAGTTCTCCTCGAGAACATTCTTTGTGAATTCTAATCTCTCCTCTTCGGTGATCAAACTGGCCTTGAGCCGATCCAGTTGATCGGGCGCCAATTCCCAGTGATCTCCATCATTCAGCCAGACATCCGAAGCTGCCTTCCGAAGGAGGGTCTTTCGGATTTCTTTATGAGCGCCAGCTTCGGTGTCGTAGGAGTAGTCGTCATCCACTGCGACCGGGTCGAGTCTTTCCACTTGAGTCAGCATCGCATCAATCGCTTCTTTGGATTCATGGCTCTTCAGCATTCGGACAAAGTTTACGATCACCTCCGGTTCCTGTTCGGCCAAAAAGGCAGCGATAACCCGCGGCTCCAGATTCTTGTCGTAATTGTCTTTCCAAACATCGATGACGGATGAGCGGTAACACCCGGTTTTCTCTCGCAGATTCAGAGCTCGAAAAGTCAGCTCCAGTCCCTCCTCGCGATTGATCCTGATCAGAAAATTAAGGAAGTATTTCTGAATGGCGCAGGCCCAGCGTCCTTCCTTCGCCAAGTAAAATCCTTTCACCGACTCGTAGATCGTATCGTCTCCGTAGTGCTCGATCAGGCCCGCGATGCGCTCGACGTCACTTCCCTTGGCAGAAAGATTTTCCAGCAGCAAATCCAGATCCGCTTGCGCAAGTTCTCCGGGAAGCAGACGAAGCGGGGGCAAAGAATACATCGGCCGCGGTTTCCGAATTTCCTCGAGAATAATCGGATGCGCGATTTCCGGCTTCATTTCTGTGTAGCGAAGAAGAGCCCACGAATGAATGCCACTGGACCATACGTTATCGGCTCTCTCCATCGAAGTATCCATGATCTTGCGAATAGGCTCGACGATGGCCGGGCTCTTGATCAGTTCCCAGGAATACTCGAGAAGTGATTCCTGTTCCTGCTTTTTGAGCTCGTCGAACACTTCGGCCAGCGGTTCCCTGATTTTCTGTAAGGCGGCGTCTCTATCGATGATCGGTGCTTTTTCGATTGTAAGAATCCCTTTTTTAGCATTTTCAGCTACGCTTTCTGCTTGCCGCTGTTCGCCTTGCAACAGACGAAAAAGGGACAAGGCGCAGATCGCTTTCGCCCGGCCCGTTTTCAAATCAAATGAATCGACAAGCAATTTCCAATCCTCTGGCATCCCCCGGTAGTCCATAGTGAAGAAACCACCGGTGAAACGGGATTTTTTACGCTCCTCCGCTGTTTGTTCATAAAATTTTTCTGTATGCCGGAGTCGTGACAGGGCGTTGAGATAATTCTGAGTCACCGCCACTTCAGGATCCGACATCCCTTCCTCCAGCAACTGAATGGTTTCATCTACTTGCCGAGTTCCAATCAATCCGAACATCGCCGCGAAATCTGCCCCGTTCCCTTCCCCAAACATACTTCGAAGGCGTTTTCTCGATTGCGCTGAATCCAGATGACGAATCCGGCTGAGTGCGTCATAGGTTTCTTCGCGCTTCTTGTAGTCGTCAGGAGTGAAGGATGCCTCGGCCTTGAAAAAGGTCTGAGCCAATTCTTCCTCAGTCGGTTTGCGGATTTCAATCTCTAGAATTTGTGACACCAGCTCCGGATTGCCTAAGGAGTCGTCCACTATTCCCGAGACCCTTCTGGAAGTGCAATAGAAGCGATAGGTGCCCGGCTTCTCGAACCTGTCTCTTATACACATCTCCGAGCCCACGAGACCGAGGCTGATCT
>CAJXQE010000329.1 GCA_913058215.1 uncultured Verrucomicrobiales bacterium
ATCCTCTTCGTCGGCAGCGTCAGATGTGTATAAGAGACAGTCCCTCAGGAGTGTAATATCGACCGGACTCGGTTCGGGGAAATTTTCCACCGATGTAGAGTTTGTAAGTCTTCAAAACTTCAATTCGTTCCATACTAAAATTAAGTTACTGTTAGTTCCTGCCTTCACATGTCGAGGTAGGCTGCCAGGCCGTGGAGTCCACCTTCGCGTCCGTAGCCACTTTCTTTGAATCCGCCGAATGGCGAGGCGGGGTCGAACTGGTTGAATGTATTCCCCCACACCACCCCGGCGTCGAGACTTCCCGTAATTTGGAAAAGACGCGAGCCTTTGTCACACCAGACACCGGCGGACAATCCGTAAGGGGTGTTGTTGGCTTTCTCGATCACCTCCGGAACTGTCCGGAAAGTCTGCACGGCCAAAACCGGTCCGAAAATTTCTTCCTGAACTATTCGCGAAGACTGGGAAACATTCGTAAAAACAGTGGGAGCACACCAGTTGCCGTTGGATGGCAGATCACAGGCCGGCTGATACATTTCCGCCCCGTCTTTCTGACCCGCTTTAAGGTAGCGCTTGATTGTCCTTAGCTGCTCCCTGGAATTGATCGCCCCGATGTCGGTGTTCTTATCGAGAGGATCGCCAACGATCATGGTCTCCATCCGGCGCTTCAATTTCCACATGACCTCATCGTAAACACTCTCCTGAACGAAGAGCCGTGATCCGGCGCAGCATACGTGCCCCTGATTGAAATAGATTCCGTTCACGATTCCCTCAACCGCCTGATCGATGGCCGCGTCTTCCAGAATGATATTCGCCGCTTTGCCTCCCAACTCCAAAGTGATGCGTTTGTCAGTATTCGCCAGTGAGCGTTGAATCAATTTCCCAACAGCTGTCGATCCAGTGAAGGCGACTTTGTCAACGTCCTCGTGATTCACCACCGCTGCTCCCGTTTCACCGGCTCCCGTAACAATATTGACGACCCCTTTCGGCAAACCGGAGTCTTCAATAATTTCCGCCAGCTTTAAGGAGGTGAGTGGAGTCGTCTCAGCGGGTTTTAAAACGACGGTATTCCCTGTCGCCAGTGCCGGAGCAATTTTCCAGGCGGCCATCAAGAGCGGAAAATTCCAGGGAATGACCTGACCGGCCACACCGAGTGGCGCGACCTGACGATTCGGAAATGCATATTCCAGCTTGTCTGCCCATCCGGCATTGTAGAAAAAATGATTCGCCGCCAGGGGCACATCGACATCGCGGGATTCGCGGATGGGCTTCCCTCCATCAAGCGATTCAATGATCGCAAATTCACGGGCACGCTCCTGGATCAAACGGGCGATACGGTAAATGTATTTCCCGCGCTCGCGCCCACCCATCTTGCCCCAGGCGCCATTGTATGCGGCTCTCGCGGCTTTGACTGCTTTGTCCACATCAGCATTCGAACCGAGCGCAACTTCGGATATTTTTTTGCCACTGGCAGGATTCGTTGTTCGGAAATATTCACCGCCTGAGGGTTTGGACCATTTCCCGTCGATGAAATGATCGTAGCGTTTGGCAATGTTCGCCTGGGCAAGGGACTCCGGCGCAGGTGCATATTCCCACCCAATGGATTTTTTCTTTTTGGTTTGCTTAGCCATCTTGGTGAAAATCTAAAAATTAATCTTTGGAAAAGTATTGAGCAGCCTGATAGCGGCCCGATTCCAGTTTTGCCACCTGCATGAGAACATCATTGGCGAGACTGCTGGCTCCGAATCGAAACCACTCATTGGAAAGCCATTCCGGTCCGAGAGTTTCTTTGACCATCACCAGATAGTGGAGGGCCAGTTTCGATTTGGAAATTCCACCGGCAGGTTTCATCCCCACCATTTTTCCGGTCTTGAAAAAATGATCCCGAATCGCGAGCAACATCACCAGGGTAACGGGAATCGTTGCCGCTGAAGAAATTTTTCCTGTCGAAGTTTTGATAAAATCTCCTCCGGCGTGAATCGCAATATCACTGGCGCGGCGAACGTTATCGAGCGTTGCGAGTTCACCCGTTTCGAGAATTACTTTAAGTCGGGCCGGACCGCAGGCCTCTTTCACTGATGCGATCTCGTCGAAAACATAATTGTAATCACCGGAAAGAAATCGCCCGCGGGAAATGACCATATCGATCTCGTCAGCACCGTCCCCAACGGCACGTTTTGTTTCTTCAAGTTTCTGTTCCAGGGTCGTATGCCCCGATGGAAAATAGGTCGCTACCGATGCGATTTTCACCGGACTGGAATCACCGAGCGCTTTACGAGCCACTTTCACAAAAGGAGCATAGACACACACAGCGGCTGTCGTGGGCAATCCCAGGATGGAGTCGTGCAAATGTTCCGATTTGGAGCAAAGCTGACGAACCTTGGCTGGAGTATCGGCCCCTTCCAGCGTGGTCAGATCAATCATGTTCAGGACCATGTCGAGACCGGCCCTTTTGCATTCTGTTTTGATGCTCCGTGCCGTGAACCTCGCGGCACGCTCCGCGACCCCCACCTGATCAACAGGAGGAGAGTTCGCGTAGTCGCTCTGGAACGATCGGGCTGACTGTCGGGATTTCGTCATACAGGTAATTTCTTACCTGTAGCCTGTGAAATAGTAAAGCTTTAGAGTGGCCGGGAAGCTCCATCGATCACGAACAAAGCTTATTCAACTCGTCCAGAAGCGGAGGAACGTGCTCGAAAGGGTCCGTGCTTTCCTCAAATTCCAACACGGCGTAACCCGAATAGTTCGCTTCCTTCAAAATCCCGATGACGCGTGCCATATCGGCTTTCTCCCTTTTGTCGCCAACGTTCAACTCCGTTTTTAACTGAACATTGATCGCATAGGGAGCCGAGGCGGCCATTTCAGCATACGGATCATCCGACTTAAAATTTCCGCTATCCAGATTCACTCCGACCCATGGACTCTTGACCGCTTTCACAATCCGTAAGAGCCGGGCGGCGGTTCCAATGCTGTCGTGGTTCTCAATCCCCAGAAAGATCCCTCTCTCACCGGCATATGCTCCCGCTTCTTCCAGTGCTTCGATGGCGTTTTTTTCAGCATCATCTTCGCTGACCCCTTTGGGATGCCTCCCCGCAAAAACCCGGATATGAGGAGCACCCATGACGGTGGAGAAATCGATCCATTGCTTCACATACTCCATCTGCTCTGTCCGCTCAGGTGCATCCTTCGGATGGGAGAAATTGTTCCCCACAGCCGTCCCCGCAATCGCAACTCCATTGATATGAGCAACTTTCCGACAGTTGGCCAAATAGGCATTGTCGACCTCTGCCGGAAAAAAGTAACTGGTCAACTCCGCTCCCGCTGCGCCGTGAGCAGCGCAGTATTCGATGAATTTTGGCATGTCGATGATCTCTTTCCCTTCCGCACTCTTGTTGGGTTTCCCCTTCATGGTTGCGAAATGGCTTCGGAATGAATACGCCGCCAGGCCGACGCTAATGTTCCCCCCCTTGCGGGAATAGGGTTCCGTTGCTCCAAACATTTCAGCTGTTGGCAACATTCCGAGCCCGGCGGCTCCCATCATCCAGTTTCTTCTGTTCATCTTCACGAGTTCAGCTTAGCGGGGATTCCTGAAACGGGAAAAGGAAAAACCGCCCCTTACCATCGCGAGTATGCGCCGGGGTCAATGTCATTTTCTTTGCACCACTGCATCACCATTCGCCGGGTGGATCGATGCGGCCGCCGGTTTCTCCACGCTTTCACTTGAAGCACCTTTCTCTTCTTTCGCCAAACCTCCACAGTGACATCGCGATCGAGCTCCGAATCGGACTGCCTGCGACTTCGCAGACTGAAGATTGAGATTTCACCACGCTGACAGGCCCCGCTGTATTCGCTGACACAATGGTCCATATCGCTCCCTTCTTCATCGAGTTCCCTCTGGCTGGTGATTTCCACCATTTTCCAAAACCATCCCTCCGAAACCTTCTCAAAGGGTTTCACTTCCACCATTGGGTTCCACGAATCTGCGAGAGCCCGGAGGGTAAGATTTCGCCAATAAGAACAATCGATATCGGAAGGCACCAGATAATCCAATCCGGTCACCTTGATCCCTTCCAGGAAAAAGTTTCGCGCCGAGTTGACGAGGCTTGCCCACGTTCTTCCCTTAAATTGAATCGATTGCGGTCCGTAGAGGTGGCATCTTGCCCAGATATAGTCCGACACGATTTCTAACTCGAGCATTTCCCGCTGAGTCGCCGCCCACATTTCGAGCATTGGCAGATAGATGCTGTCATAGGAAAAATCGAGTCCGATACGGCTGCTCGTGATCGCAATCGCATCCGATATCGATATACCTATCGCCAGAACCTGCCCATAGCGGATCGCCTCCCGCATGCTGAAGGATTCCGGGACGATCAAAAACAAACTGGCTGCCCGTTTTGTCATTGGTGGCACCCAGCCGGGAAACTTTCGAATGTTGCCTCCCTGGGCCAGGTGACAAAACCAATCCCGCTCAATATGACGAATCGGACCATTGATAAACCACGCCCCGTCACAGAACTTCGGGATTTCGTATTCCAGAACCAAATGGTGAATCAGCGAAATCAGCAGTTGCCGCGGGTCCAGCTGCAAATCCGGTTTCCAGGATTCGGGTTCCCGAATCCATTGATCGCGATATTCCGCCAGTCGCAACAAGACCGGAATCGTGTTCAGAGTTCCCCGATCCACTTGGGTCAACAAGGGCGTGCCCCTTTCCACCAGGGGAATGAGCAGTTTACAGGCTTCCCTCAAGCGTCGTGTCCAGAAATTGTCCTTTCTGTACATCCTTGCGAGGATTCGGGTATGTTTTCGTAAAATAGGCTTGCCGATTGCGGGTCCTGACCAAGGCCGATCACTCAGAATTCCAAGAGTGACCGATGGGACCACACTCTTCGGCAGAAGAGTCGTGTTCATAACAAAGAGATTGGGTAAATTTTCCTGATCCAAGCGGGAGAAAACGCCAAGCGAACTCCCGGAAGAATGCAGCGCATTGCTGCAACGAATTCAGGCTTCCTGCGACAATGCAAAAAGCTGAATTAGAATCGTGTCAGGAAAATGTCTCTACGAAAAACATGATGCACTAAAGTCCTGCGCCTTCTGGAAATGTCAAGTATCCTGCTCACTCAAAACCTAATCCAGATAATGAATTCGGATTTCAATGAATTAACAAAAAAGGCTGCTGAAATCATTTCAGAAGCGGATGCACTGATTATCACAGCAGGGGCAGGAATGGGCGTCGACTCAGGTCTTCCTGATTTCCGGGGCAACGAAGGGTTTTGGAATGCCTACCCTCCTTACAGAGCTCTCGGTAAAAGCTTCGTGGAAATGGCGAATCCGGCAGCCTTCACCACGGATCCGGAGTTTGCCTGGGGATTCTACGGCCACCGCCTGCAACTCTATCGTGAAACCCCGCCGCATCAGGGGTTCAGCATCCTGAAGAAATGGGCGGAGCAAAAACAGGACAAGGCATTCGTAATGACTTCCAATGTTGATGGGCACTTTCAGCGATCCGGTTTTCCAGACGATTCAATTTACGAAGTTCACGGCAGCCTGCAATTTTTGCAATGCACCTCCCCTTGCCCGGGAAGCGAAATTTTGTCAGCGGAGGATCTGGATATCACCATCGATAAATCCACAATGCGGGCAGTCAGCCCACTTCCCACTTGTCGTGAATGCGGAAGAATCGCGCGCCCCAATGTACTGATGTTCGGCGACTGGTCGTATCTTGGGGATCGGAATGAGGAGCAGGAAAGGCGCCTTCAATCCTGGCTGGTATCGATGGAAGAGCAATCGGTCGCAATCATCGAGTTTGGAGCCGGCAGCGCAGTTCCAACGGTTCGCCTCTTTTCAGAAGACTGCAGTCGCAAATTGGCGAACGCCACACTCATCCGGGTAAATCCCCGTGAATCAGAGATCCCGGGAAGTCGCGGAATTTCTATTCCTTCAGGGGCACTGGCAGCAATTGAAGGAATCGATAAACGGATTACTTAATCCGTTTATCAGCTCCCGTATCCTTCAGGGTGTGCTTGATGCCAATCCCAGGCGGACTGGATAATGGACTTCATATCCGTATGCCTGGGTTGCCAGCCCAATTCTCTCCGGATTTTCGAACTGTCCGCCACCAGTTTCGCCGGGTCCCCTTCCCTGCGATCGGTTACTTCAGCAGGAATCGGATGTCCTGTGACTTCGCGGACAGTCTCAATCACATCCTTCACACTGAAGCCATTTCCGTTGCCCAGATTAAATCGAAGGGTTTCATTCGTTTCCAATGCCTCGAGGGCAAGAATATGAGCCTGGGCAAGGTCCTCAACATGGATATAATCTCTCACGCAAGTGCCGTCGGGAGTATCGTAATCCCCCCCGAAAATCATGATCTTTTCTCTCTGCCCCAGGGCGACCTGAAGAACCAGGGGGATCAAATGAGTTTCCGGCGTGTGATCCTCTCCCTTTATCGGTGTGCATCCCGCTGCATTGAAATACCGCAGCGCAGCGTAGCGAAGACCTTTTGTCTCCTGTACCCATTTGAGAATCCGCTCGATGATATTCTTCGATTCTCCATAGGGACTCCCCGGAACAATTTTCTCCGACTCGGAAATTGGAATGGTCTCAGGATCATCAAACAAGTTGGCCGTCGACGACAAAATAAATCTCTGAACCCCGGCATTGAGCGCCGCATCAATCAAATTGACGGCATTGGAAACATTGTCCCCCAGGTATTTGAGAGGCTCTTCAACGGACTCACCGACAAGAGAATACGAGGCAAAGTGCATTACTGCTTCAGCCTGAAACCGGGACATCACCTCATTGATTTGAGCGCGATCAGCAAGATCTCCCTCCACAAATTCAGCAGCCGAATTCACAGCCTCACGATGCCCCATGTAGAGATTGTCAAAGACGCAGACATCATGCCCGGCGCCGATCAGGGAATCGACAGCCACACTTCCAATATATCCTGCACCGCCAGTAACTAAAACTCTCATAAATATCTAATTTCTAAGGGGAAATCCCATTATCCGTCACAGGTCAATTTCGCGCAACTGATTCAATCTCTGATTTTTACAGAAGTAGCAACCCGATTTAGAAAAAGTTGACCGAATTGTAATGGTAAACTTTTTGCTGGGACGCTATAAAAACACACATCTTACAGCACGGCCGATCATTGCGGTGCAAAGAACGAACGGTTATTTAGAAAGAAAAGACACACCACTATGAGCTCCGAAGACCTTCTCAGCGCCCTGCGCCAGGATACAGAACAGGCAATCAGCAGCCTCGAAAAGACAGAAGACGTCAATATCGAGGACAAAATCGCCGTCCTGGAACAGCAAATGGAGGAAGCTGCTAAAATTGACGACGCAGATGAGCGGGAACTCAGGATGGGTGTGCTCAAAGCCGACTTTGAAGTACTGCGCAATGAATTGCAGCAGGAACAGGAAGATCTCTCCCAGGCAGTATTCGGGCTCAATTCATTGATGAATGAAATGGGTCAGGAGTACGAAGACCTGATGGATCCAAATGACACCGAGCTGCAGGTCATCAAGAAAGCGGAAGCCGCGGTCTCCTCAGCCGAATCCAGGATCCGAAGAATCGAAGACGCAGCAGCGTGGAAATTTCTTTTCAAATCACGCCCCAAGGCACTGCGCCAGGCTCGCGAAGAATTGGAACGCTCCACTGCGGGTGTCGAAACCGCGAAGCTTCAGGTGAAAAAGATGGCGCGGGACCGGCTCATGAAGGCTTCCATTGAAGAGAGCCTGCAGCAGTTCATGTTCAAGGTGGAAAAAACCATCGAGATCATGGAGATGCGCCGTAAAGAGGTGCAGAAGCAATTGGAAACAGTGAGCCACCGAAAAGGCGAAGCTTTCAGGGTCAAAGAGGAAGCCGCTGAATTGTTGGAACAACTCGATTCTCAACTCAACGAAAGAGAAGCAGAACTGCAGTCCAAAGAAGGCGAGCTCGATTCCCTCGTAAACGGTTCCCCGGAGTACGTGGCCGCCGAAAAGGAAGTGTCAGCCCTCCGCAAAAACGTCGAGGAAATTCGCGGACGTCGCAACCAGGCCCTCGTTCTTTTCCAGTCAAAGGAACGCTTTGCTGCGGAACTTGATGTCCACGAGAAGAGCCAGATGAAACTGCGCGACAACCAGGATGCGTGGATCACTTTGCTGAAATCAGATACCGAAGAGCGCCTCGTCACTTTCCGAAGCCGTCTCGAAGCGATGAAGGCGATGAGCGATCAGGATGTTGCTCAGAACCTCGACAATCTTGGAACCGCGATCGACAAGAGCAATGTCGACTTCATGGCGAAAGTCGGATCCGCATCGGATCGCCGACGCATGGAAATGGTTGAGAGCCAGCCCGAACGAATTCAGAAAATCGAAGAAGCGCGCGCGGCTCAAGCCGAAGCTCAGGCACGCATTCGCGAACGCGAGCATGAAGCACTCAAGCAGTTTCGGGAAAAGTACAACATCGACCCGCTCGATTCCTCTTTCTTCACCTATTCGAACGACGATCCCCCTGCTGAGTCCGAGTAGTCGCGTATTCGATCTTGTCACTAAATGGAAAACGTCGCCAGTCTGACTGCCAGCGGTGACTATGTCGCCCTGCCAAACGAAGAGCACTACCGCATCTATTTCGATCAAATCCGCCAGGTCTGCAAAGTGCTGCAGAACCTGTCTCTTATACACATCTGACGCTGCCGACGAAGAGGATAGTGTAGA
>CAJXQE010000330.1 GCA_913058215.1 uncultured Verrucomicrobiales bacterium
TACACTATCCTCTTCGTCGGCAGCGTCAGATGTGTATAAGAGACAGCACCTGGACCTCGAGGTCCTTGCTCGCCAGCATTCGATTCAGTGAGGGGACAAGATCCCCGGTGGGTGCGAGTCCCCGAACCTCAGAACTCTCAACAAGAGAATCGAGCACCGCCAAATTCTCTTCCTCGCCATCCAATACCCAGCGAAGGTCAGCAGGGGATCCGCTTGCGACTAAGACTACCAATAGTTTTGTTTTGGCATCCGAATCCAATTCACCGTTTTCGAGTAGCCCACGCACGGAGGCAACTACTTCCTTGCCGCCTTGAGAGCGAAGCACGAAGACCAGGTGCTCAGGAAGCTCGAAACTGATCGCTCCGTCCTTGAGAGCAGGAAGCCAATGCGAGGCGAGACTGCGCGAGGTGGTCGACAACGCGAAATCAATAAAGCGATCCATGGGCCGACTCGCCGCCTTTGCGGCAACGACCATTGAAGGCGCACTGCGAATGTCGCTACATGCCACAACGGCCTCGAGACGGACGCGTGGGTTTTTGTCCGTCACGCATCGCTCGAGAAGCTTAAGGGGCTCCTCGAGCCGATCGCTCCATCGACCGATGACGCGTGCGGCGTAGGCTCGAGCCTGATGGTTTTCGGATGCGAGAAGACGCTCCACCAGGGCGCCATTGATCGCTTCGTGCGATTCAAATACGCAGACGGCCTCGTAGAGGTGATGGTCCAGGTTGGAATCATCAGTGTTGAGCTTTCCAACCCATGCTTCGACAGCAGGAGTGACTTCCTTTGCAGGCAGGTCAGCGAGCCGGCGCTTTGCCTGATCGCGAATGTATCTCCAGTCTGATTTTAAATGTTCGCATAGTTCGGCGGCGGATGCATTCGAGAGGTCAGGAGCCTTGGCGAGAGGGCGGCCTGTCGCAGTAATTCGCCAAACCCTGCCATGTGTCTTGTCGCGATCGGGGTGGCGCAGAGAAGCTTGATAATGTCCGATGATGGGGTTAAACCAGTCGGCCATATAAAGTGCACCATCCGGACCGACGCGAAGATCGACCGGGCGGCAGGCATTGTGGGTCGAGCGCAATAACGGCGGCTGGTAATCGAGGTGGTGACCGGAGCCGTCGACCTTGCTCTTAAAGCGATCGACAATGTGCGCGAAATAGCCGGCAATCAGCAAATCGCCCTGAATGTCGGCAGGCAGGTGTGGCGACTCCACGATCTCCACGATCATTCCCTTGATCTCAGTTCGCCCGATCTCTGTCTCGTTTCCATTCCGGATGCCGGGAATATCGGACCACACCATGCTTGGAATCAGTTCAGATACTCCCGGACCGTTGCTCTTGATGAATCCCTCACCCCAGTTTCCAAAGGCAATGCCCCAGGGGTTTCCACCCGAGCAACTGCGGCTGTATCCGTGAAGCTGACGCCTGAGCGGGCGCAAGCGCCAGGAACCGTGTTCGTCGAGTCGGCTGATTCCCCACGGTGTTTCCACTCGGGAGAATGAATGCAATCCCTGACAGAATAATAATTCGCCACCCGGACTCCAGGTGAATGAATTGATGTTCTGGTGGGTATCGCCAGTTCCGAATCCGGTAAGCAGCACCTTGCGCGTATCCGCTTTGTCGTCGCCGTCAGTGTCTTCCAGATGAAGAAGGTCGTTACCCTCGCCGACGTAGGCTCCGCCGTGGCCGATTGCGAATCCCGTCGGCATGTTCAGGCCATCGGCAAAAACAATCGTCTTGTCAGCGCGCCCATCGCCATTGGTATCCTCGAGAATGAGAAGCTTGTCATTGGGCTCGTCAGTCGGGACTAGCTGGGGGTAGGCCATGGTCGTGAGGACCCACAGCCGCCCGGCGGGATCCCAGTTCATGCATACCGGGTTCGCAATACCATCCTTCTCGTCTGCGAAAAGATTGGCTTCGTAACCCGCTGCGAGTTCGAAGGACGCCAACTCTGCTTCCGGCGAATTATCCTTTTCCGGAGCCTTGACTGACAACCCCCGAAGCACGGTCTTCTTGTCTTCGGCCGCGTGCAGTACCGGCAGGGATAAGAACAGGATCAGCGTGATCGCTGGTGATATGGTTCGTTTCATTACTTGGCTTTCGTTTGCAGGTTAAAAATTTCACCTTCGACCTCTTCGATGAGGGGGAGGATGGCTTCGAGTTCCAGAGGGAACCAACGTGGCTTGTCGGGCCGATGGTCTTTGCTGCTGGGCTGTGTCTGACGGTTTCCATACACGAAGGCCCAGTTCGTTGGTCGCCAGTGCCGTCTCCACAGGGTATTCTTTTTATGAATCTGACGATGCACTGCGTCCCAGTTCGCTGGTAAGACTGCCGCCGGATCACCAAGTAGTTTTCGGGTCACCTCCTTTGCCCACTGCGATTGGCCCTCCGGGGTGAGTTGAAATCCGTCCACAGTCAACCCGTCCGCATTGAACTGGCTCATATCAACAGCGACCCAGCCACGCCGCTCCGCGAGTTTTACTATCGCTGCGGCATAGGATTCAATCGCTTCGTTGTGCGGGATCAGGTAGGGGATGTGAGGCTGGTCCGGCTGACGGACGAAGGGGAAAGGTGTCACCAGCACGATCTTCTCCGTTCGGGGCACGACGTCTTCATCGAGCATTGCCTCGTAAGCGGCGATAAAATCTGGGAGTCGCGCTTTGCCATCCATCGCTTCCATCTGACCGAAAGCAGCAACCACTGAACTAGCCCTGACACGATCAAGTGCCTCCAATTGAGTTCCGAAATTGCGGGGGCGCTGCCGCTGGTAAACCGTGTCGGCCTGCCAGGATAGGTCGCGAAAGAAAACAGCCCGGTCACCGGCCGCGTGAGTGAGAAAGCTCTCCAAGGCACCTGATTCGACTTGCTTCACCATCCCTCCGCCGCCGATGAAGGCGACCACTTCGTCCTTTTTCATTGCGAAACCTTTCGAGAACTTCGGCGGCGTGGGGCGGGGGAGGACCTGCTTGGTGGGCTCTGCCGTTTTTGGGGCTCCGGTAAGCGCCGCAAGATTCGCTCCGGGAGCGAACCTCCACGACGTGGCCAGGGAGATCGCTTCGGCTCCGAGTCGCAGGGATAGCTGCTCTGGCTTCCCGGCGATGCCGCCCGACCAGCCGTGATCCATCACGCGCACCGCGATCGTATTCTCGCCCTTACGCAAAACGCCCAACGGAACCGGATAGACACGCTCCGTGAAATGATGACCGGGAACTTCGTAGCCGCCGACGCGTCGACCGTTGACCCAGCTTACGTCCATGTCGTCAATCTTCCCGAGATGGAGGGACGACTTCGCCGCCGCCTGTTCGGCCGTGAGGGTGACGCTCTTTCGAAACCAGACCACTCCATCGTGATCGGGCAATCCTGCTTTCTCGAAATGGCCCGGCAGTTTCATTGTCTTCCAGGCGCTGTCATCGAAGTCCGGCTTCGCCCAGGCCTCTCCTTGCGACCCCGGATCCGCCGCTGCGATTCGTTTCGGCCAGACCGGTGTCCCTGCTTTCGCCGCTGTCTTGGTGCTACGCGGCCGCGCCTTCGTAGTTGGTTTGACCCCGGCCGGTTTGGCAACGGACGCTTCGGGCTTCCTGAGTTTTATATCCAACTCCTTTTCGTTCATCCCGGCCAGTTCGACCGGTGGATTGTGAGTCAAGGCTGGATTCCGGTAATGCACGGTCTGCGGCGGACCGCCATGAATTTGCAATGCGATCTTACCCGATCGCTCGCCCCCAGTATCCTTTACCGCTACGCAGAGTTTACCGTTAATCGCAGTCCAGATCCGGTCACCGACGGCGAGGATTTCGTAGCGGTTCCACTCGCCTGCTTTCACGGCCTCTGCGCCGTTGTTATTCCAGTCCAATTTCCCGCGACCGTGCTCGTGGTAGAGCTTACCCCATACCCCTTTTCCTACGTCGGCCTGGTAACCGAGAGCCTGGCCATAATCGTTGATCGGCTTCGAGCGAAACTGGATTCCGGCGTTGCGCTCGTCCGGCGTCAGCTTCACATCCACCGAAAAGTGAAAATCGCCCACGGGAACGTCCGACCAGAGGAACTCGTTTTTCGCCACCTGCTTGTCGGAATGCCCCACGATGGCACCGTCTTTCACCGACCAGAACCCCTCGTTGCCCTTCCAGCCGGTCAGGTCTTTTCCGTTGAAGAATTCGGTCTCTGTTTGGGATGGCAGATACTGCAGTGCCGGGTCATTGCTTTTACGCATCTCGCTAAGAATCTTCGTATGCAATTCGGCGATAATGGCCTCATGCTCTGGATTGGCGATGACGTTTTTAACTTCGTCAGGATCATTCTTGAGATCGTAAAGTTCGTCCAGATGCGGGTTTCTGAAATCGCGCACCAACTTCCATCGATCCGTTCGCCACATGCGAAGTTCGCCGATAAAGATGCGCTCATAGTCTTCGTCGAATGAGAGAAACGAAAAGACACCATCGCGTTGGGTATCCTTCGCTTTTCCGGTCAAGAGTGGCACCAGGTTCTCTCCACGAAGCTCCACGCCCTTCGGCTGCTCGACTCCGGCCATGGCAAGAATCGTCGGGAACCAATCAAGGTTGCTCGTGTCTGCATCGATCCGGATCCCCGGCTTGATGTGGCTCGGCCAGCGTACAAAGGTAGGAACGCGAATCGAGTTCTCCCACATGTTGGGACGCTGGTTCGCGCCGATCTTCCCTTCGCGGGGAACAGGGTGGTTTAGAATCCAGTGACCGTTGCCTTTGTGCCAGATACCGTGATGCCCCATGTTGTAACCATGATCCGCGGTGAAGATGACGACGGTGTTCTCATCGAGGCCGTTCTTCTTGAGTGCCTCCATGACGCGGCCCAGGTTTCGGTCCACACTGCGGGTCGATGCCAGGTATTCTTTCATCCACTGATCGACTTTCTCGCGATTAAGATCCGGATAATCGGGGACGTCAGCCCGAAAGCCAGGCTTGTCGTAAGGAGCCATGTCCTCCGGCGCCACCGGCAGCCACTTTGTGTGTGGCGCCCGGGTATGCCAGGCGATGAAGAACGGGCGCTCCTGCTTACCGCCGGTATGGGCATCCAATCGCGAGATCACGTCGTCGGCCAGAATGTCAGCTGTCAGTCCCTCGAATTTAATCGGCTTCCCATTACGTTGGAAGGTCGGATCATTTACCGCGAAGCCACCCTGAATGTGCCCCATGAAGTAATCGAATCCATGATTGTTAGGATGGTGTTTTGTTTCTTCCCCCAAATGCCACTTTCCAATCAGCGAGGTCGAATAGCCACCTTGCTTGAGCAACTCCGCGCTCGTCACTGACTCTGGTTCGATTCCCTGTCCCAGTGCTCTTTCTCCGAACTGCACCCAGTTGCGCACCCCGGCTTCGTATCCGTAGCGTCCTGTCAAAGTCGCGGCTCGGGAAGGGGAACACACCGGTGTCGATACAAACGAATTCACAAGGTAGGCTCCCTGAGAGAGTAAGTGATCCATGTGCGGAGTAATTGCCTGCTTGTTGCCAGACGCTCCCAGGGCCCAGGGCGCCTGGTCATCGGTGCAGATGAAAAGAATGTTCGGCTTCGATCCGCTCGCATTCTGCGGCACGGCTGGCTTCTTCGTTTTCCCTGAAGCGACTGCGGTGGTATGCCATCCTCCGGGCTGCGCTGTCGCCGTTTTCTGCATCTCGGCGTACCAGCCTTTAACTTGTTTCAACATCGCTGCGGCGCGTTTGGGTTCCTGCGCCGAGAGATCCGTCGTTTCGCCCAAATCCTTGTCGAGTTGGTAGAGTTCCACCTTTTCATTTTCGAAGGTGCCGGGCTTGGCTTTGGGATGCTGAACTACCAACTTCCAGGGGCCATCTCGCAGCGCCTCGCTGCGGGAGCCGCTGTTGGAAAGTGAGCCCCAATAGAGCGGGCGCTCTGCCGGTGCTTTCTTCTCGAACAAGACCGGCGAAAGGTCCACTCCGTCCAGTTTTCGTTCTGCTGGAGCATTGATCTTCGCCACTGACAGAATCGTCGGCATGATGTCGAGAGTAATGGAGAGTGCGTCCGTGGAGGCACCGGGTTCGATCTTTCCGGGCCACCAGGCGATAGCCGGGACGCGGGTTCCACCCTCGTAAACGGATCCTTTGTTTCCCCGAAACTTTGAGCTCGCTGTCTTGGTGTTTCCTGCCGCGCCGTTGTCGGAGAAAAACAGGAAGAGGGTATTCTTATCGAGTCCCAACTCCACCAGCTTGGTTCGCACCTGCTCCACTCCCTTGTCCATCTCGAGGATCATTTGCTTCATCGCTTCTTCCACCGAAGTGATGCGTTTCTCTGCTCCCGGCCCGCGCTGAATCGGATCGTCAGGCCCCTGGATTGGAGCGTGGGGAGATTCATGCGCGATATAGAGACAGAAGGGTTTGTCCTTGTTCTCCTCAATGAACTCCAACGAATACCGGTTGATCAGATGTGTGGTGTAGCCCTCTTCAATAGTTTCCTTTCGACCATGCCACCAATCGTGCTCCATGTGATCACCCCAATGGTTGATGTAATCGATATTGCCGCTGTGATAGCCTTTAAAATAGTCGAACCCGTGATTCTGCGGGTGAAATTCCCCATTCTCTTTCGCGTAACCTAGATGCCATTTTCCAACGACTCCCGTCGCGTATCCCGACTCCTTGAACAACTCTGCAAACGTAAGTTCGGACTTATGCAGTCCCTTGCGGTGTTCCGCGTGGTCAGCGTGCGGGTGGATCACTGCCTCGACACCGACCCGTTGCTGGTAGCGACCGGTGAGAAGTCCGGCGCGTGTAGGTGAGCAAACCGTGCCGCTGGAATGAAAATCGGTGAACAGCATTCCCTCAGAAGCAAGCCGGTTCATTCCCGGTGTCTCGTAGTTCGGGTTTCCGTAAGGCGCACAACTTGGCCCGGCAAACCCCATGTCATCGACCATCATGACGATGATGTTGGGGCGAGCATCATCGGCTAAGGTAAATGAATGGAGACACGCAAATAGGAAGGTGTATGTCAGAAGGTTTTTCATTGAATAGTAGGTGGTTGAAAGTGAGCGAATGAATCCCGGGGAACTGTATTTTTATTAATGGTTATCTGATTGATCCTGATATGCTTCGCCGGGATGCTCGTAGAGGTAGCGAACGGCTTGTTCGTCGAGCGCCTGACGATAGAACTGAACATCATCGATCTGTCCTCCCAGAGTCTGTGGAAGCTGGCTGTGATTCGATGGGAGATAGCCGATAAAGGCATGGGTAGCGCCTTTCACATCAATCAGGGCTAATGTCTTCGAGCTGATTTTTTGACCCAGGGATTGGGAATTCAGCGCGAGTCCGTCACGGTAGATCGTCAAGGACCCGCCGGAAACGGATACCGCGACATGATACCAACGCCCCTTTTCCCATCCGGGAACCCGACCCTGAATGGCGTCAAAACGCGACCCTTGCTGCCAGCCGTAGAGCAGGCGATTACCATGCAATTCAAACTGAACCCGGTTTCTTGGACTGCCATCTGAAAATGAAAAAACTATGTCGCGGGCATTCCTTACCCAAGCTGCAAATGTGAAGGTGCTAAGCTCGGTCATTGCCGGGATATGATCGCTAATGTCGAGATACTGACCCTGCGACAAATCAAGCGCTCTGCCGCTCAGGCCTGGGACGGAATCGGTCGCCGGCTCTCCGTGAAAAAGGGCGCTCCTTTCATTTCCTGAAGAGTCCGGAGTCGTACCATCAGAAGCAAGATCATCGAGCGTCCAATGGGCCAACAGGCCGGATCCCGTTCCCAGTTCGGAGTTCAGCGGTTTCCCATCGATAGAAAGGATCTCTCCAGACTCGTTCACCCGGGCCTGTAGACCTGCCGGTAGCGGCTGAATGCGACGTGGGGTTCCTTCTCCTCCCAAGTGCAGATTGACCAGGCCCTCCGTCACGCTAACTGATGTGGCGCTTGAATTCGGGTCCACGCTCAAATCGAACCGCGTTCCGAGATCGACGACTTCCATGGAGGCGGTTCCCACCACAAAGTCACGGGCCTCCTCGGGAGCATGAACGGAGGCCTGACCTGAATCCAGAAAACCGCGCATCGATGTATCGATTCCGAAAACCGCCGGACCCGTCAAGTCGACTGTAGCCCCGCTGTGAAACACAATCTCGATGGAGCCCTGCTCAAGCTGCATCCACCCCTTGCTAAGGAAGCTTCCCGCCCGGATTGGCATTTCATGGTCACTGCTGAACACTGCGTCCTCGCTGACCCGGACCAGTCGAGCCATCGACCCGGCCCCATCTCCGAAATTGTTCTCCCCATCCGACCTGCTTACACTGCTCCAAAGCAGCCAGGCCAAGCTCAAGCACAGGACCAACAGTGCGGCGATTCCGGCGTGTTCCCATTTTCGAAGCGCGGTTAAGAAGGTTGATTTTTTGATGGTGGATTTCTTAACGACCTGAAATAAATCGTCTGCTTCTGCTGGCTCGTTAGCCTTTAGTTGAATTGTCAGGGCATGTTCCAACTCGACCGCTTCGCGAAAACGTGTGCGGTGACCGCTTTCTTCATCCAGCCACTTCACAAGATCCGCCTTGTCTTCGTCCGTCAGGCTGCCGGAGAGGTAACTATTGATCAGTTGTTCAATTCGTTCTTCGTTCATGCCGCTGATCCTTTTGTTTCTCGTCCGATACCTGTCTCTTATACACATCTCCGAGCCCACGAGACCGAGGCTGATCTCG
>CAJXQE010000331.1 GCA_913058215.1 uncultured Verrucomicrobiales bacterium
AGATCAGCCTCGGTCTCGTGGGCTCGGAGATGTGTATAAGAGACAGGTTTACAATCTCGTAAAAATGGCAACACGCGCCGGCATCGTCGTAGTTGCTGCAGCCGGGAACGGAAACAATAACCTGAATGGATCCAAATTCCGCGCCTACCACCGGCGAGCCAACAGCGGAGCCATTATCGTAGGAGCCGGGTCCGCCAATAAAAATCACGAGCGCTTAAGCTTCAGTTCTTACGGCAGTCGGGTCAATCTTCAAGGGTGGGGTAGCTCTGTGATTACAACCGGAGTGCGTGGCGATTTTCGGAAATTCGGTGGGGACTCCCGACAATTCTACGGCACTTTCTCCGGAACAAGCTCTGCAACGCCTATCGTTGCCTCCGCCGTTGTCGCATTACAATCTCTCGCTAAAACGAGATACAGCGTCACTCTTAAACCCGCCGAAATTCTCAGGATACTTGAGTCAACCGGAATCCCCCAAACAGGCGGCGGTGGAAATATCGGGCCTCTTCCTGATGTCAGGGCTGCATTTCTGGAATTGCCCAATCGCTTGCCCCCGGCGAATCCGACGATTCCCGATCTAACCTTAGACATCCCCAACCGCAGGGTTTCTCTCTCCTGGTCTTCGGTCGATCGCGCCGAAACCTACCTTATTTATCGATCGAATGTCTGGAACGGAAACAGAACTTTAATTGGAACAACATCCGATCCCTCTTTTATCGACACAGCCCCAATCGCGGCTGGCAATAACTTCTATTTCATTGCGGCAAGGAACAGCAAGGGAACAACACCTCATTCTGCACCGAAGGTCGCTTATCTTCCCTCGGACGTCGATATCTCAATAGGAGCAAGCGACTCATCACAACGCGGGGAAGGCGAGTTTAATGTAACAGCGATCAATCAAACGTTTACCTTCCGAACCCGAAATCGCAGCCGACGCAATGCTATTGGGCGAGTGCAAAACAAAGGAACGCAAGTGGATGACTTCGTCGTCATCGGATCACGGCAAAGCAGGTTTTTCAATGTCATCTATTGGCGCTTAATTGAAGGGGTCTGGAAGAACCAGACAAGTGGGTTCCTCCGCGGAACAGATATCTTCAGACTCGACGTCGGCCAGAGTTCACTGGTCCGTGCAGGCATCAGAGCAAACAATCGAAATTCGAAGAGAAGGCGGAGGATACAGACTTTCAGGCTCGATGCACGCTCCACAACGCGACTTGATCGCGATGTTGCAGCAGTGAGAGCGATCAGAATCCGATGAGGGGCTCCCCTCTCAAGTAACGCATCCCCGAAATCTATTCTTCCAGGTCCGGATTTTCAAAAATCTCCGCCCGCTCCGACTCGGTAAGGACGGCCTGATTTGTCAGATATTCTCCCGCCGTATCCGGATCGATTGCCAACCATCTTGCTCCTGTGTAGATCACGAATTCCGACCGCATTTCAGGGTCACCGATTTCACCCGCCCATTGGAAAGCTGTCCGGGGATCCGAACTGCCGGTATAATTGATCAGCCCCACGATCGCAGGGTCTTTTATCGACGGATTGCTCTGCCTTTTGATCCAGTTTGTCGCCTCCTTCGGCTGAAACCTTAACCAGTGGGGCATCAATCCCTCCACCGCTTTCCTTTGCGCCTCCGGCGAATCAATCGTTTCGATCCAGGCTCGCGCAGAATCCAAACTGAATTGAGAATATTCAGCCGCCACATCTTTGTAAGCGTAGGCCAACTCGTTGCGCGAATCTTCTGAGTCGGCCGCAGCATACAAACGATCCAGTTCAGAGGAGGCGGATACAGCATCAGATTGAGCCCATATTCCAAGAAGGGAACTCGTCCACTGGGGCATATCCTCGTCTCCGGGAAGATACTGTCGAATCGCTTCCAATGCCGCGGGAGGATCCCGATCGCTCCACAAGGTAACAACTCCCGGGAAAAATGAATAAATCAGGTCTTCGTTTTCTGACTTCATCAGACTGTCGAATGCCGCAGCAGGATCGGTTCGAACCCACTGAGTGAAGATTGACGAAAGTGCGGACAATTGAAGATGCTCCGGCAAACCGAGCGCCCATTGGACAGCCTCCGCTGGATCATAGGCCGCCCACGCTTCCGCTGCTTTGATCGCCGAATGAGTCTCTGTTCCCGAAAATATCCCTTGTTCGGCCAGTGCCTTCAAATAGACAAGAACGTCTTCAGGCGGATTAAAACCAATCCATGTATTTCCCACAGGAGGCCCGGGATTCCGATCAACAGGTTCCTCTTCGCCTCCTGCCAAACCGGTGATTCCATCAGCAGCCGCACCCGGGCGCGAAAGAGTCACGGCTTCGGCAGGAGCTGATGGCACGTCGCTTTCCTCGCCCTGTCTTGTAACGACTGAGTAGACAGCAGCCCCGATCCCGCATGCTGCCAGAAGCGCAGCCAGGGAAATCGTCAATTTTGATTCGCCGCCTCTCATTGTTATCACCCTATGGGAATAAATACTCAGGAACTCCTATCCATCATGTCCGGAGAAACTTAATGGGTCAACGGCGATTCTGGATCCCGGCGATGACAACAAAAACGGCCACAATCCCTTGCAGCCGTTTTCGTTTAACAGGGAAAGCCGGTGCGAAGCACTGGCCTCGAACTAACCACTAGTATTTATACCAAATTCTATTCTCCGGTTTCCGCATCATTTTGCGAACCGATCAGGATCAAATTCTCTAACTTCTCGAGACGCTCTCTCAAAGTCGCAATCTCCGCGTCCTTTTTCTCTACCTTTTCATTGAGAGCTTGAATCGCAGCGATGGTAACTCCACCGACATCGAGTTGCGCAATCGTTTTGTCATTGGAATGGAGTGAGAGCGTATCATCAAAAGCAGCGTGGAAGTCCTGAGCCATTGGGCCGACATGACGTCTTGAATCGGCCCCGATATATCTCCAACTCTGAACCGGAAGTTCTACGAGGCGATCAAGGATCTCCTGCTGATTAACGGGCGATACATCCTCTTTAATATTCCTGTCGCTGGCGTTTACGAAAGTGCCGTTAACGGTTGTCGTTCCCGTCGTTCCAATGGTGACTGTCGTGCCTGTCCCGGAAGCTCCGATGTTGACGGTACCATGAATATTCACAGGCCCGGTCGCAGCGATGTTCCCGATATTAATTGGAGAAACTGCACCTGCATCCGTTGCGATGTTCACGGCCCCACCGAAATCGTTGATGTATAAAGTTGAAGGCGTAGATCCGTTGTAAGCCTGAAGCTCTACTCCATCAATACCGAGGTTGAACCCATTGTAATCACCAAATCGAGCGACCCCGGTCTCAGCATATCCGTCAGCAGTGAGTTCCGAAGTCGAGTGAACATGAAGAGGAGCCTGCGGCCCCGCAACCAGCGGATCAATCGTAGCACCTCCGCCATCGACAGGCATTCCTGTATTGATTCCCACAAAAACAGGAGAATTTCCTGAGCCGCCCGCAGGATTCGCCCCGTTGGAAGCACCGGTCACATCATCGTAATTGTCCGGATAATCTGAAGGGACAATCACCAATCCATTGGTTTCACCGAGCGGATCCACCATGAAAGAAAAGCCACCTAGAAACTGTGCATTGAACTGGTCTTTCGTCCCCGGGGAAAAACCCCCGCCGCCTGCTCGTTCGCCAGTCGGATCAGAATCGGAAAACAAAATATTACCGGCAAGTCCGGCGTCACTCAAATAGCAACCATGAGCAAGAGAACTGGATCCATTCACGGCATTTGCCCTCCCACCGAGAGTGACCGCATCAGCGCCACCTGCAGTATTCGAAAACCCGGCAAGAGATCCGGATCTTGTTCCACTTGCCCGGTTGGACTGCCCTCCAGCGACTGCTCCGTTACTTCCCGTAACTTGATTTTGAAATCCAGCAACGATGCCACCACGGGCTCCCTTCGCCTGATTCTTTTGACCTGCCAGAACACCCGCTGCTGTTTTAGTCGTTTTATTTTGCTTTCCTCCAACAACTACGGCTTTGGATCCGCGAGAAGAACCGGCACCTTTCACAATGACATCACCGGCATTAAGAGGAGCGAGATAAAGAAGAAAAGCTCCGCAGAGCAGGCTTGGACGGAAGAGGGATGAGGGAGAATTCATTTGTAGGGGTGAAACGGAATAGATTGTGGGGTTCACGTATAAACTGTTGTCGCACGGATAAGTTTCGTGACGGAACCGTTTGATTCAAAATGCGAAGCTTCAACGATCCCAAACTCAGAAGTTTGATCGAAAAAATTTCACCATTTCTTTCACGAATAGTGGCCGATACGCCTCCTTTCCCCATTCTCCGTGAGCAGCTCTGGGAATCATGACAAATTCATTCTTCACTCCGAGACTGTCGAGCTTCTTCCGGAAATCCCCGTATCGCTGACCGGGTTTGTCCTTTTCCCCATCCATCATCAGAATAGGCGGGGTGCTTTTTGATAAATGCGT
The DNA here is from genome assembly GCA_913058215.1 of uncultured Verrucomicrobiales bacterium. GTDB lineage: Bacteria > Verrucomicrobiota > Verrucomicrobiia > Verrucomicrobiales > DEV007 > Arctic95D-9. Next base: position 4,427 of record CAJXQE010000331.1, read on the forward strand.
AATCGGAGAGGCCTCTTTATAAATTTCCGGATTTTCATGATACTCCGCTCCGAAAAAGATCACGCAATTGGCGATGCTCTTTGATTTGGACTCCAGAACACGTGAAACCTGATCAACCCCCGATCCCATGATGACGATTGAGGAAAGAGCATCCGACTCTTCCGAATTGTTCTTTCCATCTTTGAAATCCGGATTGCCCACTGTTGTTGCCGCCATCGCAATGAGATGTCCGCCGGCGGACCCACCGACTCCTGCAATTCTGTTCGGATCGATCCCAAGTTTTTCATGATTCGCTCGCAGCCATCTAACTGCTGCTTTGCAATCCAGAACAGCGCCCGGGAATTTTGCCTCCTCGGCAAGCCGGTAAGAAATATTGGCCACCACGAAACCTTCCAATGCCAGATCCCTGGCGATTTTCTCCCAGGACTTTCGGCTGCCCCCAAGCCAACCACCACCGTGGACAGTGACAATGCACGGAAGTGGCCTTGCTCTCTTTTTCAATCGATGCAGATCGAGTTTCAGCTCCTGCTCCTCATACTTCGCATATGTCAGATCGCCGATTGTTTTGATCTCCTCTTCCGCGCTGATTGCAAGGTTCGAGGCAAACAAGGCCAGTAGAATCATTAAGCCTTTTCTCATAATTTCGTACCACAGGATTTACAAAAAACTGCCTTTGGATCATGCCCTTCGAGACCGCATTCCTTGCATTCTCGAGTGTCCATTTTGATTTCTGCCATGGCCATTCCCAATTCCGCCGTCACGATCCCCGTTGGGACAGCTAATATCCCGTAACCAATTAATATAATGACAGTTGCAAGTAGTTTTCCCACCATGGTGACCGGGGTCACATCACCATATCCAACGGTGGAAATCGTCACAATCCCCCAGTAGATAGATTGCGGCACGCTGTTAAATCCAGGATTCTTGGCGATCAATCCTTCGACGATATACATCATCGTTCCGAGAATCATGGTGACCGCCAGAACAAAGAAAATAAACACGGTTATTTTTGTCCAACTGGAACGCAGCGCGTTCATCAGCAGATTCGATTCCTGCATATGTCGCGCCATCTTCAGCACCCGGAAGATTCTGAGTAGTCGAAGAACTCGAAGGACCAGCAGGTAATGGGTTCCGGCAATAAGGAGGGTCAGATACGTCGGAATGATGGATATCAGATCGATGATGCCAAAGAAGCTGAAGATGTATTTCTTTTTCTCCCGAACCACCCAGATCCGAACCAGATATTCGATGGTGAAGAGAACCGTAAACCCCCATTCCAGATTGGTAAACAACCGTCCGAATCTCGCTGAGTAGGAAGGGACGCTCTCACACATCACCACCAGCACACTGGCTCCAATCATCCAGAGAAGAAGGACATCAAACTTTTTGCCCACTATGGTATCGGACAAAAAAATTGTCCTCCACAGCTTGTCTCTCAAACTGCTTCCCTGATGCTCTCCGGCTCTGTCACTTGGATCTTCTAACATATCGTGTTCAAAATCCTATACTCGAAACCTGTTATCGAAAACAAATTCCCCTCCATTTTCCCCTTTCCCCCTCGCCTGCTTCGCTTAGACTATCGGTTTTTGAAAACCGAATTCCAAGATTCCTGATCTCATGTCCGAAACTGTCCCCAGCGATCAACTGCAATCCGACGATGTCGCCGCGATTGATGAACTCCGCCAGTCCTATGAACAACTTCGTACCGAACTCGCCCGCATCATTGTGGGACAGGACGAAGTAATTGAACAACTGGCCATCTGTCTTTTCGCCCGGGGCCACTCGCTCCTGATGGGTGTTCCCGGCCTGGCAAAAACCCTCCTGGTTTCGCGTCTCGCCGAAACATTGGAACTGAGCTTCAGCCGAATCCAGTTTACTCCCGACTTGATGCCAATGGACATCACCGGAACCGAAATCCTTCAGGAAAATCAAAGCGGACGCCGCGATTTCGAATTTATCAAAGGACCCGTCTTCGCCAATATCGTCCTCGCAGATGAGATCAACCGGGCTCCATCTAAAACTCAGGCAGCCATGCTTGAGGCAATGCAGGAACACCGGGTCACCATTGCCGGCCATTCCCACGAACTCCATCCCCCTTTCTTCGTGCTTGCCACCCAGAACCCGATTGAACAGGAAGGAACCTATCCACTTCCCGAAGCCCAGCTCGATCGCTTCATGTTTATGATCGGTGTAGATTATCCGGATCGCGATGAGGAAATTGCGATTGCCCGCACCACGACCGGGGGAGCAATGCCAACCCTCAATCACGTTTTGAACGGCGAGAAAGTGCAACAGTTTCAGGAACTCGTCCGCCGCGTCCCTGTTCCCGAGCATATTTATCACTTTGCGGTGGATCTTGTTCGCCGGACCCGACCCGATTCGGAAGATGCTCCTGAATGGCTCAAACCACTCGTCGGTTGGGGAGCCGGCCCCCGTGCGGTTCAGTACCTGATCCTTGGAGCCCGTGCCCGCGCCGCTTTACATGGAAGTTACATGGTGAGGCAGGAAGACATTGTCGCCGTAGCCGAGCCGGTTTTGAGACACCGGGTCCTGAAAACTTTTACGGCAGAGTCCGAGGGCGTCACCTGTCGCTCCATCATTGCCAGACTGGTTGAGGACCTCAGCAACGAAGCCTGATTCATTCTTTAACCGGATAGCCACACTTTGTCTCAATCCATCCAGCGGGACTTTTTAGATTCGAAGATCCTCGGGAAACTGATGGGTCTGCCGCTGAACTCGCGCAGTCCCATGCTCGGGAGTGTGTCAGGTCGGCACCGCAGCCCCGTGCGCGGTTCGTCATTGGAATTCGCCGAGTACCGGAAATATGTTCCCGGTGACGACACCCGCCGCCTGGACTGGCGCACCTGGGGACGTAGTGATCGTTATTACATCAAGGAATTCGAAGCGGATACCAACCTTCGACTTTGTCTCATCGTCGATACCAGCGGGTCAATGGGATTTGGTGAAGAAGGCTCGACCCGACTCGATTACGCGAAAAGCCTCGCGGGCACTCTCGCTTACCTCGCTGCCAATCAGGGCGATGCCGTAGGGGTGTTCAGTGGAGCGGAAGGATTCGAAAATGAAATCCCTGCAAAGCGGGGGCCTCTCCATCTTGGAATCGTTCTCGATCAAATTGCCGTTCTCGAGGCCAAAGGCGAAACCGGCCTGGTGGCGGCAATCCATGAAGCGGCCGAAAAAATCGGACAGCGCGCCCTCATCGTCGTGATTTCGGATTTGTTTTTCCAACCGGAACCTCTCAAGGAAGCCTTTCAGCATTTGCGTTTCCGGAAGCACGACGTGTCCCTGTTTCATCTCCTCGATAAAGCCGAAATTGAGTTCGACTTTGATCGCCCGACCCGCTTTGTCGATCTCGAAGGAGGCGCTCCCCTGCTGGCTGATCCCGCTTTGATCGGCCAACAATACCGGACCGCCGTTCAACAATACCTTGCCAAGGTGACTGACATCGCAAGCCAGTCAGGCATCGATTATCATCGCGTCACAATGGACGAACCTTACGACCAGGTTCTCGCACGCTTCCTGTTAGGACGAAGTCCAAAAACCGCCCGTTCCGCAAGATGAATTTTCTTCAGCCCCTCCTTCTTTATGGGCTGCCACTGGCCCTGCTCCCGGTGTTGATTCACCTCATCAATCAGCATCGCCATCGCACGGTGAAATGGGCGGCAATGATGTTTCTGCTCGATGCTAAAAAGATGACCAAAGGCATGGCGCGCCTCCGTCAGATCATGATTCTGGCAATGCGGGTTCTCGCGGTGATTGCCATTTTATTCGCCGCCAGTCGGCCACTCGCCAGCGGTTGGGTCGCGCTTACCGCCGGAGGCGAACCCGAAACCGTCCTGGTACTGTTAGATCGCTCTGCCAGCATGGAGCAGCAGAATCTGGAAACCGGTGAGTCAAAACGCTCCACCGCTCTGGAGAAAATTTCAGAGCTCCTCGACAAGACAGCAAGCCGTAGCCGGATCACCCTGATTGACAGCGCCACCCTCGAAAGCACCCAGCTGAATTCCAGCGCCGACTTGCTCGATCTCCCATCTACCGGCCCGACCGACACAGCCGCGGATGTTCCAGCGCTCCTTCAGGCTGCTCTCGATTTCATTTCTACCAACGGCGAAGGACGAACCGACATTTGGCTGGCATCGGATCTTCGGGCTGAAGACTGGCTGTCTCTTATACACATCTCCGAGCCCACGAGACCGAGGCTGATCTCGT
>CAJXQE010000332.1 GCA_913058215.1 uncultured Verrucomicrobiales bacterium
CTACACTATCCTCTTCGTCGGCAGCGTCAGATGTGTATAAGAGACAGGATGAAGAGACTTCAGCGGATACGGATATTCTTATTGCCTCAAGTGAAGGGGTCGTGGTGTTTGTTCAGGAGGACGAAGAGGATTCCGGGGATCAGGAAAACCCGGCTGGTGGCTCTTTTGAAATCGATTTGGACCCCGAGCCAGAGTGGGAAGTGGAGATTGAGGATTCTTCCAGCGAGGAAGGTTCGTCTGAAGAAGTCGTATCCTCAGTCGAGGAAGAAGGCGATTCACCTCTGTTTGAGGGTGGGGATCGCAATTACATTACCGTCGACGAAAACGACGATGACTATGGAACGTCGAATCCAGCGCTCCTGGGGGAGGATAAGGATTCTGCATCTAAAGAAGAAGCCAGCACAACGGAAGAGGATGCCGCGAAGGCTGTTCAAGCTCTCGCCGAGGCGCGGGCCGATGCGGAAAGCGCCGAATTGCTGTGTCTCCGAAAATGGGCGGATTTGGAGGTGACGGAATCCTCTGCTGAAGTGGAGGATGAACCTCAATCTGCGCAGGAAGAGGAAATCGGGGAAAGCTTATTGGAAATCGAAGCTAGCGATGGCGAAGCCGATTCGATCACAATTCTCGATGAGCCCGTTCCTGTCGTTGAAGAAGAGATACTTGATCCCTTGCCTGAATTCCGGATCTCCCCGGCAGCAACGATGGTCGAGCGAGTTGCTGAGTATGCGAGGATTGTGAAAAAGGGAGTCAGCGCTCAGTCGGTGGTGATTCGTGATGATCAGGGATACCTTGTCTATGATGATCGAGCCGAAAGAAATGGCCCTGTCGATTCTATCGAAGTGATTCGGAAGCTCCGGGAGATTGATGGTTCAGAGAACGTTTATTTCAGCCAGATCAGATTGACTACCGGGCAGTGGCTCTGTGTGATTTCTTCTCCTGCGGCAGCTGGTGACTTGATTACTCAGGCGATTATCGAAAAACCTGTCCGGCATTCCCGTCTGATTGAGTTGAGTCAGGTGATTGCCACTGCGATTCGGCCGGCAAACGTCGCCTAGAGTCTTTGCGTTCATCAACGTACGCGTTATTCTTTGGCGTGAGAGACGAGCTTTCAGTTTATTTTGAAAACCCCGCTACCGACGCGATGGGATATGATCACGTTGAGGGACGCTTGTTCTGTGGGCGGGAATATGTGGAACTCCAGTTCAAGCAAAAGGACCGGGCATTTCGAAAGAGTGATGCGGTCACTATTCGGCTTGATTACAATGAGGTGGGGGAAATTGAGTACCGATCATCCTGGTTTAAACCAAAGGTTTTGATTTTTCAGTCCCGCATTCCCGAGAAACTGGAAGAGTTTCCCGGCGCCGATGTGGGCAGGGTGCAGTTGTTGGTGAATAAAGAGTCCCGGGATGAAGCTCGCAAAGCTGCCGCGTTTATCGAATACCGCCAGTCGGAAGCGTATCTTCGGGAGTCTGATAAGCGGATGTCTGAATCACGCGACGAATTTGGCAGCGAAATCTAGGAATGGCGGACAGGGGAGCAGAAAAAGAACCGGGATGGATACGGTGGTTTCTGTATCTTTGTTTTCTGACCCTGTTCATTGGCCTGTATTTTTTTCTGGGGACACGCCTCAATTATCAGTCGAACCAGGACAGTCGCTTACAGAACCAGCAGGCGTATCTGGACGCAGTGTATCAGTCGTCGAGCCCGGCTGAAGTTCAGGGAAATAGTCAGCAGGTTTCGTCCGCTTTGTCCCGTTCGTTGCCGCACCTTACTGACGGGGTGGTGGATCCGCTTTGGCCCTGGCTTCTCGGGTCACTGAGCAGTCAGGAACCTGCGAGTCTTTTTCTTGAGGGAAAAAGAATCAATCTCATCGTATCCGGAGTCGCGCTGATTTTTCTCGGCATCGTGGCAGGAAGGGCATTTTCTTTTACCGCAGGTGTTTCGATTACCCTGGTGGCCGGGATTTGTCTGTTCTTGGAAAGGTCATCCTGGTTTCTTCCCGACACAATTGGGAGTGTCCTCATGCTCCTGACCTGGATTTGTGCATTGAGTTTGATGCGCCGGAATGTTCTCTGGCTCTATGGCATTCTTGGTTTTTTGTTAGGGATCACTTTTCTCTACGACGCTCTGGTCTGGGTGATCGTCCTTGCCTTTCTGGCCGTTTCTCTAGGCCGTGTTATTTCCGGCCGTTCGGCAGCGAGGCGCAGAGAGGAAACGGACAGTCAGTGGAGTTTTTCCAACCAGATTGTGGGCCTGGCTGTCTTGATCACCGCTTTCATGATTATTTCGGGCCCCCGCTTGAGTTACTCCAATGCCCGCTTCGGAAATGCCTTTCATCTGTATTCCAATTACACGATCTGGTTGGACAGTCCTGAAGAGGCACGCGATTTCCGCACCTCTTATCCGGACGCGGAATCGCTGGCAAACATTGCTCCAACCGCCCGCCCCGGATTAATTCGCTTCGTTAAAGAACAGGGGGCGGCTGCATTGATTCAAAGGATTTTTAAGGGAGGGCTTTCCACAGGAAGGCTCTTCTTTGTTGAATCAATGAGATGGTTGCTTCTTTACCTTGGAGTTGTCCTGACATTTATCACTTTGATCCATCAGATCGCGGCCCGGCGAACTCACGAGCAGGTGTGGAGGGTCGGAGGAACGAATGCGAGGTGGATGTTGGCCTTTTCACTGGCCGCGTTCATCCTCATGTTTCTCTATGTGAGCATCGGCTACAAATCCCATCCCGGAGATACCCGGCTGCTCACGCTATACGTGCCGCTGCTCGTTACCTTTGTCTGGATTGCTCACCGTTTTCGGCGGCAACTTCAGAGAACCCGTTATGCGACCACGGTCAACAGGGCATACTTACTCATGTTGGTCGTGCCGATTGTGGTGGTTGCCTTTGGGATCTTCCGGGCGTTTTGAGCGTTCCACTCCGGTTTTATCCGGATGCCGAATCCTGGATGTCACGTACCAGTGCTTTCACTTCGTGAGCGGACCAGACATTGGTGAAAGTGACTTCAGACTCATCACCGGTAGTTGAGAACTCAACGGTTCCAACCCCCAGCATTCCTATGAATCCGGATCGAGAGACATTGATTGCCCGGACGTCGGAGATTCTCGCTTCGTTAGAGTTCTTCGCGATCAATCCGGTCACGATTTCCACCCGCTTCGGAGTAATCAGATACAAGCAAACAGCCCGGCAGAAGGTTAGGTAAGTAAAGCAGATCAGAGCGAGGGCGAATCCGCCGACAGTGAGCCAAATGTTGATGTCGTGAAGCCAGATGCCGAGCCCTACACCGACAGAAATTCCAAGCAGGGCTCCGGGGTAGGTCGCGATAGATGGATGGCCGCGATACAGGATGGTGGAAGGTTTGAGTGAACCCGGTGGGACCTGTTCCTTCTCATGGTGAGCGGCTGTTTCCTCTTCTTCCGTTGAGGACGGCTCCCGGGGGACGATCTCCTGTTGAGGTTTTGCCCGTTTTATTTTGTTCTCAGAAACGGGTTCAATGGCGAAGCCTTCTTCGGATTCTTCGGGGCCAATTTCATCGTCCGTATCCCAGTCAAGGATCTCACGAATCCTCTCACACTCGGCTGCTCCTTCACGGAGACAGAGGTCGTTGTAGTCGAGCGATCCTTCCTCAATAAAGTCGAGAATCTCATCCACTGAAAGAGGTCCGAGCCGGTGACCGTTCTTTAGAACATAGATCGGATCCTGAATGGGAGGTTCCGTATTCATCCGTCAGTGCTGCTGGATTCAGGGAGCGGGATCTCCGGCAATAAATCCTCTCTCTGGAGGAGTTCCGGGATATTGATTCCAGCCAGCTCGCTGACTGCCGCTTTTTGAATCAAGGCTTCGAAAGGAGCCATGCGATCCATTTCGCCGATGGTATTGTGTATGAGGCCTTTCACGATATTCGAATCACCCTGCGCCGCCCCAAAAAGATTGGAGCATCGGAACATGAGTCGCCCCGCATCCCAGTCGAGTTCAAAATTTCCCAGAGTCAGAGACTGGTTCACTCTCATCGCCAACTCCGCGAGCCTCTCCCTGCGAATCGGATCCGTTGTTTGGAAAGTCGATTCAGAGACAACTGAAATGGCAGATAGCTTGTCGAACACCTGAAGATGAAGATCCACACGGGTATGCTGAGCTTCAAAACCGGCTCGAATTACTTCGCGTTCAGGAACCTCGGAATATGCCCAGCCTTCGCTCTCGAAGGCGGATTTTACCGTGGAAAAAAGTTCAGAGATCACCATTGATAGTTAAGATAACCGATATTTCTACAAAGTGAATACAGAAACACGTCCTCTCAGGCCTTTTGAATGGTTCTCTTCGTTCCTTTGTCCCTTTCCAGAAACAGCAAACCGACAGCCACAAGGCCGGCGGCTATCCAGCCTCCCCACTGGGAAAGTAATTGATTACTGCATCCAATCAGGACAGGACAACAGAATGTGATTAGAAGGATCAGGGCGGAAGAAGGCGGTTCCAGCGGGTTTCTACCGATTTGCAGCTTTGATCGCCCCAGTTGCAGAGCAAGGAGAATGAAAAGCCCTTCACAGAGCAGTCCGGCAAGATCGCGAATCAAAAGTGATCCTTTTGCCGCATCGGGTCCCGTCTTCAAAAGCATTAGAGAGATCGCGAAAGTGATCAGATAGAAAATGATCAAAATCGCCCGAACCAGGTAGCTGCGGAATCCGGAAGCTCCCAGAAAAATGGCTGTTGTGAAAATGTTCAGTTCCGCCAGAAAAACGATTGAGCTAAGGGCTTCGGAAAAGCTTCCCTTGCCGATTAATGGTTGAATCAGAAAATAGGGAAGTAGGGAGATGAGGGCGAGGATGCTTAATGACATTCCGGAAAGCCATTTATCCCTCACGACCTGCCAGCGGCTCAGATTGGAAACTGCCAGCAACTCGATATTTCGTCCCGGTCCGGTCTCCGGTTGCAATGCTGTCAGTTGGGCTCCCGGAAAAATCAGCCCAAAAAAGAGAAAAAGAGGGAGGTTCAGAATTCCGCCGGTCCCGATTCTAAGAATCCCGGTTTGCTCAACAAGCTGACCGGCTGCCATCTCTAGCCCGAAAGAAGCCAGAGCAATGGCATGGAGTGTGAGAAACAAGCCCGCAAATTGATTTGCTCTCAGATCCTGTCGGATCTCTCTGACCAGAAGAGGGCTCAGCCAGTCAGGGAGATTCGGCGCATTGGCTTGCCGATCCATTTTCGGAAACCGCTATCGTTGGAGCTGATTAAAGTGAACGCCCCTGTCTCAGTTTACTCTGCCACAGGAGTCAGGACGATTTTCTGAACATCCATCACCGCTTTGGCAGCTTTGGACAAAGGCTTTACAGCGAGTTTGTGTTCGCCTACTTCATCAATTTCTACTGTGCCGAGATCAATGCTTTTCCAGTTTTGAAACCCACCGGTGTCCTCGACTTTGAATTTAAGAGTTTTGTCATTGATCAGAACAGCCACTTCACTGCCTCCCTGATCTGCTCCGCAACCTTGCACGATATTGACCTTGAATTTACCCGGGCTGGAGACATCGAATTTCCATTCGGCCCAGTCCTTTTCATCAACCCACCAACCGAGACAGTTTTTCTCTTCCTTCGGCTCATAGCGCATCATCTCTGAATAAGTAGTCGCTGTCTTCGCTTCCAACTGAATCGTTCCGTCAATGGATTGACCGAGAGGTTCGTCCTCCGGAGCAGGAGTAAACTCGAGACCGGTGATCATAAATGAATCATCATTGGAAACATCCCCGGTGAGGATAGCGACAGGATATTCGCCTTTTTTAGGGATATAGGCAGTTCCCAAAACCATGGCGTCTTGCTTTCCGGGCCCTCCGGTGCGGGGAGCGTACCCCTTTAATAAAGCAGCATCGCCGATTTTGACCTGCACTCCCAACTTGGGACGATCCGATACGTATTTGAGCGCGACGTAGTAATTTCCCCATCGTTCCGGTGTTGCTGTCATGAACCAGTGAGCAAAGTGGCTTCCCGGCTGATATTTTCCATCTTCCGCCTTCAGGGCAAATGATCCGCGATCCCGATCCACTTCGAGTTCATAATCCGGAATACTCGGTCGATCTCCAATACCACCAAAGGGATCGGGAGGTAGATTGGATACCGGTTCTTCCGCGAAGAGAATCGATCCACAAAAGAACAACAGGAAAAAAGCAGCGACAGGAAATTTCATCGCACGACCATAGCGGAATTGCGAAAAGACCGCAACAAGCGAAAATTGCCGTAATTCTGTTGAATTCAAGGTTTCCCGTGACGGGCAGTTTCTCTATTTTAGGCGTCTGGCCTGCCCATGAAAAATTACATCCCTGTTTTATCCGTTTTGCTTTTCCTCATAGGACTCCCCGGTCACTCTCCGGCCGAAGAGCGTCCCAATATCATTTTGATTATGGCCGACGATATGGGCTGGTCGGACATCGGATGTTTTGGTGGCGAAATCGCAACTCCCCATATCGATCGGATTGCGGGGGAGGGCTTGAAATTCACCCGGTTTTACAACAATGGGAAATGCACCACTACGCGCGCCAGTTTACTGACCGGGCTCTACCCTAGAAATGGCGGGCGCGGAATCGAATTGCTCAATGAAAACATGCTCACTCTCGGCGAAGCAATGCGCCTGGCGGGATACCAAACCGGGATCAGTGGAAAATGGCACAACGGCAGCAAAGCTCCTCATCGTCCCATCGATCGCGGATTCGATCTCAGCTACGGATTGTGGGACGGCTGTTCCAATTTCTTTGACCCTAATCAGCCTGACCCGAAATTCAAAGGAGGCCGGGTGAGGTTTTTCGGAGAAGATGACAAACGGATCACTGAATTTCCGGAGGATTTTTACACCACAGATGCTTTCACCGATCATGCCCTGGTCTCCATTCGAAAAGCTGTCGAAGCGAAAAAGCCGTTCTTCCACTACATCCCCTACACCGCGCCGCATTACCCGCTTCACGCGCGCCCTGAAGACATCAAAAAATATGCGGGGAAATACGACGAAGGTTGGGATGTATTGCGGAAAGCGAGGTATCAGCGACAAGTGAAAATGGGACTGATTGATCCCGCTATCTATCCGGAACCGGGCCCCAATCCGGACAACAAAAATTGGGAGGATGGCAAAAACGAAAACCTCGATTGGGAAACTGCCCGGATGGAAGTATACGCAGCCATGGTCGACCGGATGGATCAGCAGATTGGGCGGGTTCTCGATGTGCTCGATGAATTAAAGGTCGCTGACAATACCGTGATCATTTTTCACTCCGATAACGGCGGCTGCCCCGAAAAACCGGGCGGAAATGACACTGAACATTTTCCCGGGCCGAAAGACTTTTACAGCCATGTCGGTCAGAACTGGGCCTACGCTCAGAACACACCGTTTCGCCGTTACAAAAGTGACACCCATGAAGGCGGGATTGCTACGCCCATGGTGGTGCGCTGGCCCGCAAGAATCAAAGCAGGCCGGACGACGGAGCAGGTCGGGCACATTATCGATTTGATGCCGACCTTTCTGGAACTCGCCGAAAGGGAGTATCCGGTAAAGCGGGACGGGAAGCCTCTGTATTTGCCGGAAGGTGTGTCGCTTGCACCGCTCTTCCTTGATAAGACGGAAAGCGTTAAGAGGCCGGCACCTCTCTTCTGGTTCTGGTCAAAGAATCGTGCCGTGCAGGAAGGTCGCTGGAAACTCGTCTGGGAGAACGGATCAAAAATCGGATGGGAACTCTACAATCTCGCAAGCGACCGGACCGAAACCAAAAACATCGCCAAAGAAAATCCCTCCACTGTCAATCAGCTGGCAAAAAAATGGTTCGCCTGGGCGGAATTGACCGGGGTGAAGTATTGACCGTCGTTGATAAAAAAAACACGGCTGCTGATGCCACTGCGGGTTTGATTGTTTGAAATTTGGATTTCGGACCTTCTATCTCGGCGACTTCAGCAAAACAGCTTTTCCGCCCGTTCCTTTTGATTTTGAATTGAACCTTATTAGAAGGGCTCATACAGGAGAAGAAGAGTTCATCTTTTCATTAAGCGGAATTCACGAGTAATACCCAGACAGAGGATTTCATTCCTTGCTGTTTGCCTTCCGCTTCGATTACATTGAAGGGCTAACGCTTATGGAAAAACCAATCGGAAAACCAGATTCTGACTCGTCTGCCGGAATTGATTCAGCTTTGGCAGATTCGATCTATTCTGAATTACGTCTTCTGGCGCGGAAGAAAATGGTAGGTGAGGCGCCCCAGACTTTGAGTGCGACGGCACTTGCGCACGAAGCGTGGCTGACTCTCTCGGAAAAAGGGGAAGCGGATGCAGGCAAGTGGGAAAACCGGCGACACTTTTTCGGAGCCGCAGCGGAAGCGATGAGGAGGATTCTGATTAATCGCGCCCGGGCAAAAGCGGCTATCAAGCGGGGGGGTAATATGGAGCGGGCAGATCTCGCGATTTCCCAGATCGCCATCCCTGAAGGCAAAGACGCTGACGAGATTTTGGCGGTGTGTGAGGCGATGGACGAGTTCGCGAAGGTGGATCCCGAATGCGCCGAGCTGGTTCGGCTCAAATATATTATCGGTCCTGTCTCTTATACACATCTGACG
>CAJXQE010000333.1 GCA_913058215.1 uncultured Verrucomicrobiales bacterium
CGAGATCAGCCTCGGTCTCGTGGGCTCGGAGATGTGTATAAGAGACAGTTACTGCCCCGGGGATATTTCTTCACAAATTCCCGGGGATCGAAACAGGCGTGGGTGACATTGCAACGACCTCCGCCCGAGATTTTCACCTTACCGAGAACCGTCGAGGTTCGCTCCAGAATCGCGACGCGCTTCACCGAATTGTTTTCGGCACACGCAATCGCAGCAAAAAATCCGGCGGCACCTCCGCCAATTACGACGAAGTCATATTCAGTAACTGAACTCACAAGGGTTTCCGCTATTTTTCCTGGATCCAGACATTCCGGTAAGCCACCGGATTTCCATGTCCCTGAAAATGAATGATGCCCTTGGCTTTTTCCGGACGCTTACCTCCTGCACCGGTACCTTTTGGCAACTCAAGGTCATCGTGAATGAGGACACCGTTGTGGTGAACCGTAATTCTAGCATTGGCGACCTTTTCCTTCCCTTCAAATTTCGGGGCCGTGAAATCGATATCGTAGGTCTGCCATGTCAAAGGGGGAAACACCATTGGCACGCTTGGCTTTTGAAATTTATAGAAGCAGCCGCACCATTGGGTGTTGAGTGATTCGAGCTTGATCGCGTTGTTCTCAGAATTGTAATCCAGCCCGAAAGAATCGATCACCTGACACTCGTAGTTGTTAAAAATGTAGACCCCGCTATTTCCGCGATCCTGACTGCTTGGTGCTCGTGCCGGTTTGAAAGGCAATCGAAATTCGAGATGCATCTTAAAATCGCCCACTTCTTTTGTGCTTGAACCTCCTGCCCAGAGGAGTCCGTTTTTGACCTCCCCTTCAAAATAATCCGTTTGCTCTCCGTCAAAGATTACAAGAGCACCGTCCGGAGCTTTCTTCCCGAGAGTTTCGCTTTTCCTTGTAGTCTTTTTAAGGCCTTTGACCTTTTCCTGAACCGCCGCAGTTTCGAGAACCTCGGAACTCAAAGGACCTCCGTCCCATCCAGCTCCGGGCAGTCCTCCTTGATAGCTTAAGACGAGGAACTTCCCCTTATCCAGAGCAGCAACCTGAACCGCTTTTTTTCCCCCTTTATATTCTCCCTGCAAAAGGAAATCGGGATTGTCTTTCGCTGCTTTGTCCGGATCAATCCAGGTCTGGATCAGAACATCGTCTTTCGCATACGAAGGAAGAATCAGAAGAACAAGTGCCGCAAAGAGCGCCGCCGATACAAATTTTTGAATCATCATTTTCACATCTTCACTCAAGCCGTCTCTGAGAAATTGTAAAGCTGAACTCGATCTTGTGAAACAGGGAAACAAAAGGGTATAGTACAAATTAATATGGAAGGACCTCATCCTATTTTCCGCTGGACCTTTGCAATCGGTTGTTTCGGACTCGCATTATGGTTCCTCAAAAATGCATTTCCTCCAATCGAAGGCGAGTTCCGTCCGTTTGACACCTCAGGATTGGTCATTGGCGGCTTGCTTTTAGCACTGGGATTTTTTGCGATTGTGACCAATGTGATCCAAATCGCCACGAAACCGTTCGTCTTGCTCATCGATTCGATATTCTTTCCCGGAGGTAAGCTGAGCAAGCCGATCCTGAACCTGAAACTCCCCGAGTTCTACCTTCGGGAAGGTCGCTACGAAGAGGCTCTGGATGAGTATCAGAAGATCATGCGTCACTATCCGGATGAAACGGCAGCCTACGAAGGAGCGATCGACCTGCTGGTCAATGAGTTTAGTGATCTCAATGAAGCCGGGAAAATTCACCGAAAAAGCCAACGGCGTCATCTCATACTGCTTGAACGGGTAAACCGGTATTTTGAGAAAGGGCGCCTCAGATAGACAAAAAAACGCCGGAGTCTTTCGACTCCGACGTTCTTGAAAGTATTGCCCAAAGGCAAACAGGATATTAAAATCCTAGGTAGGCACTTCGCTGATCGTCTGCGAAACACGGGCAACAATCCGGTAAGGATCTCCCTGTGAATTTGGACGGCGATCTTCGAGGTAACCTTTGTAACCGTTGTTCGCAAAAGCATGAGGAACACGGACAGAAGCTCCGCGATCAGCAATACCATAGCTGAACATGTCGATAGACTGAGTCTCGTGAAGACCGGTCAGACGCATGTGGTTATCAGGACCGTAGGCAGCGATGTGCTCTTCGCGATTCTTCTGGAAAGCTTCCATCAATTTCTCGAAGTATTCTTTCCCACCGGTTTCACGCAAGTAATCCGTGGAGAAGTTACAGTGCATTCCTGAACCGTTCCAGTCACCCTGGAAAGGCTTACAATGCCACTCGACATCGACACCGTATTTTTCACAGCAGCGAAGAAGAAGGTAGCGGGCAACCCACATTTGGTCACAGGCAGTTGCGGAACCTTTTCCGAAAACCTGAAATTCCCATTGGCCTTTAGCCACTTCAGCATTGATGCCTTCATGGTTGATACCAGCGTCGAGACAGACGTCGAGGTGCTCTTCAACAATCGTGCGGGCAAGATCGCCTACTGCGTTGTTTCCAGCGCCACAGTAGTATTCGCCCTGTGGATCAGGATATCCAGCATCAGGCCAGCCGAGTGGACGGCCCTCCTGGAAGAGGAAGTATTCCTGCTCAAGACCAATCCAGAGACCGTCATCTTTGGGGATGGTTGCACGAGTGTTAGACGGATGCGGATCGCCATTTGGAAGAAAAACTTCACACATAACGATGAAACCGTTGCGGCGCGTGGAGTCGGGGTAAAGAGCCACCGGTTTAAGGATACAGTCGGAGTCGCCACCTTCTGCCTGCTCGGTTGAACTGCCGTCGAATCCCCATTCAGGACAGTCTTCCAGAGAAAACTTTTCCAGATCACCTTCGTGGACTTTAGTTTTCCCGCGGAGGTTTGGGACAGGCTCATATCCATCGAGCCAGATGTATTCCAATTTGAGTTTTGCCATCTTAACTTATTTTTTATTTCAGTTTAATAGATTCAAGGCTCTCTGAGCATCGCTGAATGTCAGCAACGCTCCGGAACCTCGGGTTGAACGGGTTCGATTAGAGCAGTTCGCGTGCCATTCTTCAACGCAAACCCATCAAAAGCAAATAAATCTCTCGATAATTCCCGGGAGCCCATAATATCAGGCTCTGCCGGACTTTATTGCCTGCACGTTTCGAGCAAAACGTCGACCAGATCTGCAATTCCCGTCAGCGCCTCCTTATAATTGGTGTCCGACAAACAGATCAGCGATTCGCGTGCGCTCTCAACCAGTTCCTGTCCGGTATCGACAGCTGACTCGATTGCACCTACGTAATCTGCGATGCTCGCGAGTGCACTGATATCAATCGGTTCTTTTTGAATGAGGAGCCTGTTCAGTTTTTCTCTTTGGCGCTCTGAAGAGCTCTCGAAAAGATTCAGAATCGGAAGAGTCAGCTTTCCCTTGTTAATGTCAGTCCGAAGTGTTTTCCCGAATTCCTCCTCGTCGCCTACCAGATCGATGCAATCGTCATACACCTGATAAGCGGTTCCGATGGCCATTCCGAAATCCCGAAGCATTTCGCATTCTTCAACCGGACGGGAATTCAATCGCGCTCCAAGTTCCATCGCTGCCGCAAAGAGTGCCGCAGTCTTTTTGCGAATAATATCGAAGTAATCCTCTTTCGACAATTTCAGATCAAAGCGGCGTTGGGTTTGAATAATCTCACCTGAGCAAACTTCGTTGGCTGCAATAGCAACCTTTCGCCCGATTTCTGAGTCATCGAATTCCGTGGAGAGCATCAAAGCATGGGAAAAAAGACAATCTCCCAGCAATACGCTCAATGCATTTCCCCATTTTGCGTTCGCAGTCGGAGCCTGACGACGAATCTCGGCGCCATCGATAATGTCATCATGGACAAGAGTTGCCACATGAATGAGTTCAAGAATCACGGCCAACTTGTGGTGATCATCGGAAACTTCACCCGTCGCGCCACCGGAAAGAAACGTCAGCGCCGGGCGAATACGCTTTCCTGAAGTGTTGCAAATGTAAGCCACGTATGGCTCCACGGCCGGATCAAAAGAATTGGCCTGTGCCCGAATTCGCTCTTCAACCCGGTCCAATTCAGGACGGAGAAATGCAAACGGTGAAAATTCACCGCTCTCGTTTTTTATCTGTGCCAACAAATCCTCTTTCATCCCTGAAAAGTCGCCTACTGAATATTCTCTCACGTAAAAGTCAATCTATAGAGTAGATACGCCGCGCCGTGACAACAAAGATCGGATAATTTTCTCCAAATTGAGCAAAAAAACTCTCAACTGGTTCGCAGACCATAGGAGAAGATCAACAAATTGAAATCACGGACACGATTCATGGCATGCATTGTTATCTTAATTATGGCTTTTATTTATATTTGTAATTTATCGTAATTGTTTTAAGTTTTATTGTTAATTTCTCGAATCAATGGAATCGAATCCTTTTCAAGCTGCTTCCGCCGTGGAGACCGCTTCCCCTCCTGCTGAACCCGTTTCAGCGGAAACTGTGGTGGAGTCGACTCCACCACCGCCATACCCCGAGACGAAAAAGAAATCGTCCTCGGGCAGGTTTATTTTTCTACTTTTTCTCGCTTTGATTGCTGCAGGCGGGTGGTTTGGCTACAAAAAGATCACCTCGGTAAGCGCAGATGCACAGGCATCGGATTCAATCGTTGGTGGAATCGTTTCGAAAATTAAAGGGATGGTTCCGCTTAATATTCTTGAAGAACCCGTAGCGATTCCTTCTGTAGCACAATCTCCTCTCTCGACGCTTGCATCCACCCAACCCAATGGAACACCTGCAGCGGCTCCTCTCGTTAACGATCCAACAATTCCAAAGAATACTCCGAATTTGTCTTCTTCGGCAGTTTCCCCGACCATTCCTGCGAACACTCTGAAGCATACCCCTCCTGTTCAAGATCCGGGAAATATCCCCACCCCTGCAGCAAACTCGGCGCCCCCGGCAATTGCCGACAGCCCGAAACCGGCGGTAGCCGCAACGACACCTTCCGGCATCGCGACAACAAGCCTTGAAAAATTACCCGAACCCGAAAAAGTTGCTACTCCAGTTCTGACAAAACCCCCGGCTCCGGAAGTGGATCCGATTTCCTTACTCGAGAAAAAGCTTGAAGCCGAGCCTGACAGCCCAGCGTCGCTTTATTTGAAACTCGCATCTACCTACACAAGCCGGGGAGAAAAGGACAAGGCGGAAACGCTTCTAAAAGGGGCCCACGATCAATATCCACTGGAGGCAGATATAACTCTTGCTCTGGCCGGCGCCTACAGTTCGCAGAATTTGAACGAGCGCGCCTGGACTCTGATAGCCAGAACCGGACGCATCGGAGACTTGAAATTTGCCTCACGGCTATTGCAACTGGGTCTCGACTCCGGAAAATACGATGAAACCCTCGTAATCCTCGATCCCTCCTTTACCGGGGATCTTCCCTGGAGCTCAGCTGATCGCCTCAAATTCGCTCAGCTACATGAGAAAGTGAAGAATTACGGGAATGCAATCCGCCTTTATCAAGACCTCCCTGACGGCCAAACTCATATCCTTCGCGTCCAGGCGAAAGAAGCGCACTCAAAGGACGACTACACAAGCGCTCTCAAACATCAGAGCCAATATGTGAATCAGCTTACCGCACCGGATCCAGAGGCCTGGACGTTCTATGCAGACCTTCATCATCTTGCAGGGAACAACCATGAAGCCGACGAGGCCTACAAGAAAGCACTCGCTGAATTGAAGAAAAGAGACGCTCTCAAGGGCTGACTTACCGCCATCACGCGATCGTGCCACACACATGAGTCGGCAAATACCTTTTGCAGAAAATCCGAGTCGGGGTAGCTTGATATTGTGAATGCAAATTATTTAGCTTTTGGTGCTCCCGGCATGCAGGAAATGATCGTCATTTTCCTGATCGTTTTACTCCTTTTCGGTGCAAAGAAGATCCCTGAACTGGCCCGTGGAATCGGTAAAGGTATGGGCGAATTCAAAAAGGCGAAAACGGATTTCGAAGAAGAAATCAAAGCAGGTGAAGTTGAAGGTAAAGACGATTGGGACAAGGACAAGGATAAGAAAAAATCCGATACCCATCCCTCTGCTTCTGAAGATTGAGAGGCTTATTTTGTTACAAAAACCATTTCCCCACAATCAATGATGCGCTTCCTGTGGTCTTTACGGCCCTCAACCGGAGCGCATTTTTTGTGTCTTCTCTGCGGGCTTTCCCTTTCTTCTCCTGCGCTGAACGCTCAGGAGAAACCGGCTCCGATCACTTTTGTCGCCTATAACATTAAAAATTACCTCGCCATGGACCGACGGGTCGACGGCGAAACCAAAGAGAACGCTCCCAAACCCGAAAACGAAATCGCTGCCCTGATCGATGGGATCGTGGCGATGCAGCCGGACATCATCGGAATTTGTGAAATCGGGGACCCTGACTATCTGGCGGATTTTAAAAAACGACTTAAAGACGCAGGAGTCGACCTCCCCAACACCGAACTGGTACGGGCAAAAAGTGGATACGATCGAAATCTGGCAATTCTGAGCCGTTTTCCCATCGTCTCAACCAACTCCAACGACACCTATGTCTACGACATTGCCCGGAAAAAAATGCCATTTCAGCGCGGTGTCATCGATGTCACTATCGCCCTCAATCCAACCTATCACCTGCGTCTCGTCGGCCTTCACCTCAAATCCAAACGCGAAACCCCTGCAGCCGATCAGGCAGAAATGCGCTTGAACGAAGCCAGACTCGCGCGAAAACACATCGACAAGATCCTTGAAGCGGAGCCCGGTTCCAATCTGATTGTTTACGGCGATTTTAATGATCTTCGCATCGAAGCTCCCGTGAAAACGCTCCAGGGGAAATTTGGTCGCGAGGATTATTTGAGTTCACTCACCCTCGATGACCAATACGGATTCCGCTGGACTCACCATTGGTCCTTCGCCGATGACTATTCCCGGCTTGATTACATTCTTCTCAGCAAAGGCGTATCCCCTGAAGTCGACCGCCCCTCCTCTCACATTTATCACTGGGACAAATGGGACACCGCCAGTGATCATCGCCCACTTGTGGTGAAGATCACGCCCGAGGATAAGTGACTTAGAACGGCGCCTGCCGGCCCGGCCCGTGATGCGCCAATTCGCAAAGCCAGCCACAGGACCGACGCTAAGACGGCCTGGAAGGACCGTCCTACTTTGGGCCTCTCATCCGCGGCTCTTACCACACCTGCTAAATCCCACCCAAACTTTTTCAATCAGAAGCCGTGGGAAAACGATTCCTTTCGTGATACGCTCCCTTCAGGAAAAAAGACCGAACGAAAAACGACACGCCCTACCCATGGATTCCACCACTCCAGGACTGCTCTCACGCTTCCTCCCTTCTCGCCTCGCTCCTGCGCCCCTTCTCATCGGTGCTCTCTTCGTTCTTTTTTCCAGCGTCTCCATTGCTGCGGAGGAATCCCCCCGTCTCATCATCGACCCGCGCGGTCCCTCGGGCATAGTCAAAGAACTGCTCTTCACTCCCGATGGCGAAACCCTCATTTCGCTGGGCGAGGACAAGGCGATCCGCTTCTGGGACGTCGACAGCGGCGAATTGCGCCGCACCCTGCGCCTCCAGATCGGCGATGGCCACGAGGGCAAGCTCTACGCAGGTGCGCTCTCGCCCGACGGTCGGTGGCTGGCGGTAGGAGGATACCCCGCGAAATGGGGTATCCGTATCATCGATCTCGACACTGGCAAGGTAGCGGCGGTCCTGCGCGGGCATTCCAACGTCATCCAAGCGCTCGCCTTTTCCGACGACGGGCGCTGGCTGGCTTCCGGAAGCTCGGACGATTCCGTGCGGGTGTGGGAAATCGGCGACAAGGTGACGGAGAGTCAAGGGGAAGGCTTGACGCTCGAGGCATCTCAGGTGCTGGAGGGGCATTCGGCTAGTGTCTACGCCGTTTCTTTTGCCCCGGGAAGTGCACGAATCGTTTCTGCGGCAGACGACGACACTTTGATCTTGTGGAAACGAAATCCGGAAGGTGAGTTCTCCCGCCAGGCTACGCTGGAAAAGCACACCGACGATGTGAATGCAGCCGCCTTCTCGCCGGACGGACGTTTTATCGTCTCGGGCGGCTTCGACAACCAACTCCTCCTCTGGGACGGAGAAACCGGCCAATTCCTCCGGGCGCTGGAGGAGGATATGGAACACAATGCTCGCGCTATTGCCTTCTCCCCCGATGGTCGTTCCGTGCTCGCTTCGTCGAAGACCAGTGGCAAAGGCTACACAGCCATCTACGATCCGACGACCGGTCAACGCCGCCTGCGCTTCCACGAGCACAACAACGGCGTCCTCGCCTCGGCGTGGCATCCCGGCGGGGATCTCGTCGCCACCGCCGGAGGCGACGACAAGGACATCTACCTGTGGCAGCCCGCCACCGGCGAAGTCGTCCACCACCTCCGCGGCGACGGCCGCACCGGCTTTGCCGTCGCCTTCGCCGACAATGGATTGCAGGTGGCTTTCGGGCAGACAAACGAAGGCGGCCAGCTGTTGGGAAATACCTTCGACTTCACCACCCTCACCCCTGTCTCTTATACACATCTCCGAGCCCACGAGACCGAGGCTGATC
>CAJXQE010000334.1 GCA_913058215.1 uncultured Verrucomicrobiales bacterium
CGAGATCAGCCTCGGTCTCGTGGGCTCGGAGATGTGTATAAGAGACAGCTGTAGTCTCTACCGGAAAAATTCCGGAAGGGCTAAACCCTCAATCTCTTTCCTCCCACCTGAAACCACTCGGTGGAAAAATTGTTCTCGGCCCTGACAAATCTGCTGAACACGTCGCCTGGCTGGGTGGGTCAGGACTGGAGGAAGCCTCCGTTTCCGAAAAGGACGGCTTCGCCATTCTTGAAAGGGGCGCACTTCCCGGAGCCGGCGACTGGTCTCATCAATACGGAGAACCGGGAAATACCGCCTGCAGTTATGACTACCGCGTCAAAGGCGGACTCGGTGTGCTGTGGTTCGGTGACCCGGGTGAAGGACAAATGGTCAATCGACACGAGGGAGCCGTCGGGCCCCTGGCGATTAATGGTCGACTCTTTGCCCAGGGGGAAACCAGGATCATGGCCTACGACGCTTACAATGGTCTCTTTCTCTGGGAACGCGACAATCCTGACTCCATCCGGACCGGAGTTTTTCAAAATCAAAATCCCGGCAACCTCGTCGCGAGCCCGGACCGTCTCTTTTTCATGGAACGCGAAAAGTGCATCGAGCTGGATGCCGCTACCGGTCAGGAAGTCACTGCTCATTTACTACCCGAAGACATGCGCGGCGAATTGCATGAATGGGGCTACGTGGCCTGGAAAGACGGAATTCTCTACGGCACGGCCACTGTCCGGGAGGAAATTGAAGAACGCAAACGTCGTCGAGGCCGCGCAACGGATGATATGACCGACGGCATTTTTGCAATCGACACCAGGACAGGAAAGCACCTCTGGAGCTACAAAGGGAAGACTATCGAGCACAGAACTGTTGCCATTGGCGAAGGAGCCGTCTACTTCATCGACAGCACCCTGACAAGCGAACAACGAAACGCTGTCCTCCGACAGGACAAAGAGAAATTCGCCAAGCTTTCTCCCAAAGAAATTGCCAAAGCCGAAGCTGAACTGAAAACTCAGGACATGCGTCTGGCTGTTGGAATCAACAGCCGCACAGGTAAAAAGATCTGGGAACATGCCGTCGACGTCACTGATTGCAGTGACATCGGAATTGGCGGTGGCAAACTCACTCTGTTATTCCGTAACAATGTGCTCGTCCTCTGCGGGGCCAATGCCAACGGTCACTACTGGAAACAGTTCATGTCCGGGGAATTTTCCAAGCGCCGCTTGCTGGCCCTGTCAGGAACTGATGGAAAGAAAATGTGGTCGCGCGACGGGAACTATCGACATCGCCCCATCGTCGTCGATGACGAAATCATCGCCGAGCCATGGTCCTACGATCTCTACACAGGTGAGCAGAAAATGCGGGAGAATCCACTTACCGGTGAACAGGAGCCCTGGAGCATGATGCGTAACGGCCATCACTGCGGAATGCTCGTCGGCACACCGAACCTTCTCGCCTTCCGATCCGGCTACACCAGCTTCTACGACATGGAAGAGGACATCGGCACCAATCACTTCGCCGGACACCGCACCGGGTGCTGGATCAATGCGATCCCCGCTAACGGGCTCATCAGCATTCCTGAGTCTAGTGCAGGCTGCGTCTGTCTTTTCTCCATCGCCTCCACCATCGTGATGGAACCCCGCGCTGAGCGAAAAGACTGGGCCATGTTCAGCTCCACAGGAGCAAAAACACCCGTCAAGAAACTGGCACTGAACTTCGGGGCTCCCGGAGATCGACGTGACGAAAATGGAACTGCCTGGCTGTCATTCCCAAGACCAAGACCGGAGCGCACCACCAGCCTCGATCTGGCGATGGAGTTTGATCAGGCCTTTGAGAAAGGCGGCGGTTTTGTCACTCTGAACGAGAACGCTGCAAAGCTGGATCTAGAAGATTCCTCCAGCGCCGCTCCCAAGTGGGTCTATACATCCCGCGGAAACGGAATGCTTCTCGCTGGAATCCCTCTGCTTGGAAAAGGTGACAAGCCGGCGAAATACACCGTCCGCGTCCACATGGCCGTTCCGGCAACAACCCTTGGAGATACCGCTGAGCGCGTGTTCAACCTTCGACTTCAGGGCAAGGAGGTCCTTGAAGAAATTCGAATCGCAGCAGATCAGCACAGCCCGGTGATTCAAGAGTTCAAGGGTATTGAAGTCACCGACGTTCTTCGTATTGAACAATTCTCGAAAGAAAAGGATCCCAAGCCTGAAGAAATGGCGGTGCTGAGTGGAGTGGAAATCATCCGGGAATAAGGAGTACCGGAGTTGCGGCAAACTCCAACTGGACACACCCGCGCATCAAATGAGATAGAAAGATCCATGAAAATTTTCACACCAAAAATGCTCAGCGCACTGATTGCCTCAGCAGCATTCGTTTTTGCCTTCTCCGGTTGCGGAGAAAAGAAGGAGCCTGTAATCCAGAGTTGGGAACCGGTCGCTGACTGGCTCACTCTCCCGGATGGGATGGAAAGCATGGGTGCATCCCATGGTGATGTTGCCGTCAGCGAGAACGGGGATGTTTATGTGAGCCTCACCGGTGGACTCCGCGCAGGTGTCCAGGTTTACGGCGCCGATGGGAAGTTTGTACGCAATGTTAAAGATGCACCCAAGGACTTCCACGGTTTCGTCATTCACAAAGATGCAGATGGAATTGAATACATCTGCGGCCCGAGTCTCAGCACCGGGAACATTCTAAAAATGAAACTCGACGGCGAAGTCGTCATGACCATTCCTGCTTCTGCAATTCCGGAAGAGCATTGGAAAAAGAATAAGAATGGAAAAGGTGCTCTTCGCCTTACCGCCTGCGACGTGGCTCCGAATGGAGATATCTTCGTCACCGATGGATACTCCTCAGACCTCATTCATCGCTTCAATGCCGTCGGCGAATACCAGACCACCTTCGGCGGAAAAGCAGCGCCTTACAATTTTAAAACCCTGCACAAAATCGCAGTCGACACCCGCTTTGATCCTGTTCGCATCGCCGGTGTCAGCCGGACCGATGGTCGGGTCGTTCACATGACGACTGAAGGCGAATACCTCGGCGACATCGCCACTGGCCTGATGAAACCGGCCGCGCTCGTCATTCACAAAGATCATCTCGCTATCGGCGAAATTCTGGGACGCGTTACCATCCTCGACAAAGAGGGGAAAATTTCTCACCAGTTCGGAGCGAATGAAAACACCGATGAAACCGGCACCAACAAAACCGAGCCAGCCAAATGGCGAACCGGTATTGTCAATGCGCCTCACGGAGTCGCCCTGAATCAAAACGGCGACCTCTTCGTCACCGAATACAGCATCTTCGGAAGAATTCTGAAATACGATGCCGTGAAGGGTGAGTAGAATAAACTGATGTAGTAAAGAATCATCCGGGACTCCGCATTTTTAAAATTCTGCGTCGATCCTGATGATTCTGTTCTTCCTGAAGATTCACAAAGCCATCAATTCGCCATCCTCGATCCGAAACTGAAAATCCGCGATCAACTCTGCCTCCCGGCGGCTGTGGGTGATGTGCAGGGCGGTAATCCCCTCTTCTGTCACGAGAGCTTTGATCAGATCGATCATTTCTCCGTGAGTGTCTTCATCCAAGGCACTGAGCGGTTCATCGAGACACAAAATTTTCGGCCGAAAAGCCAGCGCTCGGCCCAGCGCCACTCGCTGACGTTCTCCGCCACTCAAACCATGAGGCTTACGGTCTAACAAATGTTCAACACTGAGTGACTTCGCCAGCTCTTCGATTCGCTCGTCAATTCTCTCCGAATCCCAGCCTTTCACCTTCGGGCCGAATGCGAAGTGATCTCTCACCGTCTTCGTCAAAAAGAGTGAACCATCCTG
Source organism: uncultured Verrucomicrobiales bacterium (assembly GCA_913058215.1). GTDB lineage: Bacteria > Verrucomicrobiota > Verrucomicrobiia > Verrucomicrobiales > DEV007 > Arctic95D-9. The sequence continues at coordinate 3,813 of CAJXQE010000334.1, forward strand.
TGGAACGAAGCCGATCCCGCGATCGCCAGCTGCCTTAGTGGTTGCCTCTTCCCCCATCAGAATAATCTTTCCGGACTCCACGTGCTTCAATCCGCAAATCGCTTCGAGAATCGTGGTCTTTCCACATCCCGTTTTTCCCATGAGTACACCATAAGCACCCGTGGGAATTTCGAAGGAAACATCCTCAATCCGGAAATCACCCGCTCTGACTGTCAGCGAATCGACTTCAATCATAGTAAAGGCCCAACTTGTTTCCACGATCCCAAACTCGAACGGCGACCAGAACGACAATTGCAATTGTCACCATCATTAGCGAAACGATCACCGCCTTTTCCAGACTCCCCGTCGCAATCTCCAAATACACGGTACTGGAAAGCACCTCCGTCTTCCGGGGAATGGCGCCTGCAAAAACCAGAATAGGACCGAACTCTCCCATCGCGCGCGTCCAGGCCAGAGTTCCCGCCGCCGAAATTCCGCGCCACGATTCGGGAATCACTACGCTGAAAAATGCTCCCGCCCGACTGCAGCCCAAAGTCTGCGCAACCTGTTCCGTCCTCGGACTGATTTGATCAAAGGTATTCCGCATTGTCCGGACACTGAACGCACAAGCGACCGAAAACTGAGCCAGGATCACTCCGGCCACATTGTAAGTCACCTTGATGCCAACCTTGTTCAGCAAAGTCTCAATGCTCGTACTACCTGGCGGAAAATTATTGAAGAGGAGAAGAAGGCTCAGCCCGACAACAAGCGGGGGCAACACAATCGGAATATCCAGAATCGCGTCGATCAAAAGCTTTCCGGGAAAATTATAACGCGAGAGCAGATACCCTGTCGGCACGGCAATGATGATCGAGAGAATCGCCGTCACAGTACAACTGAAAAGCGTCAGGATGATCGAGGACCTAACACTTTTCTCGGCGAAAATTTCCATCAACTGGCCGCCGGTCACCGCCGTAAACCCATACCAGGCATCTGCCGCGAGCATCAGCAGAATCAAAAGCACATACATGAACGCCAATGACGCCATTGCCGCAAGAAACGGCCTATCTGTCGCAGCGCCCCTCATTTCAAACTTCCCGGTAGCAAAAGTGAAAGCGCTTTGATTTGCCGCCCGCTTGCAAGCCTTCCCCTAAAGCTACACAGGTCTGACGCATCGAAACTGTGACCATTTTCGGCTCCCATCATTTCAATTCCCATCGGAACCCATACTGCAGGAAGGCCGACTTGCCTTCCTCCGATACACATGCCTCAAAAAAACGATTCATCAAATTTGGAAATTCTGAATTCTGTCCAACCGCATAAGGTTGAGTGGCAATCGCCGCCGGCTTCCCGATCTCGATCAAATCACATTCGGCCACCGTCGAATCGTTAGACAAGGCATTGCTTTTGTAAACGATCACCGCATCGAGCGAATTGCTCCTGATCTGATTCACCAAAAAATCTCCGGTGGCTGATCCCGGCATCACATTCCCCGTATCCAGAATCGCCTGATAAATCCCCTCTCCTTCCAGCATTCTCTTCGTGAGTGCACCCAATGCTGATTTCTCTGGATGAGAGAATCCCACTTTCAATCCCTCTTTCTTCAAATCCGGTAATGTCGTAACCCCTTTCGGATTCCCCTTTTTCACGAGGATCACCATTTCATTCGCCGACACCGTCGAAGGAAGGGTAAATCGATCGCTGACCATGTCCATGAACGACTGATCACAGGAAAAATAGGCATCCGGGTTTTCTCCGGCTTTCATCTGAGAAACAAGAATCCCACACCCGTTGAACACGGTATTAATGCGGACGCCTTCACGCTCCTCAAATCGCTCAATCGTATCCTGAATGGCTGGACGCAGCATTGATCCGCTGAACAATACCAGTTCCGGACTCTCGACCCACTTGTCCCCTTTGACCGGCTCATACCCATCGGCTTTGAAAACTTCAAGACCTCTGTCTGCCGCAGTCAGGTAGCGACAAAACTTGAGCGCTTCAGTCGCCTGCGTTGAAGCTTTTAAAATCCCCACCGTGATATCTTTCTTTTCAGCATCAAATTCCGGCACACTGACAAAATCCAATTCAGGATACTGAGAAGCCACCGCATCCCAGAGAATCACAGCATCCACCGTCCCCAACTTGGTGGCATTGGCCAGTTCATTCACGGTCGGGAACAGAACAGTTGGCTCGAATCCTTCCCACAAATTGTGCTTAGTCAGGATCTTCTTTGTGAACTTGCCAACAGAAGCGGCGTTCGGATTTCCGATCCCGATCTTCAGATCCGGATTCTGTATATCTGAAAGCTTGCTGATCCCTTTCGGGTTTCCTTTGGGAACACCAAATCCCGCCCGCATCAATGCAACCGGCATTGTCTCAGCCAACAAGCCTTTCTCTTTAGCGATGTTCGTGTAGCTGGAATCTCCGGCCAGATAAATGTCGCCCTTTGCAATTTCCAGACTGGTCAAGAGTGTTCCGGACCCACCGAACTGCAATTGCACCTGAACTCCGTATTCCTTTTCGTATTGCCCGGCAATTGCGCTGACCGGCTTTTTCATTCCCGCCGCACAATGCATTACCAGTGGCTCAGGGCCGCTGTCTTCGCACCCTGACAGCATCAGAACTGCTGTCGCAACTATCGGGGTCAGGATCTTTTTCCACATACTTTGCATTCAGAATTTCGTTTCAGTTGAATGGTTTGAAACCGCATCGTGCCGCTGTCGAAATAGATCATCCGGTTGGCATTCGCAGTTCCAAGTCCCGTTAAGAGTTTAATACCTTCCATCGCACCGATATTTGCGGCAAGCGCCGACACCGCCCCGATCACGGGAAAACGACGCTTCCAGCGCGGGGGAATCTCCGGATAAAGACAGGCGAGGCAGGCTGAATCCCCTGGAATCACAGGGATAATCCGCCCTTCAAGATTGTACATTGCAGAATCAACGAGCAGTTTATTCTGACGAACGCATTCCTGATTCATGAGGAGGCGTTCTTCAAATAAGGGCGCTGCGCTGAAAACGATGTCGGCCTTCGCGACCAGCGCTTCTGCGTTGTCCTCTGTAATATTCTCAGGCACCACTTCCACTTCCACATGAGGATTAAACGAGGACAGTGTTCTCTTCGCACTCTCGGATCGGGCACTTCCGACATCTTCATGCCTCATCAGGATCTGACGGTTCAAATCGTCCAGCCTCAGGTCTCCGGCATGAGCAATAATGATTTTTCCAAAACCAGCAGCAGCCAGAGAAAGACAAATCGGCCCGCCGAGACCTCCGCAACGGGAAACCAAGGCAGTGGTATTCCGTAATTTCGCCTGCCCTTCGTCGCCAAAACCGGGAACATCGAGTTGCCACTCATAGATTGAGCGGTCGAGGTCAGTGAGTTCTTTTCCGCTACTCATCCGCCTGCGATTGGAGTCATCAGCATCACCGCCCTGACACCTTCCAATAAAATCTCTGACCGTTCCCCCTCCGTCTGAACGCCATCGAGAATGACGAGGGTGGAGGGACGAATTTCACCCTCACTGTTCACTAATAAATCCGCATACTGCGAGCCGTGCTTCGTGCAAAGCTGACTCACCAGCGAGGCCACCGAACTGCCGTCAGCAAGCTCAACAACTTCCTCTCCGGCTCCTGTGATACCGGCAAGTTGACCAGTATATTGGATCGTGATTTCCATCATAAAAGGCTACCTGTAACAAATTCCTTGGAACGATTCAACAGGGTTTGCTCTTCGATTCACCCCTCTTTACACCAATTTTCCAGCAGCCAGCTCCATTCCGCGCTTTGCCGCCGCTCTGGCCCGATCATCGTGTGTTACCATCAAGACCGCACCACCGGCTTCTGCAAAACCTGAGAGGTGATTCAGAATGATCTCCGAATTTTCTGTATCCAGATTTCCGGTCGGCTCATCTGCAAGAATCAATTTTGGATCCCGCAACAAAGCACGCGCCAAAGCGACCCGCTGCTGTTCACCGACACTGAGACGCGAAGGAACATGATGCTTGCGATGTCCCAATCCAAATTTCTCCAGAAGCTCCTCCGCTTTCTCTCCAAGATCCTCCCCGGGAGAAGCGAGTTCATTGACCAGAATATTGTCCAGCACATCCAGGTAAGGAATCAGATGAAACTGCTGGAAAACAAAACCGATATGCTCCCCTCGAAAGGCTGCCCGGGCTTCGGGCGAACGTTCGTAGGGATCTTCCCCCGCAATCACTACGCTTCCGCCATCTGGTTTCAGGAGACCACCGGACATCAACAAAAGAGTCGACTTCCCGCAACCGCTGGCCCCATGCATGGCCACAAAATCTCCTGAATCCAGCGAAAAGGAAATCCCGTCAACGGCCCGCACATCCCCTTCATTGGTGGTGAATACTTTGGTAAGATCGTGTCCTTCGAGAATCATAGCGTCAATTTCAGTCCTGCCGCAAAACATCCGCGGGATCTTTCTGAGCAGCCAGCATTGCAGGCAACCAGGCTGCGGCTGCAGCAAGCAAAGGAGTCGCGATCAGAGGAATCAGCCAGGTTTTTAATTTCATCAAACTTCCCAGCCCCTGACCTTGAAAGAGACTTTCGCGAAGCAAGGGAAACAGAACTGCAAAAACTGCCAGGCCTAACAAGGCCCCTATGACTCCAGCGAGCCCGGCTCTGGTCAGAAAGGCAGAGAAAATCGTCCCCCCTTTGACACCGACGGCTCGAAGGATTCCGATCTCGCTGACGCGTTCCCGAACGTTCATCAGAGCTGTCTCTTATACACATCTGACGCTGCCGACGAAGAG
>CAJXQE010000335.1 GCA_913058215.1 uncultured Verrucomicrobiales bacterium
CGAAGGTCATTTTCTGGACGGGCTGCGGCGTAGCGCCGTCGACTTGCCGGCCGACATAATACCACTTGGCGTGGGCGTCGATGCCGAGCTTGATTGATTCACAGACTTGTTTAGGATTGGATTTTGTTTTCGCATTCATCGGGTGTTAGTTTGGCAGGTTTCACCCCCGCCTGACAACCCCATGCCATCTATAAGTTATAAGTTGGTTCTTGAGCACTCTTACAGTATTCGACGATTTACCGGATTTTTTGTCCAATATTCGTAATTGGCGTGGACCTGTTGTGGAATATACCCTTCCGCCCATACCAGACGCAGCAACGTGGTCACCTCCTGCCATAGGGATTGCTGTTCAGTTCCCCTATGAATATCACTAGAAAAGCGATCTTTCTTTCCCTCGTTCTCTTCGGATGCGGCACGCTCCAGGCGCAGACCACCGCCGTGCAATCGGGCAACTGGAACGATGCCGCGACCTGGGGCGGTGTTGTGCCGACCGGTCTCGAAGAAGACATCGTCATTCCCGCGGGGATTGCGGTCACCCTGAATGCCGACGTCGAATGTGGAGAACTTCTCGTGCAAGGCCGTTTCGAAATCGAGCGGGCCGACCGGACCCTGACCTGCGACTCGCTGATCGTCATGGGTGCGGCGGCGGAGTTCGAAGCCGGCACCGATGGGAACCGCTTCACCGACCGATTCGTCCTCACCCTGAAGGGCGAAAAGACGGAGACTTTTGGAAGTGGTGGCGCGCGGGCGCTCATGGCCATGGCCGGGGGCACCGTCACAATCCACGGCGAGGACCGGGTCGAGTGGACCCACCTCGGCGCCAACGTCGCCGCGGGCGCCAACGCGATCACCATGAGCGAGCCGGTCGACTGGCGAGCGGGCGACGAGATCCTGATCTGTTCGTCGCGCACCAACTGGAACGAGGCCGAGAAAATGACGATTGCTTCCGTGAGTGGTGACGGGCTCACCGTGACGCTCACGTCGAACCTCGCTTACCCCCACGCAGGAGTCACCAAGGACTACACACGGCCGACCCCTTCCAAGCAGTGGACCGCCGATTTGCGCGCCGAGGTCGGCCTGCTCTCGCGCAACATCACGATCCAGGGCGCCGTCGATTCGGTCACACAGAACCACGCCAACGAAGGATTCGGCGCTCACATCATGATCCACGGAACCATGGGAGGGGCCTCCGGCGAAGGCTATGTCAAAGGTGTCGAGATCTTTCGCGCCGGCCAGAAGAGCCTGCTGGGAAGATATCCCTTTCACTGGCACCTCTGCCAGGATGCGGGAGCGGGCCAATATTTCAACGACAACGCGGTGCATCTCTCTTTCAACCGGGCGATCACAATCCACGGCACCGATTACACCACGGTGGAGAACAACTTCTGCTACGACCACCTCGGTCACGGTCTCTTCCTCGAGGATGGTGCAGAACGCTTCAATGTGATCCGCGACAACGTGGTCCTCCTTACGAAGCGCCCCCTCGCCGGCGAGGAAGTCATTCCATCGGACAACTCGCTCAACGAGGTGCAGAACCGCACTCCGGCCAGTTTCTGGATCACCAATCCAGAGAATACCTTTGAGGACAACGTGGCTGCGGGAACCCACGGTACGGGATACTGGTTCATCATGCCGACCTCGGCATTGAGTCCGTCGAAAAACCTTCCCTACTACAGTAGCCTGCAGCCCCACCGGCGCCCCCTGATCAGCTTCCTCCGCAACAAGGCGCACAGTTGCATGAGCGGGTTCGATATCTTTGATCAGCTGAGCTCGAGTCATGCCATTATCAGGAACGCGGGATGGAGCAACAGCTCCCTGCACGTGATGGACCAGTGCACCTGGTATGCCAATAGTATCGGAGTATACGCCGGGATCGGAGGGCCTGCCCTCAACCAGCAGGAGAATGTCATCTACCGGGACAATGTCTTTATCGATAACAAAAACAGTCTCATGCTGGCGACCTACAACGTGATCGAGGAATCTGTGTTTGTCGCAGACTCGGGAGAGAGCCTTCTCTCCGGCAATCGCGGGCTCTACATCGCCTACGATGGAGCCGGGAGGGTTCGGAACTCGCACTTCGTGGCTTGGGATGCACCGAATGCCAATTTCCTCAACAACATCGGCGGCGCGACCAAGCACCCGAATCACCGGTTCTCCGGCATCACCAAGGATCACACGGGAACCGTGCGCATTGCACTTCCAGACTACACTGCTGTTCCTCCGCCCAACATTGCGGCCACCGACAATCTCCATCCCCGGCGCTGGTCCGTGATTCTCCGCGACGAAGACGGATCGCTTTCCGGGCAAGCGGGTGCCTCCATCGTAGGAAACCACCCCTTTGTCCTCGTCGGGGACGAATACCAGTCGCCGAACTGGACCCGTGCTTACCGCAGCGATCACGAATTTGCCTTGGCGGTCGAGGATCCGGGAGGACGACCGAACGTCACGGTGGTGCGTACCAAGCCCGGCACGCCTGATGCCTCCGTCTATTACGTCAACGGCTACCGGGAACACCACCAGTTGCCCTTCATCGTCAACGGCGGGTTCACCTACACCTACTTCTATGAAGCTCTGCCCTCGAACCGTCGAACCACCTTTCGACTCGACGACGCCACTGCGGGGGACAACGTCCTCGTCCGTTTTAAGGATTTCGGGAAATTTGGCGGTCTCTCAGTTTCCGGTCACAGTGCCATAGCGCGCGCTTCACTCGCCAGTCTGAGCGCTACCAACAGATCGGCTTACTACATCGAACCTAACGGTGATCTCTACATCCGCCCGGTCGCCACGGGGAAAAGCCAGACCCTCACGATCACCTGGTCGAATAGTACCAGCTGGAGCGGCTTCGACACCGATGGCGACAGCTTGACCGATGGGGAGGAGGCGGCCCTGGGTCGCAATCCCTTTGGTTTTGGCGACTTTGGGGCGCAGTTCGAGACCAACGGGAATTTCGAAAAGTGGGACCAGCTAGGTAACATTGCCGGCGGTCAAGTTAGCAGCGGCGCACTAAAAGGAACCTCCACAGGCGACTCTCAAATCATCAATGCTGACTTCAATTTCGCAGCGTCCGGGATCGAATCGATATTTATGCGCTTCAAGGCATCGGTCGACACTCAGGTGAACCTGTTCTGGGGGCGGGAAGATGCCCCGGGCTTTTCCAGCACCCGCCGGGAAATCGTCTCTTATACCGGAGGGGGAGATTGGCAAACTCTGTTGATTCCCGTTGGCTCAAACAGTGAATGGATCAATACCATCAACGCCATTCGCGTCGATCCCATCTCGGGTATAGGCGACTTCGAGATCGACTGGATCAGTGCCAGCGATGGAGATGCGGATGACGACGGAATACCAGACCTGACCGAGGGCTTTGGCGATGTCGACGGAGATGGTATTGCCAATCTATTCGACCCGGAATCCGATGGCGACTGGACCCGTGACGCCGACGAGGCGGCCGCGGGACGCGACGCCTACGACGCCGGGGATCTCGGATTTCGGTTTGAGACCAACGGCAGATTCGAAGGGTGGAACCCCGCCGGAGGCATCAGCGGCGAGACAGTGGCCGGCGGCCTGCTTTCCGGCACAGCCACGGGCAACCCCAACGTCAACAATCAGGGCTTCCACTTCGTCGCCGGAGCAGTCACGGACATCCTCGTGCGTCTCAAGGCCACTCAGGCGGGGAACACGCGCTTGTTCTTTGGAACCGACACCGCGGACACCTTTCACGCGGATCGGCGAATCATTGTCAGTTCGCCTCCCGCCGGCGAGTGGGGGCTCGTTCGGTATCCGGTTTCAACCCACTCCGACTGGACGGGATTCATCACCCGCCTGCGCGTTGATCCGATCCTGAATAGACCGGGAGATTCCTTCGACATCGATTGGATCCTCGCCTCGGATGGAGACCTCGACGACGACGGCATTGCCGACACGGTCGAGGGCGGCGCGGATATCGACGGCGACGGGTTGGCCAATGTCGAGGACACGGACTCCGACGGCGATGGCGCACCCGACGCGCTCGAATCCGGCCTCGGCCGCAATCCCTACGCCAACGTCGAGGGCGGACTCGATACTGACGCAGACGGCCAAAGCGATCTCTACGAAATGATCGCGGGATTCTCGCCCGATGATTCAACCTCCCGTTTCTCGCAGTCGTTTTTGCTCGATCCGAACGCGGATCGCCGGATCACCTTTTCTGCGAAACCGAACCGGAAATACACCGTTCTCAGGAGTGATGACCTCCTCACCTGGCAGGAGATCGGGGAAGTCTTGTCCGGGAGCACGGATGGCGACATGGAATTCGTCGACTCCGATCCGCTTCCGATCGGACGTGCCTTCTATCAATTGAAAATCGAAGTGCTCGAATGACCTCCCTGCACCGCATTGTTGTCATCGCCGTCTTCCTTGGGTGCGCGGCCGTGACGATCCTGATTTTCGTCACGCGCCGTCCGGCGGATCACGGCACGTCCACTGCCGAGAGGACGAATCCGGACTCGCTACCAGTCCGGATGCAGGCGGATCGATCCAAACCGGGTAGCGCGCCCGACCGCCCTCAAGGTTTCCCGGTGACCGAAGCACCCCCGACAGGGAACGGGCTCGAGTGGCCGCAGCGCGAGATCACGAAGGGCGATCATGCACTCGAGAACAACATCCGCATGCACGAGGAGGCCGCGCGACACATGGCTGTTACCGATTCCGAGGGTGCGGCGGCATTGTTCGAGGAGAAATTGCGTTACGAAGAGGACAAGTTCCGGACCCGATCCTGGAGAGCGCAGTTGAAACAGTCGGCCCGGGAAAAAGGGGGAACCCCGGATCCCGAGATCTATGGCCGCATGCTCGCGTCCATACCCGATCGCTATTTCAGTGCCATCGTGGACGAAACCTTACGCGCCTGGCCGGATTCCAATTTGGGCGAGATGGCGCTCCAGGAAGCGCTGCGCCAGGAGCCACAGGTTCAGCTACCGGCCCTGGCAACGCTCATCGAACTCGAAAGCCTCAGCAACACCCTCCGCGAATCAGCCGCCCAGAAACTCGCCCCCCAGCTGCAAATGGACGTCGTGCCCGCAGCCCTGTCCGACATCGACTGGTCCTTCGCCGTGAGTGAGCATTTGCGACCGCAACCGGCCAATGCAGGAGAGTAAACTTGCTCGCTTCCCCGACGCCTTCAGCCCGCCATACGCCCCGGGTTGGAGGGCGGTATCCATGTTAACTTTAACCCCAAATCCAAACCCTGGCGTCTCCATCCAGCCACGTTTGCTTGCAAATTGAGCTAAGCCGCAAGGCCCGGCCCCACGCATGAAGAATGTGTTCGACCGAATGCTCGGATAGACGTCGGCGCAAAAAGTAGAAAAGGGTCTCCGCACCCGTCGCGGAGAATCGGACCAACGCTCGCATAACCATACCAGCCGCCGGGTGCGGAGACCCGGCACTACGCGGATCGGCTTCGCCAGCTTTGTTCCTCACTTTCTGCGCCGATGTTTGGGTAGAGAGAAGGCATCATCACGGGGATAAAAAGGCGGCAGAATCCGAAACGCTCTAAGATATAGCTCTGAAAACCTATTATACCTCTATGAATTTCACTCTTCTTCAGTCCTTGGTGACACGAACACTTCTGATCGCGTCGACGTTCTTGCTTTCGCTATCAGCCACCGCTTCCGAGCAGCCAAACATCGTCTTCATCGTTTCCGACGATCACGGTTGGGGTGACCTGCCTTCGAACTGGGACAATACGGAAGTGCAACTTCCCACATTGGACGGGTTAGCTGACTCCGGGGTGCGATTTACGAATTACCACACCGTCCCGCTCTGCGGGCCGTCTCGTGCTTGCATGTTTACCGGCCAATACTCATCGGAGAACGGCATGTGGCGTGGTCCCGGCAGCCAGCCGATCGGTGCAGACGATTATCGTGGTATCAAGCGCAATGTCACCACGCTGTCCGAGCATCTCTTTGAAGCGGGATACAAGACCGGGGCTTTTGGTAAATGGCACATGGGTTCGCTGAAGGGAGAGGTTCCGAATGATCGCGGCTTTGATGAGTTTCGCGGCTTTCTCGGAGGGGCGCACCCCTATTGGATCAAAGGGAACAGATCAAAGATCCTGCACAACCGGGAACCGGATGATTCCGAGGGGCACGCGACGGAACTGTTCACTCAATGGGCCGAGGGATTCATTCGGGAGAGTGTTGCCGAGGAAGAGCCATTCTTTTGCTACCTCGCCTACAACGCGGTGCACGGTCCGCTTCGCGTCGACAAATCGAAACCGGCCTCCGCGCCCGAAGCCTGGGTGAACAAGGCTCTAGACCGGGGTGTCAGCTTCCTGCGCAGTGACTATGTCGCCATTCTCGAACACATGGACCACCACATTGGCCAACTGGTCGATCTACTGGATGAATTGAAAATAGCCGAAGACACGCTCATCGTTTTTGCTATGGGGTTAGTCAAATTGGAATGTGGAATTTCCGCCAGGATTATGGGTTCATAATGTGGTTTGGGGTTTGAAAGTTTAATAGGTAACGAAGGTCTTCCTTTCCGTGGTGGGTCTCGCCGGGTTTTCCGGCGGCACAGCCTGCTATCCGCGCGTTTGCTCTAGTTGGTTGATTGATAGGCAAAGCGCCAGGTGACGGATTCGAGTCGGGGAAAGAAAAAGCGGTCTCATCTGTCAGACGGACGTTCCGTTGAAGAACGACCAAGGAATTTCACAGACGCGCGACATTCGTGGTGGAAAGAGATAAGGTGTGATTCAAATCATAATTTCGAGGCAATGGTGTCAGGGGTTCACGCCGCTTCCGGCAAGTAAGTCAGCCCGAGATTCTCGGCGGTAGTCTGGTCAGTAAACAGTCTCCACAGATCCACGGCCAGTTGCCGGGCCACGGCCACGACAGCTTTCTTGCGGGCCGCCGCACTCGCCTTCGGGTTCTGCAGCACTGGCGCCCACTTGCGCAGGGCATGGTAGTTAGGTTGCCAGCGCATCATCCGCCAGACCATCTCCACGAGCATCGCTCGCACTCTCGGGTTGCCGCTCTTGTTAATGCTGCCGCCTCGTCGCTTGCCTCCGCTGCTGTGTTCGCGTGGACACAGGCCGGTGTAACTGGAGACCTGTCGCCGGTTGTTGAACCGCGACCAATCGCCAACCTCGCGTCGCAGCACCTCGAAGCTCAACGGCCCGACTCCCTTGGGGATCTTCACCTCGCGCCCGGCCTCCTCGATGGCCTCGGTCAGCGACTTCTCCTCGGCTTCCACCGGGGTGATCAGGCGGATGAAGACCTCCAGCCGCTCGATGACCCAGTCAGGTGCCTCGTCGCGGATCTGTTTCCAGGTCGCTCCCTTCCACCAACGCCCGGTCACATAGATACCGTGGGAAGACAGCAGGCTTCGGCCCATCGCTTGGAGTCGCTGGCGTTCACGTACCAGTTGCTGACGTTGCCGGCTGAAGGCCCGCTCGCGTTCCTCCTCTTCGGTGGGCACCCTTATAATACCGAAGGCTTTGCGGTTGCCCCGCACGAACCGGTCCAGTCGCTGGCAGAGGGCCAGGGCGTCAAAGCAGTGCCATTCGGGACAGGCTATCTAGTTGGAGTCCAATTCGTTAATTACTGAGTTTTTCAGAATAAACGGGAAATACCAGTCAATGATTCATCGGCATCTCCGAATACCAGGTGATGTTGGGGGGCATAGGGGCAGCGAGACATTCAAAGAGGAAATGCATTCTGGGCGTCAGGTAACATTTATCGATTTTTTGAATCAAAATTTGAAGAATACGCAGTCCTTGTTTCTCGAAAGATTCCGATCGCTCGGATGCCATCAGTCCACAAAACATTGCAAAAAACGCAATCTTCTGTATACTGTTTCTGTGCGTCCAAGCAAACAACTTGAAACGGTTTTACAAACGTTTGCCAATCGAGATCGCTGCGTTTTCGCGAGCTCGGATTTGGCTGGAGCGTTGCCAGAGAGTGAACAGCCGAATGTGCTCTTGTCTCGGGCAACGAAGTCAGGATTACTGAAACGGGTCTGCAGGGGGATTTACTACTACCCTCATGCGGACTATCCGGTGAACGATATCCTGTATCACACTGCTGCGAGGCTGCGGGCCAGTGAGTTTCTTTACCTGAGCCTCGAGTCGGTTTTGAGTGAGAACGGAGTCATCTCGCAGATTCCGTTCAACTGGATCGGTTTGATGACCTCCGGTCGGAGCAACGTGATTTTCTGCGGAGATTACGGTCGAATTGAGTTTGTCCACACCGCCCAATCCCCCGACGATGTTGCTGGCGAGCTATCCTTTGATGCAGACCGAAGGCTTTGGGTGGCTTCAGTGCCTCAGGCGCTTCGCGATATGAAAGCGACTCAACGAAATTTGGATCTCGTCAATCAGGAGGTGGCCGATGTCACTGTTTGATCAACTCGTCGAAGAAGCCTTGAAAAGTCAAGGTGAGCTGGCTCCGCTGCGGCCTGTCGTCGAGAAAGAGCTATTGCACCATGATATTTTGCGGGAGCTGAGTCAGGCCTGTCTCTTATACACATCTCCGAGCCCACGAGACCGAGGCTGATCTCGT
>CAJXQE010000336.1 GCA_913058215.1 uncultured Verrucomicrobiales bacterium
TCTACACTATCCTCTTCGTCGGCAGCGTCAGATGTGTATAAGAGACAGGTGTCCAATCCTGAACCGAGTATGGCGAGAATCGAAAATATCGCATCAGCTATGCAAATCTATCAGAGTTTGATCGAATTAAGTGATACGCCGGAGAACTTTGCCGAGCCCCGGGAAATGACGGAGATGAAAGAGTTGCAGAGCAATTCGGGCTTAGACGACAAATTCGACTCACTGAGGGACGAGGAATTTCTGCAGTTTTACCACTTGGTACGGGAGCAGGGCTTGACAATGGCAGTCCAGCAAATGGGCTGGCTTGATGATTAAAAGCTGAATCTACCGCGCTTTCATTTCCGCAGGAAACCCGAACACTTTATCCCCAGAAATTTGTTCAGCTCGCCGCTACTCTGTGGCCTTCTGACCCACATCTCCTTTCTTTGTTTCTTTCCCCGCCTCCAATTCCCGGGTCGGTTGGAATTTGGTAAGGACAGGACGAAGACCAATAGGGGAATCTCTTCTCTCGGGCGGGGAGTGGCAGCGGCTCGCCGAATGGCCATGCCTGCCGTGGTTTCCCCAATGACTTGGGCCGGACCACCATGGTCGGCATTTCCCTAGTCCTCCGACCCTGCCCGGTTATTTCGTCCGGGCTTCACATCGACTTTGTAATCGAGATCAGCGTGGTGAAGCCGACCGGCCCCGGGCCCGCGAATTGTTGCCTGAACAGGGTGCACTTTCGCCGCTTGCTTTTTGTCGGGGTACCACAAGCGATCTCGTTTCACGAGGATGAGCAGCGCATGGGCGTCGCCCACCGCTGTGAAAGAATCCGACCGATAGCCTCCTTTGAAGTATTCGAAACCAAGCGAGTCTTTAATTTCCCTCACAGTTTGGCCGACATCATCGACAACCAATCCGATTTCGCTGGCATAGAGAATGTCTTTTGCGCTGAATTCGCCGGAGGCCGAGTTCTTCAGGTCATGTCGTGCGATGTACTCGACGATGTTCCCGGCTGGGTCGTTGAAATACACCGAGTGTGCATTAACGCCGGAGAAATGTATCACCTCTTTCTTGCCAAGGCGGAGCAGTTGAGTGCGTTCTTTCTGCCACTGACGTGCGGCTTCGATCTTGTTCTCGGGTATATTGAATGCGTAGTGATAAAACGGTTCTTTATCAGCCGGATGATCAGTCGCCGAAAAGATGAGACGTGTGGTTCCCGCTTCCACCGTCAGCTTGTCGCTATCCAATTTCACAGGTAGTTCAAGTGCTTCTTCGTAGAATTGGCGCAGTTCCTCCACCCGATCCGACTTCATACGAATCTCCGCGATTCCTTTACCGGCCGCGTCTGCCGGCTCATTATTATCGGCAGCGTAGGACATGTCGTTCAGGCCCGGCAGGCCGATCAGGCTGCCGCCCATTGCGCAACCAACTTGTAAGGCTTTGCGACGATTCAATTCGGGCGGTTTTCCTTCGTGCATCGGTTGGCTCATCGAAATAGAGGGTAAGTGATTTTAATTTTTTCTTCCATCATCAAAACTTTCGCGAGTTCAGGCTCGCTGCTGCATCGTGTCTTTAAAATCGGAATTAGACCTTTCGAGTCAATTTTCAAATCCATGCAATCCTTCTAAATCCATGTTCAATCCATGCTAACTTCACTAGATGAGAATTTTTCATGGATTCTAAAGGATGGAACATGGATGACATGGATTCTTGTATGGAGCCTTTGGCTCACTCATTCGTCCTCTTCCGCCTTCACAACCCGGGGCGGTTGCACTTTGGTAAGGACAGGACGAAGACCGATATAACCTCTACTTTCCGGCGGGGAGAAATAGCGGTTCGCCGAATGGCAATACTTGCCGGGGCTTCTCCATGCGCCGCCCCGGATTACCATGCACGGTTTTTCCCGGTCGAAGGGCTGGAGCTGCATAGGGTCAACGCCTCCCTCGACTTTGTGGTGATACCAGTCCAGACACCATTCGGTTACATTCCCAAGCATGTCGTGCAAGCCCCAGGCATTTGCCGGATAAGTACCAACCTCAGCCGTTCGACCGAGCTTCGGCCCTTTTTCGGTGCCTTCCAACGCTTGGGTGCTATCGTAATTCGCCAGCCGGCTGCTCATCTTGTCGCCAAAGGGAGTGAGTGTCAGCGTTCCGGCCCGGCAGGCGAATCCCCATTCTGCAGCGCTTGGAAGACGGTATTCGTAGCCGTCCGGTAATTTGCCAACCTCGCGCTCAAGTTGCGTTAGCTTCCGGCAGAACTCACTCGCCTCGGCGTGAATGACGCGGTAAACCGGGAACCGATCACCAGCACCAGCATCGCGCTTTGTTTCGATCGGCCCCATAACTCGTTCCCATTCGCCCTGGGTCACCTCAAACTGGCCGATCAAAAATGCCTTACTGAAGCTCACTTCAAACGGCCCCTTCTCACCCTCTTCAACTCTCCGGCTGCTCATACCATAGGTCCCCGGCGGGATGACACATAGCTGCATGCCGATCGAGTTTTCGAAAGCCACCTCGAATCCGATGTGCTCGGCCCAGGCCTTCTGCGCCGACTGTGCCTCTTCCGTTGTGAGCGGCTCTTCGATAAATCTCACGGGGGCGGGATCGGCCGCGAATGCCGCAATTGTCGCAATGGCACTAATCAGCATTATGGCTCCAAACCCTATCGATTTCCCGACGAATCCAAATTTCTGTATTTCTCTGTTCAGCATAGTAAAATTTCTTTTCAATGATCCGCTACTCGTTCAATCGCGGCCATATAAGAGAGTTAACGCAGCCGCGTTACATTAGGAAAAACTGAAGCGGTAGCCCTACTTGGGCGCTCGTTTCATGTGCGGGTCGTCAACGCTGTCAGTCGTCGACACTTTCGTCGTCGACTTGTTGGCCAGATTGTAAAGGTGGAGCATCCCGCCTGCCTGGTAGATAATGGCGGATTCGTCTTTCGACCAGCGTGGGTAGGCGTACCAGATTGGTTTTCCGTCTTCGTTGGCAAAAGGCCTGGCGTCAGTGATCGCGGGTTGCTTCGCGTCAAAGTCTGCCACGTAGAGTGTGCGGCCCGGCACGCCATCCTCGAATCCAGTCTGAAACTCGAAACAAACTCTGGTTTCACTCGGCGAAAGGCTGATTCGGTCGAGTACTCCTTTCGTTGCCAGGTCGCATTGAATGCGTTCGAACTTTGGCGTCCGGTCCTTGTTGGGCGTCATCAGATAGTAGCCCGGCTCCTGATTCGGAGGATTGGACCGCACCAGGATTCTCCCATCGGTCAGGCAAGTGTGCGCCCAGGTGTGATGGCTCATGTCAGTAAGAGTAAGAGGGAATGATTCTCCAGGGCGCCTGCTGACATTACCCGCCATGACGCAGTGATCGCCGGTCTCATGATTCCGCTTATTCCAGATCCGCGTATCCATCCCATCGCGCGTCCGGATTTGATTTCCATCGGTATGTGCGGCATCGGTCAGTTGATGAAGCCCGTCAAGATGCAGTTTGGAGAGGACGGGACGGAGCCCGATTTTGGAAGTGCGCATCTCCGGGGGTTCAAAGAAGCGATTCGACGACCGGCAGTAACGGCCCGCATGGCTGTGACATCCGCCATTGCGGACTCGTTCCGGCCAGCCGCGTTCTGGTGAGGGCAGGAGATGCACCGGATCAACCCCGCCCTTCGCTCTCTTGTGGTACCAATCGAGGCACCACTCGTAGAGGTTGCCATACGTGTCGTGCAGGCCCCAGGCGTTGCCAGGGTAGCTGCCAACTTCTGCCGTTCGGCCGAGATTCGGACCTTTCTCGGCTCCGTTTAAAGGAATGCCTCCATCGAAATTCGCCTGCCTGCTACTCATCTTGTCGCCGAAGTATGTGGCCGTTAAGGTTCCAGCCCGGCATGCGTATTCCCATTCCGCGCTCGTCGGCAATCGGTATTCATAGCCCTCCGGCAGCTTGCCAGCCTCGCGGTCGAGTTGCGTGAGCTTCCGGCAGAATTCAGCCGATTCGGCGTAGTTGATGCCGTAGACAGGGAAACGGTCACCAGCGCCCGCTGTCGGCTGCTTGCGGAGCGGCCCCATCACTCGCTCCCATTCGCCCTGAGTCACTTCATACCGTCCGATAAAATACGGCTGACTGTGAGTCACCTCTTGAGGTCCCTCTTCGCCCTTGTGATCCTCTTTGCCCATTGGAAATGTTCCCGGTGGGATCACACTCAATTGCATGCCGATAGAGTTCTCGAATGTCACCTCGAATCCGATGTGCTCGGCCCAGGCCTTCTGCGCCGACTGAGCCTGTTCCGTTGTGAGCGGCTTTTCGATCATTCTCACCGGCACAGGGTCGGCCGCAAATGTCGCGATGGCGCTGATCAGCATCATGGTTCCAAACACTATCAATTTCCCGCCGAATCCATTTTTCTGTATTTCTCTGTTCATCATAGTAAGATTCATTTCCAATGATCCGCTACTCGTTCAATCGCGGCCATATAAGAGAGTTAACGCAGCCGCGTTACAAAGCTTCGAATAAATTGATGTACCAATCATAGCAGTCTCTCAATATGAGTCATTTACACAAAAGCGAATCCTGTCCGGGCCAAGCCGAACTGCGCAAGTTTGCGCTCGGTAATTTGCCTGGAACAGAAATCGAAACGATCGCCGGGCACATAGAGTCCTGCGCAGTTTGCGAGACTGCGCTGGCCGATTTTGACGACGCTGACGATGCGCTGATAACCAATCTGAAACAAACTCAACGCGATATCGACCCCGGCGCGGCTTATGCTCGTCGTTTGGCTGACGGCCCGGTGCGGATAGGGAAATTCGAGCTCCTCAGCGAACTTGGCGAGGGATCGTTCGGCTATGTCTTCCGGGCTCGCGACACGGAATTGGATCGCGACGTCGCGGTAAAAGTTGGCCGGACCGGCATTCTGGCCAGCGAAGAGGAAATTCACGCTTTTTTGCGCGAAGCCCGTGCAGCAGCGCAACTCAATCACCCCCGAATCGTCTCCATTCACGACAGTGGGCAAACCGACGACGGTGTCTGCTACCTGGTCAGTGAGTTGATCGTCGGCGACACGCTCCAGGCTCACTCTGATTTGGCTCCACGCGAGCTTGCCGAGTTGGTTGCTGAACTGGCTGAAGCGCTGGATTATGCGCATTCACAAAATGTCATCCACCGCGATATCAAGCCATCCAATATTCTTATCGATCGCGACGGGCATCCGCACCTCACAGATTTCGGTCTCGCAAAACGCCTTCTCGCCGACCGGTCGATTACCACCGAAGGCAAAGTGCAGGGCACGCCAGCTTACATGTCGCCCGAACAGGCTGGCGGCGACACTGGCGCTATCGACCCGCGCAGTGATATCTATAGCCTTGGCGTCGTTCTCTACGAATTACTAACTGGCGAGCGCCCGTTTCACGGCGGCCAGCGTTTGGTCATGCTTCAGGTGCTGGAAGATGAACCTCGCCCTCCACGCTCACTCGATGAGAACGTGCCCAGGGACTTGGAAACCATCTGTCTCAAAGCGATGGATAAAACTCCTGGCCGACGCTACGAATCGGCGGACGCACTGGCGTCTGATCTCCGGCGATTCCTGGCGGGAGACGCGATAACTGCTCGCCCTGTGAGTCGTGCCGAGCGTTTCTGGCGCTGGTGCCGCAAGTACCCGCTCGCGGCAAGTGTGATGCTCGCTGTCGTAGTTGGGTCAGCTGTTGGTTTCACCCACTTGGCGCATCTTTCGACCTGGTTCGTCCAGGAGACCGCTCTCGACAGCGCCAGAATGGAGGCTGACATGTTATGGCGAATAAATCTCTACTATAGCGAGGAAGTGGTAGGCCGACTGGACTGGGAACAAATCGAAGTGACCCACGAGTATGCTCAGATGAAAAACGCGATACCATTGCCGGCGACTTTCACTATCGATTCCGGCGACCGCATCAGCGCTGATGTGGCGGGAATGCAGGTCAGATTGTATAGTGATTATCCTTATAGAGAAGACGGCGGGCCAAAGAGCGATTTTGAACGGGCTGCTCTGGATTTCCTGCAAAAGCGTGCCGCCGGTGGTGAAGCGCTGCTCGAATACCATGAATTCCCGAACGAGCCACTGGTGCAGTACGCTCGTGGACAGTTGATGCAGGAAAGTTGCGTCAAGTGCCACAACCAGGACGAGCGAAGTCCGAAGCGGGATTGGGAAATTGGCGATGTCGCCGGTGTTTTGGCGATCACTCGCCCGCTGGAACGTGATATAGAGAGGACGCGTTCCGGGTTACGTGGAACCTTTGCCCTTGTCGCGGCTACAGCGATTGTCCTCGTGATGTTGTCTCTGATTTTGCTGCCAAGGTCGCGTTAAACTATATCTAAGATGTCCACGGAAACTTCAGGTGATTTACAGCAAGGTGTTGATGCTACCACGCGCAGCCTGATCGCTGGTCTCAAAGATCACAACGAGGACTACTGGGAACGGCTCTTACGTCTGTATACTCCATTGGTTTTTCATTGGTGCAAAAACTACAATTTGCCACCCGATGATATACCGGACGTCGTTCAGGAAATATTTCAATCCGTGTTCAAAAACATCGATCGCTTTCGCAAGGAACGGACTCAGGACACATTTCGTGGCTGGCTGCGCGTCATCACTCGCAACAAAGCCATGGACGTGCATCGCAAATCGGGCAAAGAGCCGCGCAGCGAGCTTAGCACCCGGGAATTTGATCGGTTCGCAGCGATACCACCGGAAACCGCCAGCCAATCCGGGGGCACACGGGAGGAATCAATTTTGTTCCGCCAGGCACTCGAACTGATCCGCGATGAATTTCGCGAAAACACGTGGCGAGCATTTTGGCTGGTGGTCGTTGAAGGTCGCCCACCCGCCGACGTGGCCGACGAGCTAAAGCTCAGCCCGGGTGCGGTTAGGGTCGCCAAATGCCGGGTGTTGCAGCGTCTGCGTCGAGAGTTGGGCGATTTTGACGACGGGTAGCTAGTGCACTGTTAGTCCCCGCGTGAATATGGAACAAAGGTGGATAGAGGTCTATTTATCGAAACTAATCTGCTTTTCGGGAACAGGCGAGGAAGGCGCGCTTTTAAGTGATTCAAACTTTCAGATTCCAAGCGTTTGAACTTTTGCAAGTTCTGCTACAGCAATGGATTGTAGCAGAAGATGCCAATCTTCCTTCTATCGATGAATCCATGTTGTATCTCCTTGTCGCAGTGTCATTCGGGTCAGGTGACCTTTCTTGATAGAGGCACCAACACTCTCACTGCACGTACATCTTCGCAAACCTCAGCGGCACATGAAAGGTCTCATCATGATCCCCGAGCGGTGAGAAGGAGCTCGTTTCCTCTCCTTCGGTCCCGGCCCGTTTTCGATAGAGATTGAAATACCACGGCAGGCTCGTCCCTTTGCCTGACTTGATCGCGTCCGGTTTCGATTGAAATGGTTTGCTTCCCACAATCTGGTGCAGCGGATCTTCCCCGGAGGAAGTCACCGGCAGCTTGAATTCCGCCGTCCAGAAGTCTTCCCCGACATGGGTCGCCACCTCCGCCTGCGCGGACCAGCTATACCAATTGGCTTTCGATACGCCTCGATCAATGTTAACCAGGGCACCTGCGGGATTGAGAACGATTTGGTAGTAGGAATGCTTGTCGGTTTCGATGAGCAACTCGAGATGTTCGCCCTGCCAGATCGCGGGATCGTTGTTCTCGCGCGAACCGATCACGGGTGCTTCGCCTTTCGGCAATTCACAGCGAATCCCGAAGTAGAGATGGTCATTCATCCAGCGGACATGAAAACGGGTCTGCAGTTTTGGTTTCTTTGCGGTAGCGCGAAGGTCTTTCAGCGGACGGGGAGAGTTGTAGGCGGTCCAGAAAGGATCGTCCAGTTTGCCGTCCAGCTTCAGGGTGTCACTCACCTTGCTCCACTTCTCTTTGCCCATGTCGATGATGCGATATTCCGGCAGTCCTTCGGGACGCTTCACATCCATCTGGCTGGAACGAGCGCGCAAGGGGATCAGGAATTCATCGACGAGGGCGATGCGCCGTCCATAGACGCTTTGCGGTGGCGCGGCGGCTTTCGCTTCGGCAAACAGATCGAGCGCTATCCGGCAGACTTCCGCATCGGATGCGAGGCGGGCGAATTCCCGTTCGCAGTGTTCGATGAACGCCTTCATCGGATTGGCGGCAGGACCGTAGAATCGTTCGTAGTACTCCGCGAGAAGGACATCCACATCCTGATCTGCATCCCACCAGAACCGGGAGATGATGTAGGGGTTGAGATGGGCCATGCCGGGATGATGCAAACCACCTTTACCATTGGAAAGCCAGACATCCTCCCTCCACACATCTTCGTGGCTTTCCTTAATGCCGCGCGCGGCAACATGGGGCCAATACTGAGGACGGAAGGCACCACGATCCGTGAACGGGGTGTAGTTCAGCGTCACCGACAGGGGATTATCGGACTTCGCCAGCCACTGACTCCGCAATTCCCTGGTCTCCCGGTGGAATTCATCATCCATCTCACGGATGGGGCGACCGTTGGTCTGTCTCTTATACACATCTGACGCTGCCGACGAAGAGGATAGTGTAGA
>CAJXQE010000337.1 GCA_913058215.1 uncultured Verrucomicrobiales bacterium
GCAGCCAATCCACGGATATGTAGTGGAACCCGCTCATTCTATTTTTGCCTAACGTCGAAGTCCACCTACGCCTGACCGAGGGCGCGGCTTCGATTTTGAATTGAGGGTTGAATGGTCATAACGGCTTGAACTCGCGGCGGGGCAGGCGTTAGGTGCGACGCCTTGTTCTGCTCTCCGGACTCTCCCGTAGGTCAACTCCGGCTGCCGTCATGGTGGTCTTTCTTGGGATCTTTGAGCGTAGGGAGTGATACGCATCTCGATGAGCATTGCTCAGCCCTGCTTGGTTCCCTTAGCGCACTTGATGAGACAGATGAGAAAGGGAACCCCTCCTGCGATTAATAATCCGATACCTACGCCTTCGGAAAACTCCCCATGAAGATGGTTGTGGGCTTGGGCAATGGCAGACAAGCCAATCGCCAGCGAACCAGCGAGCATTACTACTGCGCTCGCGAGTAGTCCAATGAAGTATCTTATTTCGTGCATTGTAGTGAGTTGGGTTAATTCCAGCAGAACGTCAGAGTGCTGCCACAGGCTGCCAGGCAGCGCGCTCCGATTTCAAGGTTGATGGTTGAACGGTCTTGAAGTTTTCGACTCGCGCAGGGCAGCCTGTTGGGAACCACGTCTTGTTCGGCTTTGATTCTAGCATGGTAGATCGCCGGCTATTTTTTTGTTTTCCTAGTCTTGATGACCGTCTTGATGCCGTCGAGCTGAACTTCCCCACCCCTGACTAAGAAAAGCGCATTCTTTCTCGCGTCGCTCAACAGCTTGTTAACGGCCGTCGTCTGGACATCTTTGAGAGCTTTGACTTTAAGATGTCTCACCCTCGCTCCGGTTCCCTGCAGGAGGCCTTCGGGATCCGCAACGAATGCGCCGGAGGGGAAGCTGATATTGATATACTTGCGATAAACGATAATTGCGCAAAAACAATCCCAAGACGTCGTTGTGAATCCGTAGCCAATATTGAAGGATTGACCAGATTTGCCCGCCAATTCAAAGGCAGGCTTGGTCTCCTCTTTCAGATAAGTCCGCAGATCCTGCGCAAAACACCTGATCTCTTCGCTAAAGGGCAGGAGAAAATCAGTTATTTGTTGTTCCGGGTCGTCCATTGGCAATCCTATCTACCAGCGACGGGCTTATGGGTGTTACCCACATGCCCGCGATGGATGATCTTTCGGGTCATTCTTTTGCCGAACGTCCAAAGTGGTGTCACACGCTGCGGGCAGCGCGACTTCGGATCATGGTTGAGGGTTGAAGTAAAGAGGGTCATTTCGACTCGGTGCGAGTAGCTGGTTGTCCACTACCGCCTTGTTCGCCGTCCATCTTGATTGGCAACGGAGTCTATCCCTCTCCTTGGTATTCGGTGCCGGTGCACCGGGTGCCGTCGTGATAGCAGCGCCATGGCTTTTCGACACCCCTTACCGCTAAGTCGACGATGTAAGACGCCTCACCGCGCTTAGCACTGATTAGCATAATGTCCGTGTCAGGAATCTGCTTTTCGAGGGCGTCAATGCAGTCATTGATCACCTTTTGTGGAACTAGACCAGAAGCTTGCTTCTCCTCAACCACTGGGGCCGAAGCCCCTGGCTTAATGCCCTCGTTGTAACCATCTTCATAACCGCGGAAAAAATCGGCGCGGTCTGTCTCCGAATAACTGACCTCGTGCTTTGAAGGCGTGCGCGATAGCCCGCCATGTCCGTCCTGATAACCCTTGGTCTTACCCAATTCGTATCCATAAGGTGGCTTCTCGGTGCCAGTCTCATCGACAGTGACACAAGAGTTCATTGAGAGAATGAGCGGGAGAACAATGAGAATGATGGCATTGGTAACTAACTTCATAGTGACTGATTGGTTGGTTTCTTGGCGAACGTTAAAGGTATGCAAGCGCGGAGTCAATCTTACCAGAGCGAAGCGAACCCGCGACGTTGATCGCCCTTGGCATCACCGACTTGTTAGATCTTCCGTCGTGTTCTCGCCGATATACTCCGAGACGGCCGGAAGTTACTGGTGCGTCAATCACCATGTGAACACGGCGAATCTCGCTGCCATTGTAGACCGAATGCGGATCGCTGAGCCGGAGGTACCAACACTCACCTTCTGCCATTCGGACTCGGGAGCCGTTTAAGTAGAACTCTACTTCTTCGCTCGTTCGAACCGGAATGTGCAGCCTGATAGCGCCATCTTCGAGGGACAAATCATGATCTCTGTGCTCCTTGATGTGAGACCCTGGAGACAATGCCATCAGGCGCACCGAATGAAGTTCGAATGGAAAAGAGTCGAGAACTTTTCGAAAGTACAAACAGTCTTGGAGAAAGGGAGTGTCTTCGAAACGGTCGCAAGTGGGATCGGAATAGGCCATCATCACCGGATGTTCGGCGCCCTTAGGTCCTCTGAGGGGTAGAACGTCCCAGTCACCTTCGTAGTTCTGAGTGACGAAATGGTTGACCCAGTCTGATCCTTCGACCCGCGCCAAGTCAGCCAGCAACTCCTGGGGAGAATACCCTGTTTCGAGCTGAAGTCTGTCCGGAAGTCTCATTGTGGATCTAACGTCCGAGACATCCTACGCCTGACCGAGGGCGCGCTCCGACTTCTGAGTTGATGGTTGAATGTTCATGAGATTTTCGACTCGCGGCGGGTCAGGCGTTATGATCGACGTATTGTTTTGGTCGTAGGGTTACCGGACTAGCGCGAAAGTATCGACTTTCGAAATGCCGTCCCGTGTTGCGACAGCGAAAATTAGGCGGGTGGTTGCTCCATCGATGACTTCCTCGCCAAGATTCCACCAATATCTACGATCTGAATGGCTACTTGGACCAATTATCGGAACCGATGCCCCTCCCTCGAAATTCACCATTTGAATGTGGCGCTGTAGTAATGGTTCCAGTGACTTGACCCGGACTACGCCAGACGGCGAAACAAAAATTCGGTACTGCCCATCGGTCTTCCGTATTTCATTGTCTGTGGTTTCATCGAGAATGATATGGATCTTTGAATTGAGTCGATTGGAAAGCACGAAGTGGACTTCAGCTAAATTGCGATCTGAACCGCAGCTACAAAGAAGTGCTGCGGCGGAAAAAGTTAGAATTTTCTTCACCATTTCTAAGCCATAACGTCAAGGGTCTGCCACAGGCTACCGGCGGCGGCGCTTCGAATTCGAGTTTGATGTTGTGACTGCCGTTACGGTTTCGACTCAGCGTGGGTAGCCTGTTGGCAGCACCCGCTTGTTAGGCCACTTCAGTCTCGTTTCCTTGGAGGATCAGTCAAGACTGGCACTAACAACGAGGCGCGGTCTATACGGATCCTCTCGTCCCATGCCCGCTTCTCCCTTTCAATTTCCGCGGGAGTTCGTTTTTGAAAAGAAACCTCAACTGGGAATAGAAAATCATCCTTAGCTTTGACACCAATTTGCCCTGAATCACTGTTTCCTGCTCCAAAAACTTTTCCAGTGAAATCATTTGTTAGAAATAGACTGAAATCTTCGCCTGCGGCAATTCCCTTCGCATCCTGCATGATAAACATTGGGGTGGTGAATTCCTCCGTGCTTCCTGTTCCGAGCTGACCGAAACGCCCCATGCCCGTCCCCCAAACTGTCGCATCTGTTTTCAGGAACAGGCTGTGGTCGCCACCTGCGGAAAGTGCTGCCACATCCTTCATGATGGGCACCGGGAGAGCTCGATCGATGGTTGTCCCATCTCCCAGTGCTCCATACGTATTCCGGCCCGCAGCCCAAACTGACCCATCACTCTTCAAAAACAGGCTATGGGATCCCCCCGATGAAATGGCCACCACGTCGCTCATCACTTGAACCGGAATCGTGCGGTCAATTGTCGATCCATCACCCAGTTGACCGTATTTATTGCTTCCTGATGCCCACGCCGTGCCATCCTTCTTGAGAAAAAGACTGGATCCACCTCCTGCGGAAATGGCCTCCACATCAGCCATTACCTGAATGGCGATGGAGTGATTGGCTGTGGTCCCATCGCCCAGTTGACCAAATCCGTTATGTCCCGACGCCCACACCGTGCCACCCTTCTTCAGAAAAAGACTGTGTCCCAGGCCCGCGGAGATGTCCATGACATCCGTCATCACCTGAACCGGAGTGATGCGAGAAGTTTTGCCCATGTGGCCATCGGCCAGTGCTCCCGAGCCGACCCAGCCAACTGCCCATACGGAACCGTCTTTCTTGAGGAACAAGCTGTGGAGTCCGCCCGCAGAAACAGCGGCTACATCGCTCATCACCATTCCGGGGGTTGGGCGGGCAGACCCGGTTCCTGAGCCCAAGGCTCCGGCCAAATTTGAGCCAGAGACCCATACATCCCCTCCATTCTGGAGATAGAGACTGTGGGATCCACCTGCAGAAACCGCATCGATTCTCTTAGACGTGGGGGCTAGGTTTGGAATGGGAGAATCAGCGCCGTGGACGTAGGTTGAGGCAATCACGAAGATCAGGAGAGAGACGAAGGATGGATTGTTTGAAGAGGTTTTCATAATTGGCCGGAAGGACGATCGTCCGCGGATAGTATTCGCCCCACACACCTTTTTGGATTCAGGCTTTTTGAAAGTGTTAGATTCATGAAGGGACTCCTAATTTTTGCCTAACGTCAAGAATGACCCGCAGCCTACTGGCAGCGCCACTCCGCAACAGGGTTAAGCGTATGATCGAAGAGGGGCATGCCGACTCGGAACGGTAGGCTGTTGGTGTCTACTCGCTTGTTAGGCATTGTGTTTTGGTATCCTAGTACTGAAGTTAATCTTACGAATACGGTAGAGCCAGAACAACCCGGCAATTCCACCGCCCCAAATCAAACTGCTGACAAATACTAAGAGGTTCTGGACGATGGTAGGGCTATCGGTGGGTGTCAGGCTGATCATTGGTTGCGCAAGAATGGGCAAAATCTTCTGTCCAACGTTCGGAGGTCCTTCAAGGCCAAGCCCGAAGACTAGAAAAGCGAAGACCATCGCCGCAGCATGCAATCCTGCCAGAATGAAACTCAGTCTCAAAAATTGCTTAAACTGGGGGGTACTGAACGGCATGTCTTCGGTTTCTGTCATTTGAGACATCGTCATACGGTAGTCACCGATTGCGAAATCGAAAAAACGAATGGGGGGTATCATCTTGATCGATGCCGAATAGCGGCAAGCTCTCAGGTAGTTTTCCTGCCTAACGTTTTAGAGCACTCTGCCCTGACGGCGAGCGCTGGCTGATAATAGGGTGACGTCAGGAAATAGAAAAGTCATTTCGACTCATGGCGGTCAGGGCTTGAGTGCCTCGGCTTGTTCGCTCCGGCTTTTGCTCGCCGCATCCGCTGCCTGTTTTCGTTTTTCCAGGATGCGACCTTCGAATTGAATGTTGGGATCTCGTGGATACTGACCAGTGAACGGGGTGTGCCAAAATCGTCCTGACGAGTAATGCGGATTCCCTGTAATTGAATCGCCGTGATAGGAATTGGTCAAATAGATGGCGATCGTCATACCGACCGAAAGCGCGGCAAAAAGTGTAGCTCGGATGATCCAAGGTCGTCTTGGGAAAACCCACGGAGTTGCAACTCCAAAGCAGTAAAGCCCGTATCGCACAAAGTGCGGTGCTCGGCCTTGATCGCAAGCATGATCAAAAGCCGCTAGCAGATAGTAAGTCAGGAGAAGAAGGAGAATTGAACTGATTGTCTTTGCAACTTTACCGCTCGATTTTCGAAGATGTAATGTCGCAAGGGTAATTACGATCAACACCCCAATTGCTGCTGGCAGTATATCCTTCAAAGCGAACGTTTGAGGCATCGTAGCCTGATCTGGCGGCGAACCCTCGATGGAAAGGTATAGATTCGAATCACGTAAGTCAACCAACTCGAAGCGTGATCAGGCTTACGATCGCCGGCTTGTTCTGCTCCGGTTTGCGGACGTAGCCTTCGTATGGACGTCGCATCCAATAGACAAAGACTTGCTGGTCCTCGAAGGAAAAATAGATCTCGTCGTGTGACTCCAAAACGCCTAGGGAAACTGTTTCGGTAGCGTCGAATTGCGGTCTCCACCATTCAGGTTGGCGGGAAGCGAAAGCTGGGAGCCCTGAATAATGCGAAGCCGAATTTTTACTGATGAGGATTCGACGCTCAAGCTCGGGATCTACGACCAGACCTTTGTAGTAGATGAAATATCCGAACTCGGTTCGACCGGAGATTGTTTCCTCATTCCATTCAACACGCGATATTGCCCGGGGCTTTATTCCGTCGGCATCATACCATTGCCAAACATCATTGGAGATTTCTGTGAGTTCTAGAGACTTTGGCGAGTCCACGAACCATTCGCGGCCAGTGACACCCCTGGAATCGTCCTCTACAAATCTTTTCATGCCCGTCCAGATGGCCCCGAAAATGAGAACGAGAATTATTGCTCCGATGGCGAGTCCGCCAAATACTTGAGAGAGTGCCTTTCTCATTTCTAAGCAGAACGTTCAAGGCCAGGCGATTCCCGGAACGGAGCCTGACCGCGTAAGTGGGACTCTAAGCGGGATCGAAGCCGGGAAGCAAGCAAAACAGATTGCGGGGAGGGAGTCGCCTGCGCCGCCTTGTTGTGCCTTGGTTAGGATTGGTTTCCGTTCCGCGTTGCGGGTTCGGTCGGGAGAAATTTGATCTGCCCGGGTTCGGAGCCTTTGCGATTCGCTTCGGAGCCCATTCGCCGGAGCCTTCCAATTTTTTTCTGCGGAGCCTATTGGTGCGGAGCCCATCCGAAATATTTTCGCGAAGCCTATCCGCCCCATCGGTCCGAAAATATCTGCGAAGCCCATCGGAATATTTTCTTGGCACAACGTCAGAGTGCTACCACAGGCTGCCTGAGGGCGCACTCCGATTTCAAGGTTGATGGTTGAATTGTCATTTCACTTTCGACTCACGGCGGGCAGCCTGTTGGTAGCCACGTCTTGTTCTGCCTTAGTTTTTTGTTAGCTGGGTGACGATCTCGTCCCATCCTGCCGCCTTGGCGTAGTCGGCAGGAGTCCAGCCACGATCGCACTTCGCGAAAGTGTCAGCCCCGGCCTGCAAGAGCACCGCAACCGATTGAGATCGACCATAAAGAGCATCCAGGTGAAGGAGAGACCGTCCGTCGTCGTACTTCTGGGTGATCAGTTCCGGGTTGCGTCCCAACTCTACCTCCAGTTGGCGTGCGAGCACTGGCTCGAATGGGGAAGGGTTAGGTGGTAACAACACCTCCTCAGGGGCAGGAAACGCAAGCCCCCATGCCGCATCAAATTCCTTCCGCTCGGCATCATCCATCCGCTTCCTCGTAGCCTGGACGGTATAGGCACCGTAGACCTTACCGCCCAGAACGCACATCCAATCACTCAGCTCATCAACTATGACTTTCACGGAATCTCCTTCGTGCACAGACTGAAGCCAATTTGGAGAGTTCATTAGGACGCCCTTGATCGTCTCGCCGTCATAGTCAATCTCCGT
The DNA here is from genome assembly GCA_913058215.1 of uncultured Verrucomicrobiales bacterium. Taxonomy (GTDB): domain Bacteria; phylum Verrucomicrobiota; class Verrucomicrobiia; order Verrucomicrobiales; family DEV007; genus Arctic95D-9. The sequence continues at coordinate 7,440 of CAJXQE010000337.1, forward strand.
CACCCACATGTGCTCCACCTGAGAACTTAGATCAGAGGGATCGTCGCTAAATGGCACCTTTACGCATGCCAGCTCAAGAGCTGGAACGATCCGATTGAAATCCAAGGATGCCTCCTTCCAGAAGTGCTTAAACGAGTTTCGGGCATTGAGAGAGGCCTCTGCAATCTCTGGATCTTCTTCCTGATGGTAGGTAACTGGACTCTCTTCAGACATATCTAAGACCGCTTTGTCGCTTTTTGAGTCGCAGGCAACGAGCGCCACTCCAAGCAGCATGGCTAGTGCATGAAATCGTACGGTCATTCGTCGCGCATTTCTTGGCAGAACGTTAAAGAGATGCCAGCCCGATTTGGGAGCGCGATCTCGAATAGAGGGTAAGGATTTGAATCACGGAAGTCAATCAACTCGGGGCGTTATCGGACTTGGCATCCTCGACTTGTTAGCCCTTCGCCGTTTCACCCCTTGATCCACCGAAACTCGACAATCTTACCTTCTCGGACGAGGACACAAAAACCAAAGTTGTCCTCGGCATTCTCGATTCCATTATCGGTAGGATTGATCCCGTCCAGCCAATACACTTCATCAATCGGGTGTCCGTCCGATGCGCTGTCGGGTTGGTAGCTCCCTCGATATGAGTGCTCTGAGTATTCCGATCCGTTGGAAGCTTCAGGATACCTTTCCAGAATCCATTCAATCGGTTCACCTTTCAGCGAATTACGAAGCCGATAGTCTCGTGTAAAAGCTTGGTGAATCGGATAGGTCGTTTCGCGTTGCCCCTGAGTCCACTCGAAATAACCTTGTGTCCCAACCATCTCGTTCGTGATGGGGAAAATTTTCCACACGGCAATCGCCACTGCTGCCAAAATGGCTAATGCGATCAGCCAAATGAAAGTTCGCTTCCGCATAATTTTCTCGGGCTAACAGTATATTATACCGCTGTCGTTGATAACTGTTATCAGCGACTGTCGTGATAACAGGGGCATAATTCAGGCAACTGTACACGCTACCGCATCTGGTTGCCTGT
>CAJXQE010000338.1 GCA_913058215.1 uncultured Verrucomicrobiales bacterium
GTCATCGCCGAATGCGGTTAAAAATAGAACTGTCCCCAATCTTTGGTGGAGACCCCGAAATCTTTGCAGTACATTCAGCCATACCTTTTTAAAGAAATGGCGACCCGTACGGGACTCGAACCCGTGTTGCCGCCGTGAAAGGGCGGAGTCCTAGACCGCTAGACGAACGGGTCGCTTATAAAAATTAAGCTGAACGTGCTTAGCGTGCGCGGGAATATGTTCGGAAATAGAGCCGGTGCAAGTCATATTTACCAAAGATTTTCCAGTGGCAGGATCGAATTGCCCTGCCACAGTTCCGCATGGCTCTACTTATCGATTCCGGGTGGTTGGTTCTCGGACTGGTCGCTCTCTATTTTGGCGCGGAATGGTTGGTGAACGGCGCTTCAAAAGGGGCTGTTAAATATGGGGTTTCACCGCTGGTCGTCGGTCTCACTGTTGTCGCTTTTGGAACCAGCGCTCCCGAGCTTTTTGTCAGTATCGGGTTTAACTTCGGGGGATCACCGGACATGGCGATTGGGAATGTGGTGGGATCGAACATCTGCAACATTGCCCTGGTAATGGGGGTGAGCGCTTTCATTTGTGTTTTGACGGTAAAGAGTGAGCTGCTCTTACGGGATCTTCCGGTGGCCCTTGTCGCAACGATCGGGTTTTCCTGGATGTTGTTTAACGGAAATGTCGGCCGGATTGAAGGCGGGATTCTTTTCGGATCGGTGATCGCCTATACTTATTACCAGCTGATTATTGCCAGAAAGGTGAAGAATCCGGAAGTGCTGGAGGAATTCGAGGAAGGTCTCGATTTGGAAGACGCTGAATGTGAGCCTCTCTGGAAACTAATCTTTCTGGTCCTGGCAGGTCTGGTGGTTCTTTACCTGGGAGCGGAGGCTCTCAAGACCGGGGGCGTAGGGCTGGCGAAGAGCTTTGGTGTTCCCGAAGCGGTCATTGCCCTGACTCTGATTGCTTTCAGTACTTCAGTTCCGGAGCTGGCAACATCGGTGATCGCTTCTTTGAGAAAAGAGGGCGATATCATCATTGGAAATGTGATCGGCTCCTGCATTTTCAATATCCTCTGTGTGGTCGGTGCGACGGCGATTTTAAAGCCCTTGCCGGTCTCTCAGATCAATCCCGTGGATATCTGGGTAATGTTGGGACTGACGACGATTCTAATTCCGATTATGTGGTCGAATCGAAGAGTGAGCCGCTGGGAAGGCGGCTTTCTTTTGGTGATCTACGCGGTTTACTGCGTGAATCTTTGGAAGACTTCGGGGGTTTGAACTCTTCGAGTTGATCCTGGATATGGGTGGATTTCCCAAGATTCAGGATCGGACCGCCTCTGGCCTCTAAATCATTCCCAGTTTCATTTTGCCCTCTTCGGAAATCATATCCTGATTCCAGGCGGGATCCCAAACCAGGTCGACGCGGGCATTGTCGATCTCGTCGAGCATGAGGATTTTACTTTGGGCATCGGCGGCGATGGTGGGGCCCATGCCGCAACCGGGAGCGGTCAGTGTCATTTTGACTTCAACATTCTGCTGCCCTTCTTCTTCCAGGATCTGGCAATCATAGACCAGTCCAAGGTCGACGATATTGACCGGGATTTCGGGGTCGAAAACCATCTTCAGCTGTTCCCAGATGGCGCCTTGAATGTCGCCGGCCGCGAGTGCTTCTGACGCGGCATTCTTCTTTTCCTTTTCCGCTTCCAGGTCAATACCGAGAGCGTCTGCGTTTTCCGGTTTGATACGGGCGAGGCCGGACTGGGTGGCTACGGTGTAGGTTCCGCCGAGAGCCTGGGTGATCATCACCTTGGTTCCGGCAGGGAGATTGATGAGGTCGCCGCTCGGGATTTGAATGGCGTCCACTTCACGGGTGAGTTCGATTTCTTCGTTGGTCATGTCTTTGAGCGCTGAGCGCCTGGTTAAATTGGAAAGGTCTTGCCGTAGTGTTCTTACTCTTCCTCCTAATCTTAGTCTTAATCTTTCAGTTTCAAGGTGAAGAGTCGCAAAGCTTGGAGAAAAGAAGGTCGGTTTATTTTTCGAGCTTGATGACTTTGAGTTTCCCTTTTTTGGCGGGGCCGGGCTGGTTCATGTTGCCCAGCAGGGTTTCGTTGGCGGGCGCGGCCGTTACAGGGGAATCCGCCTTTTCCTTTTGATCTTGTTCCAGTGCTTCTTTAAGGGCGCCTTCGACCATTTGTCCGCAATGGATTTTCGTGGGAGGAAGGGGACCGAGAGGCTCGGAGAGTTCGGTGGAGTTGAGCTCTCTGGCTTCTTCGACCGTTTTTCCTTTCAGCATTTCGGTCGCCATACTGGCAACGGCGATGGCCGTCTGGCAGCCAAAACTTTGGAAAGAAGCCTTGTCGATAATCTTCTTGCCGTCCTTCTCGGAAAATTTCAGCCACATTCTCAGCATGTCACCACACTCCGGGCTGCCGACGGTTCCGACGGAATCGGCATCGGACATTTCCCCCATATTTTGAGGGTTGGCGATGGCCTGCTGAATTTTGTCTTCGGATAAGTCGCTCATTCTTCGAATTCGAGTTTGTATCTGGGAATGTCGGTGTCGGCTTCCTGCGCGTAGGCGTCGATGCCACCGCGGAGAGCTCTCGTGTTTTTGAAGCCGTGCCCTATGAGATACGCTGCAGGATCGAGAACCCGGTCGCCGGTATGATCATACAATACGATGACCCGCTCTTTGTTTTCGTTTCCGAAAATTTCCTGAAGGAGGTCGTTGCTGAAAAGTTCAGCTTCCGGGAGTTTGACTGCCTCGTATTCCTCGCGGGTCCGCATGTCCAGTAATCGCGGTGGACTTTCTTCGGAAAGGGACTCTTTCAATTCAATCGGTTCCAGGAGGATTTTGCTATCGGCTTCGTGTGCGCTGACGATGTGTTGGATGACATCGTCCACAGGAATGTCTTCGTTCCGCTCGCAGACTCCGGCGAGAGATTCCTCATCGCTGTAGCTGCAGCTCTGGCAGCCGCCGATGTGGTACTTCGCGAAAAGGTTGCGTTTCGCACCGGGGTATTGCTGGAGGATTTCTCCCATGGTGGTTTCACCGCTAAGAGAGTTGGATTCTGCGACCTGAGTCATGGAAGAACTATGGACGCTTCTCGTGATTTTCAAAATTTGAAATTTGAATTTTGCCGTCAGCCCCTGATGGTGAGGGATGAAGAAACATGTCCCCGGGCCGTGGAGCACTCCGCAGGTCTACTTATTGCCCAACCTGATGACAGCCGGGAATCTGGCTTGTGGATTCGGGGCCATTGTTCTTATTTTTGAAGGATTGCGTGATTCGGCCGGAGGTGCCGCAGATATCCGACTGGCGATCTTTCTGATTCTTGCGGCCTGTTTCTTTGATGCTCTGGATGGCAGGCTTGCCCGGATCAAAGGGCAGGAGTCCATGTTTGGACGGGAGTTTGATTCTCTGGCCGACATTGTTTCATTCGGGATTGCTCCCGCACTGATGGTGATGGATATCGTGATGAGCAGTTTCGATAACAAGCTCGGCTGGACCATTGCTTTCATTTATCTGCTCTGTGGAGGGATGAGACTGGCGAGGTTTAACTGTCTTTCCCAGGAAGTGGAGGAGGGACGGATGGTTCCCAAAAAGGGCGACTTTGTCGGTTTCCCCATTCCAGCGGCAGCGGGCCTGATCGCTTCTCTGACCTTGTTTATCCTCTGGTTGAATGAAGGCGATAAAGAGATTGGAGCCTGGCGTTATGTTCTGGTTGTCTTGATGCTGCTGCTCTCGTTCATGATGTTGAGTGAATTCAGTTATCCCAGTTTTAAAGCAGTAAACTGGAAAGCGAAGCGTTCGCTGGTCTGGTTTTTCGTTGCGGTTATTACCTTGGTCTGTGCGGTGAATTACGTGGAATTTGTTCCCCTGGGGATCTTTCTTTCCTACCTGGTTTACGGTTTGGTTCGTCCCTGGATTTCCAGGCGTTGGCGAAAAGAGATTGAGGAAGGCAGCGAAGAAGGATTTGACCCTGAAGTGGAAGCTGAAGAGGTCGACGATGATTCGCTTGCGTGATTTATTCTTCAATGCGGAAATCTGTAAAAGCCGGTTCTTGAACTCAATGCGAGGATCCCTTATGGGTGGCGCATGAGTTATGTAGAAGATCTGTTTTCACTGGAAGGAAAGACAGCCGTAGTGATCGGCGGAACCGGCGTTCTTTGCGGAGAAATGGCCCAGGGCCTGGCGCAGGCAGGGGCTGAAGTGGCTGTGGTTGGCCGCAGTGAGGAAAAAGGGGCGGAACGTCTTCGTTTGATCGATGAAGCAGGCGGTCGAGGCTTTTTTGTTCAGGCGGATGTTGCTTCACGCGAGTCTCTCACGGCTTTGCTGGAAACGGTGAAAGATCGCTGTGGAAAAGTGGATATTCTCGTGAACGGAGCCGGAATTAATTCGCCGACTCCTGTGCTCGAAATTCCGGATGAAGAGTTTGCCAATATTCTCGACATTAATCTGGGAGCGATTCTCCGGAGTTGTCAGATCTTCGGGAAACACATGTTGGAGAATGGAGGAGGTTCCATCATCAATGTGGGTTCGATTTCAGGTCTGGGTCCTCTCAGTCGGGTTTTTACTTATTCGGCGAGCAAGGCGGCAGTGCATAATCTTTCCAAAAACCTCGCCCGTGAGTGGGCTGAGCAGAAAGTAAGGGTGAATACTCTTGTCCCCGGATTTTTTCCTGCCGAGCAGAACCGGAAGGTTCTGACTGAGGACCGGGTGGCTTCTATCATGGGCCACACTCCTGCCAACCGCTTTGGAGATGCTCACGAGCTGATTGGTGCGACTTTGCTACTGGCTTCGGAAAATGCAGGATCTTTCGTAACCGGTGTTGAGATGATTGTAGACGGTGGATTTTCCGCCATGTCGATTTAATGAGTGCTCGTTTTTCTCCGGAAAAATGGGGACGCGCAAGATTTCGTGGCTTGTATTTGATTCAGCAAGTGGTCTGTTGTAAGACGTCATGCGATAAATGAGCGATTCCCAGTCAGTCACAAAGCCGCTGAAGCACGCGGAGGATCTCGATTTGGTCGATCGCGCCATGGATGGGGATGATGACGCGGTTCGGCATTTCCAGTCGGAATATCAACCCACCCTCGAACGGGTTTTGATGTCGCGCGGTGTCGAAAAGAGCCAGGCCTGTGATCTGGTTGCAGACGTCATGGCTGAGTGTTTCGGCGCAGGTAAAAAGGGCTCGACGAGACCTTTGCTGGAGAAGTTCGAAGGAAGATCGTCGCTTTCCACCTGGTTGATCCGAATTACGTGGAATCGTTGGCTGGATTTGAAACGTCGGGATAAATTCCACGGCGAGCTGCCCGATTACGAGGACGAGGACGGTCGGGGTGGAGATAAGTTTGATCGTATTCAGGGGGATGATCTTGAAGAAGACCTTCTCGACGACGATTTGAGCGATTTGATGAGCAATGCGATTCAGAAGGCCTTTTCGAGCCTCGATCCCGATGTGCTTCTCATGCTGAAACTTTCCTATCTGCACAATATCAGTCAGACCGTGATTGCCCGGATGTGGCAGTGCGATCAGACCAGAGTGAGTCGTGCTCTAACCTCGGCGCGCGAACAAATCGCGGTCGAAACGATGAATGCAATCAAGCAAGCCGATCCCGATCTCGTTATTGAGTGGGATGATTTCATGCGGCTGTGTGCTGCTGGAATTGAGCTGTAGAAGCAGAGTTTAGTCTCTGATTCTCAATCGATAGCTCATTTTTGATGGATGGGTTTCTGCGTGTATTTTTAAAATTTCAGGTCTTATTTCTCATTATCGGGACTCGTCCGTGTTAAAATTATCAAAATTATGCACGGTATTGTTGATCTTTGTTATAAAATCTGTTAGTTAGAGGTGTATGACTCTCCGCGCTCGATTCCTCCTCCTCACGACCGTGTTCGCATTTGCTGCGTTGATATTCTCTGATGCTTTTGCGAAAGCTGACGATAAACCACGCGTTCTTTATCTTGGGGATTCTCTGAGTATTGGTTCGTTCGGGCAGACTTTTGACGGCTGGATGCGTCGAACCGGGCTTGAAGTTCATACGGTGGTAGCGGGCGGTGCCAGTCCTTACTACTGGCTGAAAGCCTATCAAACTTTGCCCTGCACGATCGGATTCTGGGAAAAATCCCCCACGAGCGAGAGGAGACTGGGATATGTCCGCGCAGTTCCCAAACTGGAAGATCTCGTTAAAGAGCACTCGCCTGATGTTGTTGTCGTTCAGACCGGGATCAATCTGTATGCAACTCTTCGGTCCCGTCGCCGTCCTGCCGAGGAAAACCGGGAAGAAGTTCGATCCTTAATCGATCAGATGTGTTTTTCGATTTCCAAACAGGGAGCTCATTCCTACTGGATTTTACCTCCACATTCTCATGAGAGTCGTTATCCGGCTACTCTTCAGAAGGAATTGGCGAAATTGATGGAGTCAGTGGTGACCCAGTATAAGGGCGGTGTTTTTGAAAGTCAGGAATACACTCAGTTTGTCGATCCTTATCCTGCTACCGATGGGATTCACTATGGCCCTGAAGAAGCCCGGCAGTGGGCGGAAAAGGTTTCCACAGATTTTTCCCGCTATATGAAAATCACTTCCACTAAAGAAGTGGAAAGAAGCCTGGTCCGGGCAGTGCCTCTCCGCACTACGACTCCTCAGTCTGTGACTTCACTCTTTAAAACAAAGTCATCAGGAGATTCGAAGCCAACTGCGAAAGGCGAGGCCGTTGAACTGAGGCTCCGACTGGTCGAAAAATCAGAGATCTCCAATTTGAGCGAGCTGGAATATTCCAACGCTCTCGGGGTCTATGAGTATGAAGTCCTCGAAGACATCAAAGGGAACTACAACAAAGACCGGATACGGGTTGCCCACGGGATCGTTTTTCAAAGGAAACATACCTCTTCAGCGCGCCGCGGCATCGGTACAGAAATTGCCCTGACTCTGGTTCCCTTATCGAAGTATAAGAATCTTCAGACTTGGCAGACGGTGGACAATTTGCGCCCAAATTTTGAGCTGCCGCTCTACACGCCCCGGTTGGACTGAGCGATTCGCTGAGCTGCCATTCCAGAGGAATCTCCGTCTACTTCTCCCGGTTTTTGAGCGATTCTCTCCAATTTTTGATCCCCGAGAATCAGGCGGGAAAAAGGCTGGATGCTGTCGTGCCGGTTCTTTTGGCGGGGGAGCAGGAAACGGTGTCACGCTCTGTGATTCAATCATGGATTCGTGAGGGCCATGTGACCTTGAATGGAGGCAAGGTGAAGGGAAAACAGACTGTTGCTCCAGGGGATTCCGTCCAGGTGTCCCGCCCGGAGGAGAAACCTCTGGAATTACTGGCGGAAGAAATTCCACTCGAAATTTTATTTGAGGATGATGATCTCATTGTCATTAACAAGCCTGTCGGAATCGTTGTGCATCCGGGCGCAGGAAATACGACAGGGACCTTGGTCAACGCACTGCTTCACCACTGTAAGGGCCGGCTAAGTCGTCTTGCGGATGAAGATCGCCCCGGCATTGTTCATCGTCTTGATAAAGATACCAGCGGCTGCCTTGTCGCCGCGAAAAGTGATCGGGCCTACACCTCTCTTGTTGCGCAGTTCTCGGGGAGAGTAACGGAGAAGCATTACCTGGCAGTGGTTGAAGGAGTGCCGGCAATAGAGACGGGAAGAATAGAAAATCAAATCGGCCGGCATCCCGTGAATCGCCAAAAGATGTCCGTCCGCCCCAAACCGGAAGGGAAAACTGCGATCACCGAATACGATGTCATCAAAGAGGACTCTGACAGGAAATGGGCGTCGGTTCACTGCCGTATTTTAACGGGCAGAACTCACCAGATTCGGGTTCACATGAAAGAGACTCTATCATGCCCAATCCTCGGAGACGTCATTTATGCCAAGGTTTCGCGACAGAAGACGAAAGTGGATCGACTCATGTTGCACGCGCGAAGCCTGTCTTTTGCGCACCCTGCCGATGCGTCACAGAAAATTGAGATTGAAGCTCCTTTGCCGGAGTCGTTTCTGCAATTTTTCCCGGGCGATTAGGCAAACTCATTGCTAAGCACCGGTTCCCCATTTGTCCGGACATTCTGCTCATTCCGCCTCCGGAAAATCCAGGGGAGGGTCCATCCTGAAACGGAAGCAATCGCAACCGTCATCGCGATGTAGATCGCGGATAGGTCGCGACTCCAATACAGTGCTGGGATCTGTCTCTTATACACATCTGACGCTGCCGACGAAGAGGATAGTGTAGAT
>CAJXQE010000339.1 GCA_913058215.1 uncultured Verrucomicrobiales bacterium
ATCAGCCTCGGTCTCGTGGGCTCGGAGATGTGTATAAGAGACAGGTGCAGGAATGGCCACTCGCTTCAATACTGATGCCACTGAGATTCAAATTCGCTACACGGTCGGTAGTGGGAGTCTTGCCATGCCACATATGCCAGCCACCGGAGTGAGCGGTGTCGATTTCTATGCACTCGATACGGACAAGAAGTGGAAATGGGTTCAGGTGACGAAGCCGGCAAAGGGAACCGAAATCATCGGGAAGATTTCAGGCATTGATCCGGGGATGCGGGCCTGGATGGCCTACCTGCCGCTCTACAATTCCACCGTCAAGATTGAGATCGGAGTGAAAGAGGGAACAAAATTTCAGGGGATTGCGCCGCGTAATGAAGGCTCACTGCTTTTTTACGGAACATCCATCACTCACGGAGCCTGTGCCTCGCGCCCTGGAATGGCTCATCCTGCGATCCTCGGCCGGAGGCTGGACCGCCCCGTGGTGAACCTGGGATTTTCCGGAAATGGAAAGATGGAGCCCGAGGTCGGTGCATTAATGTCAGAGTTGGATCCTGCGGTTTACATTATTGATTGTCTCCCCAACATGAATGGCGACGAGGTGGCGCAAAGAACAGAACCTCTCGTGAAGCAGTTGCGTGAAGCTCGACCCGACACCCCTATCATCCTGGTTGAGGATCGGACTTACACGAACTCATGGATTCACCGTTCAATGCGTGAACGCCACGCGGCCAGTCGTTCGTCTTTAATTCGGGCATATGATAATCTTGTTTCCTCCGGCGTAAAAAATCTGTATTACCTCAAAGGAGAAGATCTTCTTGGAGACGATACCGAAGGTGCTACCGACGGTTCCCATCCGAATGACCTTGGATTTATGCGACAGGCTGATAAATTTGAACCTGTCATTCGCAAAGCGCTCGGGATAAAATAACTTCCTGACAATTTTACAAAACAACAAGCAAACCAACTAACCTACCAACAGACAACTCTTTATGGATCTTCTTATTATCGGTGTCATTGTCGTCGTCGTCCTTGTCATCTTTCTGGTGCTGGCGAAATTTATTGGAATCTGGATTCGTGCCCGCGTTTCGAATGCCCCTGTCGGACTCCTTAACCTCGTGGCGATGTGGATTCGAAAAGTGCCACCATCTCTCATCGTCGACAGCCGGATTACCGCAGCCAAAGCTGGTCTCGTCTATACCCCTGACGAGCTGGAAGCTCACTATCTCGCCGGAGGTCATGTCGATGATGTCGTTCTTTCTCTGATTGCGGCAGACAAGGCTGCGATTCCACTCACTTTTGATCGCGCCTGTGCCATTGATTTGGCGGTGAAAGGAACCAGCAAGACTGTTCTTGAAGCTGTTCGGACCTCCATTAACCCGGCCGTGATTGATTGTCCCGGTGGCGGAGGAAAAATTGATGCTGTGGCCCGTGATGGGATTCAGCTCCGCGCCCGCGCTCGTGTTACGGTGCGGACAAACCTGGATCGCTTTGTTGGTGGTGCTACCGAAGAGACGATCGTTGCCCGTGTAAACGAAGGGATCGTCACCTCGATTGGTTCGGCTCAGTCTCACAAAGACGTGCTGGAGAATCCGGATCACATTTCTCATCGGGTGTTGGAGCGTGGGCTCGACGCCAACACTGCTTTCGAAATTCTTTCTATCGATATTGCGGATGTTGATGTCGGACAGAACATTGGCGCTGCACTTCAGGCCAGTCAGGCGGAAGCAGATAAGCAGGTTGCCCAGGCGAAAGCGGAGGTCCGTCGTGCTGCTGCGGTTGCGACTGAACAGGAAATGTCCGCCCGGACTCAAGAAATGCGCGCCAAACTGGTCGAAGCTGAATCACAGATTCCTATGGCGATTGCCGATGCATTCCGTAGCGGTAATCTAGGTGTGATGGATTACGCCCGTTATAAAAACGTCGTCGCTGATACTGGAATGCGTGAAAGCATTGCCGGTGAAGTGAGCGAAGACGATGACAATACTGAACTCTAATCGAGCACGCGCACTGATTCCGTTCCCTAATTAGGCTGAATCATTAGTTTAAACTCTTCATTGTATGGATGACGTCCCCTGGCCTCTGGTAGTGATGGTTTTCATCGGGTTTCTCGGATGGCTGAGAAACCGGATCAGGGAGGCTGCGGAGCTTCGAAAAGAACGGGCTGCTCATCGGCAGAGCGAGGGTTCCGCTCCTGCTCAGCAAAGGCAGCAGCAGGCGCAGGCGCCGCCACGACACAGGGAGTCAGAGCCAGAACAGGAGGCCCCCGGTTCATTGCAGGATCTAATCTCGCAGATGCAGGCTCACGAGGCTGAGCAAAAACAAGCGCCACCTGTTCAGCGCCAAAAGCCATCTCCTCCAGCGATGCCGTCAGGTGCTCCTCCGCCCCTGCCCAACAGAACGGCTGATATCGCCCTCGCAAATGTGGATGCCTCGGAACGTGTCGGTGTAGTCAGCAAGTCAGCGGCTTACGGAGAATTGCCAAAGGTCGCCGGAGTGGCCGGAGTCGCCGGAGTCGCCGGTGTGGCTGCACCGGATAAGGTGCCTACCAACGCAGCTGCGGATTCTTATCATTCCAGCCGGAAGAGAAGAAGCGCATCAGCAAGACGAATTACCAAGTCGTTCCGGAATCGGCGCAGCCTGCAGTCGGCGATTCTCTTAAAGGAAATTCTCGATACGCCAAAAGGACTGGAATAGCTCAGCTTGCAGCAAGCCGTTCGGCATACACCGAATCCAGAATCTCTTTACCGGCCTTGAGCGACGCAACAGCCGCTTTTTCCTTGATGGCTTTTGAGAGTTTCGAGAAAGCTTTGGTATACGTCCGGGGCAAAGTCCAATAGCCGGACTTCCCTTTCATAAGTTGTCCGATAGCGGACTCGTAATTTTCTTTCAATGACGGCACTTCGACACCGTCTGCCTTTTCGAAGACTCCGTAGAGATTCCCCGGAGTAACCTTCAGGCTTACGGTTTTTAATCCGGCCTTGGCAGCGATCGCTTCCAAAGTTTTCACGTCGAAACCGTATAAATGGCCGTCATGCCATTTGTGGTTAAAGTGCATTCCGGGAAAAAGAATGTCCGGTACTTCAATGATGAAGGTTCCGCCGGGCTTGAGGTATTCGCTCATGCTGCGAATGTCCTCGACCGGATCAGCAAGATGTTCCAGGACCTGAAAGAGACTGAGGACATCAAAGGATTCCTTCTCGAAATCCGATTCCTGATACATTCCGGAGAATACGTCTACATCGTAGGCTTCCCGGGCAAAACCGCCGTAGCCTTTGTTGGGTTCGATTCCGTGGGCATCACATCCCAGTTGCTTGAGAAGATAGACCCACTCCCCTCCTCCGGCGCCGATATCGAGACAACGATCCCCTTTTGAGATCGCACCATTCGATTGATCAAAGCGGCTCAAGGCAACACGTCCGGCACGAAGAATGTGTTTCTTTTTGGGAACGACGACGTTCTTATAGGATTTGCGGTAATCCTCTTTGTAGAAAGTCTCCAAATCTTCGATTGGAAGCGGATCAACATAGACTAAGCCGCTTTCTCTGCAGATAACATTGCGCAGAGCATGGCCTTCGCGGGCTTTCGTGGCCACGACTTCACAGTCCAGACTCCCCGTGATACAACACGGGCGATCAGCAGTGACTTGTTCTCCGGGAAGGTTTTCCATGGCGATTCAAAAACGCCACACGAATTACCACGGATTTCTGAACGTGAAAGCAGTTTCTGGCACGATTGGTGAATTTGCTTTGCACGGAGACAGGAAACCTACGCCGGGTCGCACCCCTCCTTGACCTGAGGATCTCGATTCCGTAGTCTTTCAAGCACCTGAGCCGGCGCTGCCGATCTTAGGGAAAAAAGTGAGATAAAATGGTAGAGCAATTTCTTGAGATTTTCGGGCTTATCTGCGCGATCAGCACGCTACTCGTGATGCTTTGCCGGTTTTTATCAAAGGAACCAGCGAAGGAAGCTGTTGTTGCCCCGCCCACTGGAGATCTGAGTGACTATACGAGCGATGAGATCAGGGGCCTTGTAGCCGGGTTTCTTTCATCCCGAATGGAGGAGAATGTTGCGATTTTGGATCCTGACACGCCGTTGCACAAAGTTGCTATTCCTGTCGAGGTGGTCGACGGCGTAGAGTTGATCGAAGATGCATTCTCCATCCAAATTCCCCATGCTACTTTTGGGAAGGTCGAAACCATCGGTGAACTTTTGCAATCGATTACCGCCTACGTATTTAACGAAACCCATTCCGGCACGAGCGCTTAAGGCTCCGACAGCAAGCTTTGCTATGATCGAAGACGAATATCTCAAAATTGTGAAGAAGGCGATCTTTCCGGGGCTCTATCCGAAAGAGGTTTTCTCGAGCGGAACCGAATTTCTGCTTCGGGATGGCGCTTACCTGTTCTATTGCCTGCCTGCATCCAATATTGATTACTCAGATCGAAACAACAAGGCGCTCAAGCGCCGAGTCAGGGAGAAGGTTTTTTCCCTTCCTGTTCTTTTTGAGAAAGGGCTTTTCGTACATGCTTACGGGCCACAGAATGTGTGGGAGGAAGGTTCGAAAAATCTAAAAGTAGACAAGACAGCTCTCCGGCCAATCATTCTTCAAAATATCAATTTTCTGGATCCTTCGACCGGCGAATCATTTAATAATCGCACCTCATGGGGACCCGTCCAATTCGGGTTCTGCGGAAAGGTGATTGAAGCCATTGAAACTCTCGGGAAGCAAATTCAGCAAGCTTGAAACCCTCAGTATGAAAAACATTACCCACCTGCCAGCCGCTCTGGCATTCCTTTTTCTGTGCAACTTCGGAATCGCCTTCGCCGCGGAATCGAGAAAGCCGGAGAAGCCCAACATCATTCTGGTTATGGCGGATGATCAAGGATGGGGAGATACCGGCTACAACGGACACCCTTTTGTGAAAACCCCGGCACTGGATGCGATGGCGAAGGACGGCTTCGTGTTTGATCGGTTTTACGCAGGAGCTCCAGTTTGTTCTCCGACGAGAGCCAGTGTGATGACAGGACGCAATCCGATCCGCACAAAGGTGACGAATCATGGGCGTTACATGCGCCCGCACGAGCAGACGATAGGAGAATCTCTGAAAGCAGCGGGATACGTCACCGGAATTTTCGGAAAAGTGCACCTGGGATCGGGTCAACCTGACTCACCCTGCAACCCCGGTGGCATGGGTTTCGACGAATGGGCTGTAGGTCTCAATTTTTTCGACAATGATCCTTACTTAAGTCGCAACGGACGGATCGAGCATCGCAAAGGAAAAGGCTCAGTGATCCTGATGGACGACACGATCGCCTTTCTGAAGAAGCACAAAGATGGCGATCGCCCTATTTTCTCGGTTGCCTGGTTCCCTTCCCCACACTCCCCGCATCAGGAGATACCGGATGGTGAAGGGCTTTACGATCAGGAAAAAAACGCGGGGTACTACCGGGAAATTACCCTGCTTGACCAGCAAGTCGGACGTCTGCGGAAGGAGCTCAAGAACATGGGAATTGCTGAGAATACCATCCTCTGGTATTGCAGCGACAACGGTGGCCTTGTGAAGGAAACTTCCGGGGGGCGGGAGAAGAAAGGGAGTATTTACGAAGGCGGGCTGCGGATCCCTGGAATTATCGAGTGGCCTGCCCGCAATCTCAAGGGCAGAACGAATGTGCCGGTCGCGACCTTTGATATCTACCCTACCCTCATGGCGATGGCCGGGGTGGAAACGGAATTCCCCCACCCGCTCGATGGGATCGATGTCAGCGATATTATCTTTGGCGAAGTTAAAGAGCGAAGTCAGCCAATGGGGTTCTGGCACAAAATTCAGGATGGTCAGGGCACTTACAGCGACCGGATTCAAAAAGCGATCATGGAAAAACAGAAGGCCGGAGCCCCTTTGCCCCATGATCCACCACGAATGAAGAAGGATGTCGATGAGTTCCCGCAGTTCCCTGAGGAAACGACAACGGGCCACGCCGCATGGAACGATTGGCCCTGGAAGCTTCATCGAATCAGCGGCGGGAAATTTGAGCTGTATCACCTTGTCGATGACCCAATGGAAACTAAGGACCTCTCAAAAGATCCGAAACAGAAGGATCGACTTGGGAAAATGAAGAAAGAATTGGATGGCTGGATGCGCTCGGTAATTCGAAGTATCAACGGAGACGACTACAAGAAAAAGTAGCCCTATGGAGGAGCAGGACCTGGTTCTGTTTCGAGGTGGCGTTCCCATTAGAATGTCATTACTCTTCAAGGTATGAAGCATTCCATTCTTCTGATTCTGCTTTCTCTCATTCCGATCGTATTGCCAGCGGAGGAATCATCTCTGCGTGTCGCCGTATTCGATGGAGAAGGCGTGGGTCCGAGTTCAGTTCAGTTGATTGAATCTCTCGAGAAAGCTAAAGGTCAAAAGGTTCAGGTATCGAGGATAACCAGGGAAGAAATTGCCGGTGGCAAACTGTCCGGCATCGATGTTCTGGTGCATCCCGGAGGAAGCGGAGGTAAGCAGGGGCGAGCCCTTGGAGAGAAAGGTCGACAAGCGATCAGGGATTTCATTCACGAAGGCGGCGGTTTCCTGGGAGTTTGCGGGGGTGCCTATCTCGCGACCAATGACTATGAATGGTCCTTGAATCTGATCGATGCAAAAGTTGTCGATCGTCGCCACTGGGCGCGGGGAAAAGGATCCGTGAAGCTTCAGCTATCTCCGACTGGATCGAAATTCTTTGATACCAAAACGGCCGAGATGTCTATCTATTATGCTCAGGGGCCTCTTCTCTCACGCCACGAATGGGATGATCCTGATGTTCCGAATTATGAAAGCCTCGCCATTTTCGCGACCGAGATTGCCAAGAACGGAGCACCTCAAGGAGTCATGGCGAGGACTTCTGCTGCTGTCCGATGCGATTTTGGAAAAGGGCGAGTCTTCTGTTACAGCCCACATCCTGAACTGACCGATGGACTTGATCACTTGATTCCCTTGGCGGTTCGATGGACCGCCGGTGAGCTTGAGTGATTTTAACTGAATTGTATTTGTATCGAAGTAGACCGCTATAGCCTGTAACCCCGATGAAAATTAACCTTCTCTGCGCCGCCTCTGTTTTGCTCCTCCTCTGCCGCGTTTCCAGTGCAGCGCCGTTTGAACTGACTATTGTTCCGCAGCGGCATTTGGAAAATGGAGAGATCATTCGGATCGATAACCCTGTCCATCTGATCCTCCAGAACACTTCCGACACGGATCAAAAGATCTTCGAAACTTGGAACAGCTGGGGATATCAGGCGATTTCTCTGATCTTCGATCTTCCTGATGGATCTCAAGAGACCGCCCGGGTGAAGCAGCAAAGGTTCACTCGAAATTTTCCATCCACCTTTCAAATCGCGCCGGGATCCTTCTATGTCTTCAGTCTCACTCTGGACGAGCGCTGGGAGGGGCTCACTGATTTGAAGAAGTTTCTTCATCAGAAGATTAAGCTGACTGCCGTTTACGAGATCGGTGAATCCGAGGAGTCGAAAGAACACAAAGTCTGGGTGGGTAAGGAAAGCTCGGAAACACTCACAGCTCAGATCTTTGATCCGAAATAACGCCCGGGAATGCAAGGCTCTGAATGCTCAGGCAGATGAATATCTTACACCCCTGGAACCTCGTATTCCTCATTGGCTTCGTGGTCTACTTCTCGATACGGCATACTTTCATTAAACGAACCAGGGATGTGCCGAAAGCAGACAGCCGTATTGATCGTCTCGAAAAGTTTCTCCTGTTTCTGATGGTGCCGGCAATCCTTGTTTTGCCGTTTTTATACTGGTTTACTCCCCTCCTGTCCTTCGCTGACTATTCGCTACCGCTGCCGGTTTTGTTGGCGGGCCTCGTGGCGATGATTGCATCTCTTTGGCTTTTCTGGCGGTCTCACGTGGACCTTGGCGATAACTGGTCAGTCAGTCTCGAGATCAGCGAGGGGCATCAAATTGTCTCCAATGGTGTTTACCGCTCAATTCGACATCCCATGTATGCCTCCATTTGGTTGTGGGGACTTGCCCAGGGAATGCTTTTGGAGAACTGGCTCGCCGGATGGGCGGTCATTCCGGTTTTTGCCTTGATGTATTTTTTGCGAACCCCGAAGGAGGAAAAACTGATGTGCGAACATTTCGGCGATTCGTATCGCCAGTATATGAACTGTCTCTTATACACATCTCCGAGCCCACGAGACCGAGGCTGAT
>CAJXQE010000340.1 GCA_913058215.1 uncultured Verrucomicrobiales bacterium
GGTTTGCAGTATCTGTCGGGATTGCAATCCTATATGGAGGAATGGTTTTCGGTGTTCTTCCGGGAACTCCGGGAGTTTCCTGGCAGGGGCACCTCTTTGGATTTATCGCAGGTATTCTTGCTGCATGGATGCTTTTCTCAAAGAACCAGAGTGTTTTGGTGAACCGATAGCCATTCAAATTGCATAGATTCGGCTCTATCTCGCTGCCTCAATTCTTTGCTTTTAATTGAGGGAGAGGGAGTCATCCCTTCTCACTCTGAGTCCGGTTTCGTTCGGTTTTGTAGACTTAGATCAATTTTTCGAAGGCTTTTTTGCCACCAATGGGGGTAACCGACCATTTGGAGTGGAAGGCCCATAATTCCTAAGCTGGGACGTGGTGAATTCTGGTGGAAGTCATTTTTGCGAGCTCTCTGAGCAGTGAGATGCAGAAAATATAACTATAATAATTTTGACAGATATGGAAATTATAATATTATGAAGTGTATCGACTGTCCTTATGTGAATGATGAAAAATCTAAACAAACACTCTTCTCGACCTAAGGCATACACGATTATCGAGGTGATGATCGTTGTAGCAATCTTCGGATTGCTATCTGCCACGGTTTACAACGTATACGGAAAGATTCACAAGGTGGCGAATCAAGAGAAGTTGAGAACCGAAGTTAAAACGCTGAACAACGCGATATCGATTTATCAGGGATTTGGCGGGAAATTTGATGATATAACAGATCCTGCAGCAATCATCGGGAAGCTCAAATCTGTGGCGCACTCAGACGTGGCCAATCGAATTCCCGGCCTATCTGCTTCGATGGTCGATGCTCGGCTTTCGTTAAAGATGCAGACAAATGACGAGAGCAAAGGTAATTCTGAGAGAGTTGTCTGGAATCCTGCGACCAATCAATTTGTAGTCGCCAGCGGCGGAGGGCCCGGAATCTCGAGTTTCGGGCTGGAAGCGAATCCGGAGCAGATTCCTGAACCGGAAGAGCGGGATTTCGTTCATTTATATGCCGAGAACTCCACTTGGGTTTGGGAATATGAGGAAGGAGCGATGCCGACTTTCAATGTTCCAACGCGAGTCGATGTCACGTCGTCGACTGATGTAGACGACGGGTCGGTTCCCACTGACGAAGTTCCAGATACGACACCGGACCCCAATCGAGAAGGGTTGCAGGCGCCTACGATCGACCCTTTTCCATCGGAATACTCCATTCGCGATTACGATATGCCGGTGACTTTGGGGAATCCGAATCGTGCCGGAATCTCGAAAGTGTATTATTCGGTCGATTTCGGTCCATGGATGGAATATAGCGGAAGTCCCCTCAATATCTCTCAAGATATGAATCTGGCTGCTCAAGTCGTTCCAAAAAGCAGAAAAGACTACTATGCCAGCGCGATGACCCGGGGTTCTTTCGAGGCATTGCCCGTGACTCTGGCTCCTCCGATTATTGATGCTTCCGTTTCTTCATTCGGCGCATTCTCTTCGCGTTATTCAACAGTCTCTCTTTCAGACCCTAACCCGGGAGACCCTTCCTATATCGAATACCGAATGAGCCATGGTCCGTGGCAGGTCTACGACCAACCTTTTGTCATCGATAGCGAGATATATGAGGCCGATGTTATCGTGGAGGCTCGTTCAAAATCTGATAACATTTATTACGAAAACAGCGAGAATTCATCCTCTGTCATCGATTACATTCCCTTTAGTGTTATCGGCGAGGCTGAAGCAGAATTTCACTCCGCCGAGGGATCCTGGGGCCTTCGGTGGCGGCAGACCGCGGACGACAATTTCTACTGGGGACGCACCTACAATAGTTATGGCCGTTACATCAATGGGCTCTCGGAAAGTTTCATGCAGTTCGATGGGGAGGGAAATGACGATACCGAATTCGGAATTCGTTTCGATTTAGGATACCTCGATTATTACAACGGGAGCATTCTTGCCAATACCGGGGCATCCTCTGTGAAGCTTGACCTCGATCTTGATCTGGTCATTTCCGGTTATGATGCGGCCACAAATTTCACCTTTGATTTCGACCTGATCAATACCTCCAACTATGGGAACTATCGCGGAAATGGTTCCGATGCGTGGGGCTCGGCTGACTACGTTCTAATTACCCAAAGCAGTCAAACCAACTATTTCAATCTTCAGGGCACGCTCCTCGCCTTTACTCTGGAGTTTGGTGATGCCTCGTCAAACGGATTTGCTGAATTCGATGAGTTTCATGTTCTTGAAGAGCGAGCCGCTGATACCCGGGTATACGGAACTCTGAGATTGGCTACCGATCAGGAGGTCCAACAAAACCAGTAATGACCAGGGCTGCCTTGAAAGGGGTAGAGCAGGCAAAACAGATATTGATTTTGGGACGATAGCGGCAACTTCTTCAGGCTCACTTCTGAGAATTGCCAGCTGACGATTTGGCTAACAACTTCCGGTATTGGATCCTGAGATCCCAGCTGGGAATCCATTTTTCCCACTTGAAAATACGCCGGATCTGATGACACAGGGGAGTCACTTTCACATCGGAAAGTTTGATTCAGTTCGCTCATCGCTATGGTTCCGATTTCTTTTCTCCCGTGTAGCGAAATCCCGCAAAATTTTCGATTATTGCCCTGACAAATGGAGGGGATGGCGGCATATTCAGGCCAATGCCTCTCCCTCATGGTACGCCTGCTCCTCACACTTCTTTTGTCGACTTTTCTTGCCCTTGCTTCGGGCACTGATAAGGCCGTTGAGCAAAAGTCCGGATTCATTCCCCCACTGACGAGTCGCAGTGATGTCTTCACATTCCTTATCAAGATCCCTGCGCCGAGAGGCCTGATCGTGGATCGAAACGGGGAGCCCCTGGTTACCAATCGGTCTGCGAAGCGACTGGCCGTTAGGCTTGCTTCTCTGAATGATGCGAATACCGGAGAAGAAGTATTTGCTGCCCTGTCTCATCTGGTAAATGAAGTTTCTGAAAGCGTTTCAGGAATCGAATATCCCTCCAAAGAAGATGTTTTGCGTCACTGGGAGCATCGAAAGTTGTTTCCTTTTCCGATCAGTGGAGCCCTCGATGATCTTGCCATTGCAGACGCCGAAGTTTTCAAAGCGGGGTACGAGGCACCTCTTGTATGGCAGGATTATTTCCTTCGCGAATACAGCCGCGAACCTTCAGTATCCCATCTGATTGGTTTCGTTGGAAAATCGATGCCCGACCAGCACGGACCGATTGGACGGGATGAATACTTAACTCCGTCTGATGAAGGCCGGACAGGGCTGGAGAGAACTTACAATAAGCGACTTTCCGGAACTCCGGGGACAATCAGCATCCTCTACGATTCAAAAGGCAGGGAGTTGAACCGGGAAATGCTTTCCCCTCCCGTGCCCGGGGAAACTGTGGTGATGTCCTTGAATCTGGAAATGCAGGAGCTTGCGGCGCGTCGTCTTGAAAAAACGGGGCGGCATGGAGCGTTTGTGGCGATCGATGCGGATACAGGGGAAATTCTCGCGATGGTTTCCCACCCCGGATACGACCCTAACGAATTTGTACCTTCAATTACCAAGGAAAGATACCTTCAGATCGCAGATGATCCGGCGGGTCCGCTCTTTAACAGAGCCGTTACCGGAGAATACCCACCCGGGTCGACCTTCAAGCCCATCATCGCTCTTGCCGGACTGCAGAGCAGAATGATTTCGAGCCGGACGATGTTTTCAGGACCTCCTGCTCTGGATGTGGACGGCAGGATATTCAAGAACTGGAATCGAAATCATGAAGGCGTTCTGGATGTGAAATTTGCGATTCTCAGATCCTGCAACACGTGGTTTTATCAGGCTGCATTTCGAACCGGAGATCGTCCCATCCACGAGGCAATGGAACACTTTGGGATTGGAAAAGCACCTCTGGTTGAGCTCGATACCGTATCGTCTGGAAATCATCCGGAGATTTTTTCCAGCAGGCGTGGGTTGGCGAACGTATCGATCGGGCAGGGCGCTGTTCTGGTTTCACCATTGCAAATGGCCAGTGCGATGGGAGTTTTCGCTACTCGCGGACTTTCTTTGCGTCCTCGTTTGGTGAAGCAAACTCAGGCGGCACTGGATCCGGCAAATGTTTCGCGCGAAGATATTATCCCGCTGAAGCTGCCCTATGCTACTGAGCACATCGACACGGTAAGAGACGGGATGTGGGGAGTCGTCAACTACGGCGGCGGCACTGGCCAGGCTGCCGGAATGTCGAAGCCTTACGTTTTCGGGAAAACGGGAACCGCGCAGTGGACTCACGGAGGACAGGAACGGCGGCTCGCCTGGTTCACGGGATTTGTGGATTCTGAGAAGCCGAGGATTGCGTTTGCGGTCCTCAGTGAGGGACGTTACGGAGAAAGCATGAGCGGAGGGGGAAATGCAGCCCCGGTGATTGCTGATTTCCTAAAGAAAGTTTACGCCAAGCCTGATCAATATTACGTGTCCGTACCGAAAAGGCATCTGACCTCCGCTCCAAACTTGAAAGGTGGGCGAGCCTACGACAGTTTTGAATTGTTGGAGGAGGGGATCTTTAATGACACAGGGCGAAGGAATTCAGGGATTTTCTCGATCTTCGACCAACGCCGTCCGGCTTCACAAAATGATGGGACGACTCGACGTAGAGGAGGCCTCTTTTCGAGGCTGTTTGGTCGTTGATTGCCGTTTCGTGGTGGCTATGGAAAAGATCGAATTGAAGGAGCGTCCGCGCAAAGAAAAGCGATTCGCCTTTCTGCGAGCCTTCTTTGCCAAATTTCGATGGTTGCTGCATCCCTTCTGGCGCTGGAGCTTTGGCCTCTTTTTTGTTGTCTGTCTTGCGATCGCGATCATCGCTTATGTATATGGAAAGCAATACTATGACCGGGCTCAGGAGTATCAGATTCTCGATGTGTCAGCCCTGACTGAGGGAGCCTTGGTTCGAGACGCCAATGGTGATCAATTGGGGGCGATCAGCGAAAAACATCGAATCCTTCTCGATCCTGATGAGATCCCTGATCATTTTATCAAAGCTCTGTTGGCCGCTGAAGATTCCCGTTATTATTCGCATCCCGGTTACGATTTGCAGGGGATGATGAGAGCTGCCATCGCCAACATTCGGAAAAAAGAAATCGACCAGGGAGCGAGTACTATCACCCAGCAACTCGCACGGAATTCCTTGGATCTCGGGGGGCGGAACATGGACCGCAAGTTTCTGGAGATTTTCGTATCCAGTCGGATTGAAAAAAAGTTTACCAAGCCCGAGATTCTCACTCATTACCTGAATCGAATCTACCTGGGGAATGGGTTTTGGGGGCTTGGGGCAGCGGCGCAAGGTTATTTTGGAAAGACACCGGAAGAATTGTCGATTGATGAGTCAGCGATGATTTGTGGTCTCATTCGAAGTCCCAATCCACTCTCCCCATTTAAGAATTTCGAAGCGGCAAGCCTTGCTCGTAACCGGGTGTTGAACCGGATGGTCGCAGAAGGTTTTCTGGCAAGAGAGAAAGCGGATTTGATTATGAAAACGGTAACCAGAGCCGTGAAAAACGATGGCCGTAACAATCAGCCGCGCTACTTGCTCGCAAAGGTTCAGGAGGAAGCGGTCAGGCTTTTGGGACGGAATGATTTGAATGGTATTGAGATTCAGACATCGATCGATCCCCGGATTCAAGAGGCCAGCGAAAAAGCGATTTCGAATCAGATCACCTCTATCGAAACAGAAAAGGGTTCGAATGGATATCCCCACCCAACCCGGGAGGATTTTCATGCAGGTAAAATTGAGAAACCGGACTATTTGCAGGGCGCTGCAGTAGTGATCGAGAACAGAACCGGAAGGATCATCAGCGTGGTTGCCAGTCGTGATCTTCAGGAAAGCGAATATGACCGGGTATCGCTTTCCCTGAGGCCAGCCGGCACGGCCTTCGCTCCTTTTGTTTATGCCGCCGCTTTCGAGGGGCGCATCGCCACACCGGGGAGTATTCTGTTCGATGCTCCTCTTGATAACCGCGAAGTTATGCTTGGTGGGGAGGAAGGAATTCTCGGAGAATGGGGAGCGGAAGGGGATGCCCGGGAATACCTTGGTAAAATTACGGCCAGGCGAGCGCTGGTTGAGGGGAAGAATGCAGCCACGGTTCGTTTGGGGTTTCAAGTCGGTTTGGATGCGGTC
The DNA here is from genome assembly GCA_913058215.1 of uncultured Verrucomicrobiales bacterium. Taxonomy (GTDB): domain Bacteria; phylum Verrucomicrobiota; class Verrucomicrobiia; order Verrucomicrobiales; family DEV007; genus Arctic95D-9. The sequence goes on from CAJXQE010000340.1 coordinate 6,141, forward strand.
AAAGATGTGGTCTATCGCACGGGGATTCGGTCCGACTTGCCGGAGTTTCCTTCCGCTTTTCTTGGAGCGGGTGAAGTAAGTCTGCTGGAAATGACCCATGCCTACACTGTTTTCCCTAACGGGGGAATTCGATGCGCCGGGACTGGAATGATCGATCGGATTGTGGATCGGGACGGCCTGATTTTATATGACCGTGAGGGTGACCGCACCCGGGAGAAAGTCCGGGCCATTGAGGAACATGTTGCGAATGATATTAGTGAAATGTTGTCGGAAGCAATTTTTCGAAGAGCCCGTCCGAACTTGGTCAAGTCTCTCAACCCTTTGCGGGGGAAAATAGGTGGAACGACCGGAACCACGGTCAACTTTGACAATGCCTGGTTTCTGGGGTTTAACTCAAAATATTCCTGGGGGATCTGGGTGGGAATGGACAAGCCTGAAACCATTTATCCTGAAGCTTTCAGCCGGGATCTCGCCCTGCCTGTCTGGGCTGAGATTGGTGAAAAACTTTCCGGCGGTTATGAAAATCTTGTAGGCCTGGTGAAGCAGAGGGAATCAACTGGAATTAAAGCAGTCCCTTTGAAACCCAAAGCAACGGGGGCCGTGATCCCCAAAGCTCCCGTGTTTGAAGGCGAAGATGTTTACGGGATTCTCAAGGAGTAATCGCCAAAGGATCGATTCTTCTCCATTCACCCGGGGCGAGGTCATCCGGCAGGGCGATTCCTCCGATGGAAACTCGATGAAGAGAGCGAAGTTTGATCCCATCGATTCGGTGAAACATCCTTTTGATTTGATGGTATCTCCCTTCGTGTAAAGTTACACGGGCCCTGTAATCTGAAAGCAGTTCCAGGCCGGCGGGACGGGTTGTGATTCCTTCGGGGGAGAACTCAAAACCTTCGGCAAAGTTGTTCACTGCCACGGCGGGAATCGGGCGGTCAGTTTCGACGAGATACACCTTGGCGACTTTTCGATCCGGTTCCGTAAGGCTTTCCGACCACTTGCCATCGTTGGTTAAAAGGACAAGACCCGAAGAGCTGCGGTCGAGCCGGCCCGCGAGGTGGAGGCTGACTTTGTCCGGGAGATCAATCAGATCGAGAACGGTCTCGTGTTGGTCGTCGACCGTGGCACTGAGAACTCCGACTGGTTTGTTCATCATCAGATAGTGGCGTTCGACTGGTTCTTGAACGGATTGGCCTTCAAGGCTGACTGAGGAGAAACGGGAGACTTCTTCTCGCAAGTTGCGGGAAATTTTTTGATCCACAGTGATCTTGCCGGAGGCGATCAGTTCTTTCGCAGAACGTTCACTGATTCCTGAAGATTTTGCGATGAAATGATCCAGCCTCATTGATGTTTTCAGAAAATTTTGCTCTCGTGAAAGAAACCGGAAAAGGCGATGCAGGCAAGGATAGACGGACTCCCTCAGAGCGGCTGAATTTTTGAAAGGGCGCTCCCGCCACGGGCAACTATGCTTCCCAGGTGGCGTTGGAACCCCTTGTATCAATATGAATGAAGTTGGGGTAAGTCCCGATTCCACCCTTGAAGAATCTCTCGGCGCGAAGCTTTTTGGCAACTTCTGCGGCATCTGTTGATCCGCCTGTAAACATGAGATCAAGAGCCTGGTTCTTCATGTGGTAAGACCAGGTTGCTGTCCCGGGGCAGGCCTTATTGTAGGAAGGGCTTCGGTAGGCAGAATTAATCAGGTGAAGAGGCCTTTTTAAACGACGGCGGATTTGGTCGGCCACCAGCAAAGTCTTTTCGATTCGTGCCCAATAAGATCGCGGTGGTAACTCGTTGGGAACTCCGTTTCGAATATTGCGATGCGGACGAATCACCTCTTCAGGAGTGATGAACTGAAGCGGGATTTTACCAAGGAATGCTGCGTATTCCTTTTCGGATTCGAGGGTGCGGGGAGTCGGTGAGGGCTGGGATAGAGATTCCTGAAGTCTGTCCCACTCCCGTTCGAATCGATTGGTGAACCGATCTTTCCAGTGGTTTCCCTGCGCGGTAAGATTCTTCCAGGTATCCTGTCTCTTATACACATCTCCGAGCCCACGAGACCGAGGCTGAT
>CAJXQE010000341.1 GCA_913058215.1 uncultured Verrucomicrobiales bacterium
TGTGTATAAGAGACAGCTTCAGATCAAAGGTATCCACTTGTGATGGCCCTCCATGCATAAAGAGAAAAATCACTCGTTTCGCTTTCGGGGCATGATGAGCAACCGCATTTTCTGCTCTTGCAGCCATTGCTGAAAATGCGAGGGATCCGAAACCACAGGCAGCCCCTTGTAGGAGACCCCGACGCGTCAGGGCGGGAGCATCGTAATTCAGACAGGCTGTGGAAAGCGGGCTCATAAGAACATTAATCTAAAAACAAAAACTCGGTCGAAACGAGCAACAAATGAGCGAAATGCCCGTAGGCATCCTTCAAAGCAGTTTCGGATTCCGCTCCTCCGCTGATCTCTGCGATAAACGCACCGGCACGCTGCACTTCCGATTGCGAGGGGGCGCGGTTCAGAATCTTTTCATACAGCCAGGTGACTTCCTCATCGGGATTCTCTCCGGCGGCCAATGCCATATTCCCAATCTCCTTTGCCCGGCTCTTGTAGAAATCACTGTTTAACAAATACAGTGCCTGCGTGGGCACCGTCGTTTCCGCCCGGCTCCCACTCACCAGGTCCGGATTCGCGACATCGAAGACTTCCAGTTCCGCCACTCCGTTGTTTCGGGCGATGGGAAGATAAACCGTGCGCAATTCCTCTTTGGCAAAATTCATTGGTTTATCGAGATCGACTCCATATTTTGAAGAGGTGTTTCTTCCAGGTTCCTCGCTTAAATTTCCTCCCAATGTCAGGACACTGTCGCGAATTTCCTCGGCAGTGAGTCGGCGCCGGTTCTGACGGCCGAATAATTCGTTTTTCGGATCGGCCTCCGCTAATGTTTCATCGGCATCTGCACCAATCTGATAGGCGCGACTCATGACGATCTGCTTTACAAGAGACTTCACCGAGCCTTCGCTTTTCCGGAATTCACTCGCTAGATAATTCAGCAACTCGGGATGAGTCGGCCTCGTTCCCAGGGCTCCAAAATTGTCGACCGATTTTACGATTCCTCTTCCGAAAAGGTGATGCCAGATCCGGTTAACCATCACCCGATCGAGCAAGGCATTCTCCGGTGAAGTCATCCATGCAGCCAATTCCAATCGGCCACTGGATCCCTTCGGTATTTCCGGGGGACCATCAGGATTCAATACCCTTGGGAAACTCCGTTTCACGACAGCTCCGAGCTGATTGACCTCGCCTCTCACCCGGAGATTGATGTCACCGGCGTCTTTCGCATCGCGCGGAGTCATCGCCACTTCGGCTTTACGAAGTTCCTCCAGCAACTTACTCAGTTCCTTTTTGAGATCGCCTTCGCTCATGGAGAAAAGTTGAGCCTCATCGGATTCCAGATCCATTTCCGACAAGGCTTTCGCTTCACCGGCAATCTCCTCCACCGGGATAAATTGTATCGCGTCAACGATGACATAGCCGCTTGTCCCCTTCGTTTCGATGATGACATTGGCCCGTCCACCCTTCTCGAATTTGAACTGCCCAATCGGCTGGAAGAGTCCGGCTACTTCGGCTTTTTTTGACTGATCCAAAGATACCCGCTCCACTTTTCTCCAGCCTTCCACGGTGATCGGGACATTCTTCGCGTAGCGCTCATCGCCATTGTAGGAGAGCCTAACCTCGTAGACTCCGCTCTCCGGAAGACTGGCCCGGAAGACGACTCTCTTTTCCCCTTTCCCGGACTTATCATCGTGAAAATAACCAGCGCCTACCCGGTTTTTCGAAAACGCGGAAGTCTTCCATTCCCCTGATTTCTCAGCATCCGCTTCATCGTAAATCACTCCCGATAGAGGAAGTTTGTCGACGGTCATCTTTCCTCCTGCTTTGTTCCGAAACTGTTTATCAACGACGAGCTTCATCGCCATTTCCATACGCTCGACTTTTTCCTTAACCGCATCTCCTCCCGGCCCCGGAAGCGGCTGCTCAACCCAACTGGCGACGTTGACGCAACCATTCTGCGTTCCCATGATAATTTGAGTGGAACGAAAGATCCCGGCCATCGCCGTGTAATCCACCTGAGTAATCGGATCGAACTTATGATCATGACAGCGGGCACACCCCATCGTCAGCCCGAGAAATGCACGCCCCACGGTATCGACCTGCTCGTCTGCGGTATCGAGACGCAACTTTTCTTTGTCCCGCTCGGTCAACATCTTCGGACCAATCGCCAAAAAACCCGAAGCGATCATCTGCTCGGCCCGTTCCTGATCCGACTCTGAGTTCATCAGGTCACCAGCGAGCTGCTGACTGACAAACTCATAAAAGGATCGGTCGCGATTGAAAGAATCGATCACGTAATTTCGATAGCGCCACGCCTGGTGAAACGTGAAGTTCCGGTCCCCACCGTTTGAATCGGAATAGCGGGCTACATCGAGCCAGTGTCGGCCCCACTTTTCCCCGAAGGCAGGCCGGGACAATAGATCTTCAACGATGATCTCAAAGGCCTCCCTCGTGGGGGTTTCGGCAAACGCCTGAACCTCTTCAGGAGTTGGCGGCAATCCAGTCAGATCAAAATAAGTCCGCCTCAAAAGAGCATTGGGAGCCGCATCTTTCGTTGGAGTCAGATTCTGATTCTCCAGTTCCGCGAGGATAAAGGAATCAATCGCCCCCGTTCCCCAGTCTGCATTCTTCACTTTCGGAACAGGGGTTCCCTCATGGGATCGAAACGCCCACTTCTGACGCTCCGATTCAAAATCGATCGCCTTTTTCCGAACGGCTCCCGCCAATTGCGCATCGCGGGGGTCAGGGGCTCCCATCGCAATCCACTCCTCGAGAATGGCAATTTCTTCTTTCGGGATTCGACCTTTCGGAGGCATCTGGAGATCTTCGTCCAGGTAGCGAATAGAATGCGCCAGCAAGGATTGGTCCACGTCACCGGGAATGATTGCCGGTCCGACATCACCGCCCTGTTGCCACGCGGCCTTTCGATCCAGCCAAAGTCCGCCCTTTTGCTTTCCAGCTTCCTCGGAATGACATTCGTAGCAGCGCTCTACGAGGATGGGTTCGACCTTCGTTTTGAAAAAGCCAAAACCTTCCGTGCCGTGAAGGACTCCGGAATTCAGGAACACGAAGAACAAAGTCATCGCGCCAATGGTGGGTTTTGCAGGCATTCTCACGGGATAAAGGCCAGTCTACTCTATTTTGGACAAGGAAAAGGGTCACTCGATTGCGCTATAGTTGGGAAAAGGGAATCATCCATCCCAGTCAGACAATCTATCCAATTCGTGTTAAAAATCCCTTATACGAATCAGGTCTGAATTACCCGGATGGCCACAAATCGGGATTCTTCGCGGTTCCTCCCCCGATTGAATAAACAATTTTTGTCCAAAACCCGGGAACTCTGCCTTATTTATCTGAATGGCTGACTCATCCGAAGATCGAACAGAAGCTTTTCTCCGACTCCTCACCGAGCACGAGAAGCGACTCGGCATTTACGTAACCGGCCTCATTTCCTGCCCCCAGGATGCTCAGGATATTCTGCAGGAGGGAAAAGTAGTGATGTGGCGTAATTTTGAAAAATTCGAACTGGGAACCAATTTCGCTGCATGGGCCCGCAAAGTTCTTTTTCACCAAATCCTTTCCTATCGGCGAAAAGTGAAACGTCAGCCTTCCGGTTTTCTGAACGAGGAAACGCTTCACATCCTCAATGAAGAATCCGAATCAGCTCACCGCGAAGGCCGTTGGGTAAAACGTGAAGAGGCACTCAAACAATGCCTTCTCAAACTCAAGGAGGATCACCGAACCATTGTCCAAATGCGCTACCGCGACGAAGCATCCATTGAAAAGATTTCCCATCGGGTCGAGCGAACTGAAGGAGCGGTCTACCGGCTTCTCAGCCGCTTGCGAAAATCTCTCTACGAATGTGTTGAACGTCAAACCAGCCAGGCATCATGACGGACGAATCTTACCAAAAGCTTATCGAACTGGCGAATGGACACATTGAAGGTCGCCTCGATGAATCCAGCCGGGAGGAATTGGAAACCTTGCTCCGCGACGACCCGGAACAGCGCCGTGCCTTTGCCGATTTTCTGCATGACCACGCTGCACTTCATTGGGAATACATCAGTGAGTCAGACAATGTCATCCCACTGCCCCCGGTGTCTCGCCAATCTCCGAACATCCTGACATGGTCCGCTTTAACAGCAGCGGTTCTTGCGATTTCCGCTCTTCTCGGAGTGCTCTTTCTGGGACAGCCCGATCCCGGGTCCGGCGCTTTTGTGACAATGGAAAAAACCAGGGCCGCCCGCTGGGAAAGCGCAAATCTTCCGACAGTTGAAGGCGCACGACTTTCTGCAGGAACCCTCCGTTTGGCGGAAGGACTTGCCACCTTGCGATTCGATTCGGGAGCGGAGGTTGTCCTCGAAGCTCCCGCTGTCGTCGAGTTAATCAACGGGATGAACTGCCGCCTTGTGAGTGGCACAGCTGTCGCAGACATTCCGGATTCAGCGCTGGGATTTCAAATCTCCACTCCCGCGGCAAAAGTCGTCGATTATGGAACCCGCTTTGCCGTAAATGTGGATTCATTAACCGGGGCTACCCAGACTCAGGTTTTTGAGGGTCTGGTCGAAGTCGAGCATCCTGAAAGCGGGGAGATCGTCACTTTAAAAACCGGCGAAACCAACTTTGTGGCTGGAGACTCAATAGGACAGGCAACTGCCGCACCCGACGAAACCGAATGGGTTCACTCGACCCAGCCTCTCCAGCGAGGCCCTGAGTGGACAAAGATCCCAAGTTCTCGCGATGCCTACGTTTACTCAGTCGACGTCGCCCACCACCACTCTGAAATCTTGTTGCTGCTGAAAAACAGTTCCGACACGAGAGGTCCGCATCGGAAGGCTTACCTGGGCTTTGACCTGAGCACCCTGGATCCATCACAAATCGTAGAGGCGGAATTGAAACTGAATTTCGCCCCCACCGGCTGGGGCCTGGCTTCTCATCTTCTCGACTCGGAATTTTCCGTATACGGACTGACCGGCCCTCATTCAGACCAGTGGCAGGAATCGACCATTGCCTGGAATTCCGCACCAGCCAATGAGTTTTCCACAGGCGATACCCTGAAAAAAGAAGGAGCCGTTCTTCTTGGAAAATTCAGTGTAGAGCAGGGATTCCAGCGAGGCGAATTCGGCATCGATGATTCCCGACTGAGCGAGTTCCTTCAAAAGCAAAAGGGCAAATTTGCTTCGTTGGTTGTTATTCGAAACACGAAGGAAACCGAAGGCGGAGGACTGGTCCATGGAATCGCGAGCCACAGGCACCCAACCCTGCCGGCTCCCACTCTCGTGATCCGCTCACGCGAGTAGGATTTCACTCTTTCAAGCCGCCAGCTTCAGATGCTCCGGCACCTATTCCTCCGCAATGGCGACTCCTCCCAGGAGAAAGGCCAAGCCCGAAAATACCAGCTTACTCGCGTGTGACAAATTCGTCCGTATTCATCAAAGCGCGTGCCACTGCAGTCCAGCTTGCCGCCTGAGCCTGGCTGAATCCTTCTTTGACTTCACTTGCCGCCACTTTCTTTGCCGCCTCTTCATCCTCTGAAAAGGCAGCGACCTGTTGTTCCTGAAATTTCGCCAGCAATTCCACTTCCTCCGGCCGTCCGGCTCTGGCCAGACTCAAAAGAAACCCGTGGCGGATTCGTTTGCGATTAGAAGCGCTGTCCGTTCCGGGAACTTCCGTCATCATCCGGGTGCCCAGTCCTTGAGCCATTTCGAAGAGGGCTTCATCATTGGCCATCGTCAGCGACTGCAAGGGCGTATTGGATCGAATTCTCGCGGTGCAGACACTTTGGAAATCCGGGGAATCAAAAGTCGTCAGCAAAGGATAAGGGGCGCTGCGAATAAATTTCACATACATGGCTCGACGATATCGATCCGCCCCTGTCGCGGTATTCCAGGTCTGTTTCCGCTGGGTAAAGGAATACACTCCTTCCGGTTGAGGCGGAGTCACTCCCGGTCCACCGATCTCTCTGGAGATCAATCCGCTTGCACTGAGAGCGGTGTCGCGAACCAACTCCGCATCGACCCGGATTCGGTTCTGCCTCGCCAACAAATAATTCAATGGATCCACCTCTTTCAAGTCCGGACGCATTTTAGAAGACTGCCGGTAGGTCGAAGAATTCACGATCAAACGGTGGAGTTCTTTCATCGACCATCCGCTTTCGATGAATTTCGTCGCCAGCCAGTCGAGTAATTTGGGATGAGTTGGATAAGTCCCCTGGGTCCCGAAATCATTTTCCGTTTCAACAATTCCCTTTCCAAAGTAGCGCATCCAAACCCGGTTCACCGTGACCCGCGCTGTCATCGGATGATCCGCTTGCATCAGCCATTTTGCGAGATCGAGTCGATTCCGTTTTTCGACCGGTGCTTTCATTTCCGGAAAAACGGAGGGCACACCCGGCTTCAACTTTCCAGCTTTCTCATCCTTCCGTAGAAAATCGCCACGGGTGTGAATGTAGGTGTCCCGAAAATCTTTCTTCTTGTCGGCCATGATCATCGTCTTGGCCGCCGAACCCAATCCCAAAGCCTTTTTGGCATCATTCAGGGCATCGTTTGCCTTTTTCAATTCCACATCCACTTTGGCAAACTCAGCCGTAAGGAATTTCTTTTCGTCAGTGCTCCTGGCCTTCTCCTCTTTTTTCAAAACCGTGAACAGCTTGTCAGCTTTCACTTCCAGTGGAGCTGACCCGGAAAAATCAAAAGCAAACCGACCCACATTGTAGGCCTTATTTTTCTCATGCCGCATCACGACTTCGATGGGACCTCCGGCAGGCAGAACGGGTTCGGCGAAGATGTAGTGAGCTTCATGTTCCGCATTCATTTTCGCGCCCGCAGCACTCCCTTTTCCGACATTGATTGCCCATCCGGTATCCGGATCGTTATCAATCGTGAAGGAAGCCGAAAATCCCGGCTGAGCGTGATCTTCCTGCGCCCGTGCCACCGTCAGGCTCTTTTCACCTTGTCGAAATTCGACACGTGTCAGAACGATATTTCCATTACCGGCAAGACCCGGCCCCTTGTTCGGTAATGACTTATCAGGAATCAGACGCATCCGAACTGCTGCCGTCGGCTTTTCGGGAGCAGGTAGCTTGATCGTGTAAGTTTCCATGGGATCCCCGGTGCCCGCTAGCAGCGAATCATCTTCAAGCAGTTTCAATTCTGCCGACTTAGCGGAAAACTCCAGAGGCTTTATAGATTTCCAATCCGCACCGGGACCGGACTCCGTTCCTTCTTTCTCCGTCAGCGCTGTCTTCTCCCATTCCTTCTGCCGCTTTCCTTTGGATGCCGCCAGTTCCGACACTTTTTTCTTCGCTGCTTCGTAGGCTGACTGCTTATCCGGATCCACATCCTTCAGAAACATTTCCCCTTTAGCAACTTCGACGGTGGTGCTGACATTATTGATGTCTTCCCCCTGATTGAAAAACGCAAACATCTCGAAATATTCGCGGTGAGTAATCGGATCGAACTTGTGAGTGTGGCATTGCGCACAACTCATCGTCAGGCCCAGCCAGACAGCGCCGGTGGTATTGACCCGGTCAACCATCTCCTCATTGCGAAACTGCTCGTCATCCGTGCCGCCTTCCTGATTAATCAGCGTATTTCTATGAAATCCGGTAGCGACCAACTGTGCCTTGGTCGGATTCTCCAACAAATCGCCGGCCAGCTGCTCGATCGTAAATTGATCAAAGGGCAGATCATCATTCACTGCCCGAATTACCCAGTCCCGAAAGGGCCACATCGTCCGTTCGCCGTCGATAGTGTATCCGTTAGAGTCCGCATAACGTGCCTGATCGAGCCAATGACGTCCCCAGCGCTCGCCATAATGAGGACTGGAAAGCAACTCATCGCTCAATTTTTTCACCGCCGCGTCATCGTCTTTTTTGAACTCATTGACAAAGGATTCGATTCTCTTCGGGTCCGGGAGAAGCCCTACTAGATCCAGCGAAAGTCGTCGAACCAAAGTGTAAGGATCTGCTTGCGGGGAGGGCTTGATATTTTTTTCCTCCAATTGCGCCAGGATAAACGGGTCGGCCCCATTTTTCGCCCAGTCGGAATTTTTCACTTTTGGAGACTCCGGATTTTCAATTGCTTGAAAAGACCAATGGCTTTCGTATTCCTGTCTCTTATACACATCTGACG
>CAJXQE010000342.1 GCA_913058215.1 uncultured Verrucomicrobiales bacterium
GAGATCAGCCTCGGTCTCGTGGGCTCGGAGATGTGTATAAGAGACAGAGACAAACCCGTGTAAGGGACCGTTTCGCCAACGCCCTTCCGCATCATAAGCCTGATCCCAAACATAATCCGTCCAGTCACCAATACCCACAACGAGGTCCTGATCGCCATCACCTTCCCAGTCCACATACCGCCACATGTGCGCGCGAGTCTTACCTTTGTGAAAATTGGTGCTCGGATAAACCTTCGTCACTTTCTTGAATCCCTCTTCCTTGAAATTCAGATACTCACCGTTGGATCGCAAAATCCTCGGTTCTCCATCAACATAGCTCACCTGCATGTTGTGACCGGTCTTTCCAAGGTGAACACCTGCTTTGAAAACCGGCATTTTATTCTTCGGATCCTGAGTCGGATTCTCAAAATAATAGACGCCGTTTGAAGGCTTATCCGGACAAGCAACCAGCAGATCCATATCCCCGTCACCATCGTAATCCATCGGCATCGGCCAGGCCCAGAGCCCAACACCCAAATCCACATCCAGTCCCGGATTGTTGTATTTCAATTCGTTTAACTTCCAGTCCTGCCCTATTCCCTGACAGGCCAATAAAGCCGACACAGCAGCAATCCAGAATCCGATTTTCGTTTTCATAATTATTAAAGTTTCAATTTCCCGCCCACCAGCGATCACCTTCCGTGGCCCGGTCACGTTCAGCCAGAGTCAAATCAAGGCTGTTACGAATGTGAAGTTTCATCGATTCATAAGCCGCGTCCGCATCGTGAGAAGACAGGGCATCATAGATAGCCTCGTGTTCCTCGCGAGTCTTCGAAAGGATATCCCGACTGAACTCGTGCCGGTCCGCCTGAAAAATACGGGTCAGAATATGTGAATCCCCAACCACTTTCAGCATTCGTCGATTCCGTGAGGCTTCAATTACAAGCATGTGGAAACCCAGATCGAGTGAGTGAAACTGTTTCGCTGTCGCCTCACTGGCAACTCCCCTGCTGGAAGATTTCACCTTCTCGACCAACTTTGCCGATTGGTCCAGGTTGCGACGCAACTCAGTCAGCAAGCGTTCGCTAATCCGCTCCGCTGCCCTTGCAGCAGCATAGGACTCGAGGGCTTCCCGCGTTTCATACAATTCAATCGCTTCCTCTCTGCTCAGCTCCCGAACCACCGCCCCCAATTGAGGAACAAGCTCCACAAAGCCTTCGCTGGCAAGCTGCCCTACAGCCTCACGAACCGGAGTTGCGCTAACCCCGATTTCCTTTCCTATTGATCCATAGGAAAGGCGCGCTCCGGGCAATACCGCTCCGTCGAGAAGTTTCTGCCGAATGTGTCGATACGCCTTCTGTGAATGGTTGTCGGACATTTCTATGGAGGTCTATAGACCCCGATAGAAATCTATGCAATACCGCTTCAGTACCGCAATGACGTCCGACCTTTCAGAGACGGCTACTCCTCTTCCATCTCCGTCGGTGCCGGTGACTGAAACTCAGGGAGAGTTGCCTTGAAGGCTTCCCCGACTCCGTGGATAATTGAATACTCATCTTTGCCGTTAGGCGATGAGACCGGAACCCGGGCTCGAAACACGCCACACGCGGAACAACACACGGCCCCTGCCACCATCAGCGGGATCCCTGAGGTCGCCGCTCCGATACCGACAAATATAATACCCAATCCAAGCAAGGAGAAGGTCAGAGCTTTCGCCACCGCATAATTTTCGGCATGCTTCTTACAAAGTCCGATTTCTATCCTTCGGCAACCTCCAAACCACGTCCCCGGATTCTTTGGGTTTCTCAGCGCTTTGTTCACGATTTTTTTGGATGGATGCGAGCACTTGATACAGAGATGGGTATCTGCCTCGGCACCTTGTTCCAGAAAGACATCGTCCCCTTCCCGAAACAAAAGTGGTGTTGCACCCAATTCGCTTACTTCGGGAAGCGGGTTGTGTTGAGTAGACTCTTCTGCAAACTGATCAGCTATATCCGTTTCATATTCTTGCGTTGTCATCATTGATCCTCCTTTTTGGTTTTTCGTTACTGGCTCTCCTTATCGAATACAGAGGTAATCGCAGCGTTCTTTCGGCTCCACTGCAAAATTGTAATGAAATTGTAATGAATTTATAAAACTCCTCACGAGAAGTGAAAAACCTAACGAGAATTCGACGGTAAAAAATAATCACATTTATGTCCAAAAGCTCCGGAGTCCGGACCTACCCTTGTTGAACATGTCTGAAGAAACTCCCGAACCCAGCGCAGAGTCTTACCTTGTCCTCTTGAATGAGAACGAGAAGTCACTTGCTGCCTACGTTCATACACTTGTCCCTAATCTGGCAGACGCAGACGACATTATTCAGTCCTGCAAAATCGTAATGTGGAAACACTTCGGTTCATTTTCTGAAGGAACAAACTTCCTGGCATGGGCGAGAAAAATTGCCCTCAATCAGATTTTGAATTACCGCCGTTCGGAAAAACGACGGGACAGATTTTCTCAGAACCCGGCCTTTGTCGAGTCAATCGCCCGGGAACTGGACAGTCAGACGGAGTCTCCTGACCGGAGGTCTGAAGCCTTGCATCAATGTTTGCAAAAGCTGCCGGATGCTCACCGTAAGCTGATCCTGCTCCGCTATTATGAAGATCGTGATATCGGAGAAATCGCCATTCTTACCAAGCGAACCGATAGTGCTGTATATCGACTGCTCAGCCGGGTTCGGGCTTCCCTCAGCGATTGCATTTCAAACACCCTTTCCCCCTCCGCCTTATGAAACCCGATGAACGAATAGAAAAGGCGATCCATCAGCAACTCTCAGACGAAGAGTGGGCCAATTTTCAGGAAGAGGTAATCAAAGATGAAACTCTTCGAAAAGCTTATGTTGAAGCAGCAACTCTTCATGGGAGTCTTGCCGCTTCCCGCGATCTCCTGCCTTCACTTCTTGCAGAAAAGCAGGATCTAAATCCATCGAAACTCAAGAGTCTCCCCTGGGCGATCGCCGCGGCACTTGTCCTCAGTCTCATCGCGGTCCTTGCTTTTCGCCCGGAAAAAAACCAGGAAATTGTAGCGACTCTATCCGAAGCCACCAACGCTCGCTGGGCAGGATCCGAACTGCCCACAAACAAAGGCGCAGAACTCAGCGTCGGCACCTTGCAACTCACGGAGGGAATGGCCACTCTTCAGTTTGAAAGCGGAGCAACCGTCACGATGGAAGCTCCTGCCACCGTCGAGATCCTGTCAAAAATGAATTGCCGTCTACTCGAGGGTTCAGTGGTTGCCGATGTTCCGGAGTCAGCCCACGGGTTCACGATCAAGACAAGAGAAATGGAGGTCGTAGACCTGGGAACACGCTTCGGCTTAACCACCAGCGAATTCGGGCATTCTCACGTCTATGTTTTTGAAGGTGAAGTGGAGGTTCATCGAAGTAAGGATGAGCATCCGGGCGAAGCGCAACGCCTCCTTACCGGTAACGCGCTGCATATCGGCGAGACCACAGGTCCAACCGGAGATGAAGAGATCGATCGTCGATCCGCTTTGGATACAGAGGAAGGTGGATGGATTCCTTTTCCGACATTCGTGGGACGAGGGAAGGATGGCTACATTCGCCAGGATGGATCGACTGACACCAAGGCAAATGAGCCGCTCTTGATGGTGAAACACACTTCTCTGGCACCGGGAAATGAACGCCGGACAGTGTTAACTTTCGACCTTGCAGATGCCAATCTATCCGAAGTCATCGACGCAAAACTCACCCTCGAAACTGAATCAAGCGGCCTTGGATTCTCGGCGATGGTTCCGGATTCCCGGTTTGCTTTGTATGGAGTAATCGATGACGGCCTCGACCAATGGGAAGAAACAGAATTGCTTTGGCAAACCCGCCCCGAATTCTCGGCTCCGGAACTTTCCGAAAGATCTTTTAAACGATTGGATGAATTCGAAATCAAAAGAGGCGCAACGCCATCCACCATTGAGATCGATTCGCGCCACTTGCTCGATTTCCTAAAATCGAATAAGAATGAATTGATGAGTTTTGTCCTCGTAAGGGAAACAGATGAATTGGACAAGCAGGGACTTGTCCATGCCTTCGCCTCCAAAGAACATCCCCGCTCCCGGCCGCCTACTTTGTGGATCAGGAAAAACCCGACTTCTGCCCGATGAAATTTTTCTCCCTACTAATCTTAGCGTTATCCGTAGCAGCAGCGCTCCCGGCTTCCGACCCAGAATCGCTAAAGTTCTTTGAGAACAATATTCGCCCGCTTCTCTCGGAAAACTGCTACGAATGCCATGGGACTGACAAGGTCAAAGGAGGGCTGAGGCTCGATCATATTGATACGATCAAAAATGGAGGTGATTCAGGACCGGCCATTGTTGAAGGCAAACCTTCAGAGTCACTCCTCATCGAAGCGGTCCATCGTCTCGACGAAGATTTCGCAATGCCTCCTAAAAAGGAGCTCTCTTCCGCATCCATTCAACTCCTCGAAAAGTGGATCGAAATGGGCGCCCCTTGGCCTGCCGACGAAACAGCCAAATCGGGAAAGGTCGATCAGAACGGATTCACAGAAGAAGACTATCAATGGTGGGCGATCCAGCCGGTGAAGGATCCGACAATCCCCAAGGTAAAATCCGACTGGGTGAAAAACGAGATCGATTCTTTCATTCTTCAAAAACTGAATGAAGCAAAACTCTCCCCCGCACCGGAGGCATCCCGCGAAGAATTGATTCGCCGGGCCAGCTTTGATCTCCACGGCCTTCCACCAACTCCGGAACTGGTCACCTCCTTTGTAAACGATAAGAGACCCGATGCCTGGGATCTCGCAGTCGACGGTCTTCTTGCGAGCCCTCGCTACGGTGAACGCTGGGCACAACACTGGCTCGACGTCGTCCGCTATGCCGAAAGCGACGGGTACCGCGCCGACGACTTTCGCCCTGACACTTACAAATATCGCGACTACGTGATCCGCTCGCTGAATCAGGACAAGCCCTACGATCTGTTTGTGAAGGAACAACTGGCCGCAGATGAGTTTGCAGCTGACGATCCGGATACGCTGGTGGCGACGGCATTTCTCCGGCTCGGCATCTACGAATGGAATCAGCGAAACGCCCGCATGCAGTGGGACCTGATCATGACCGAAATGACCAACGTTACCGGTGAAGCGTTCCTCGGTCTCGGGATTGGTTGCGCCCAGTGTCATGACCACAAATTCGATCCAATTCTTCAAAAAGATCACTTTGCCCTTCAGGCGTTTCTCAACACCACCTGGTGGCCTGAGAAAGCCCCGATGGTCACCCCGGAAGAGCAATCGGCTTACGACAGAAAATTGACGGAGTGGAAAGCCGCTACCGTCGAGATCCAGGAGAAACTGGACGCACTTCAGAAGTCCAAAATTGAGGGTGCCCGGCTCTCAACGGCAAAGCAATTTCCTGACGATGTTCAAAAAATTTACCACAAAGCTGCCGACGCGCGGTCAGCTTACGAAGAGCAGCTCGCGCAACTGGTCCAAAGGCAGGTAGATAAATCGTGGCGCGGCATCAATTGGGAGAAGACTTTCGAAAAAAAGGAAAAAGAGCTCGAGACCTATCGCAAGCTCTCCGCTGAATTGGCAAAATTTGATCATTTGAAACCGGAGGCCCTTCCCACGGGGTTCATCTCCACCGATGTCCACCCCGACCCCGCTTCCACCTTTTTCGACAAACGGGGGACCAAAGAAGAAGTCGAGCCCGCATTCCTCACCCTCTTGGGGCAACCTGCTCCAAAGATCACTCCGGGAAAAAGCACAACCGGTCGCAGACTCGCTCTGGCTGAGTGGATTGCCAACGAGGACAACCCGTTCTCCACCCGCGTGATTGTGAACAGGCTTTGGCAGCGTCATTTCGGAAAAGGAATCGTTCAGACTCCCAACGACTTTGGCCGACTTGGCGAGGAACCCACTCATCCCGAACTGCTGGATTGGCTGACCAGCCGGTTCCTGGAAAATGGATGGAAGTTGAAGCCTCTTCACCGGCTGATCATGACAAGTGCAGCGTATCAACAAACAGCGCGCCGCGAACCCACTTCAGTTGAGGATCTGGCGGACCCGGGCAATAAGCTTATTTGGCGATTCCCTCCGCAGCGACTTCAGGCAGAGCAGGTCCGTGATGCCATGCTCGCAGCTTCCGGAGAGATGAAGCCGCGCGACGAAGGTGGAGCTTCTGTTGACGGGAATTCGCCCTACCGTTCAGTCTTTGTAAAGAAGCGTCGCAATACACCTGATGCCATGATCGGAGGATTCGATTCCCCCTCCGGTTTCAACTCTTCTGCCAGCCGCATTGCCACCACCACCCCCAATCAGTCGCTAATGCTGGTCAACGGTGATTGG
Source organism: uncultured Verrucomicrobiales bacterium (assembly GCA_913058215.1). Classification (GTDB taxonomy): domain Bacteria; phylum Verrucomicrobiota; class Verrucomicrobiia; order Verrucomicrobiales; family DEV007; genus Arctic95D-9. Next base: position 6,336 of record CAJXQE010000342.1, read on the forward strand.
TCGATGGCGCGCGCTAAAGCATTTGCTAAACAGTTGCTCGCAGGGAAGGGAGCCATCAGCGCTGAACAAATCGCAAAGGGCTATCTGATCGCCTACGGCCGCAATGCCAGTCAGAGCGAGATCGATGGAGCCCTCGCATTTATCGAGTCGCAAACCGCAACTGTTGGCAGTGCCCCCATAGCCCCGGCAAAATATCCAGGTGAAACGGGAGTCCGGGACATCAAACAGAAGTTTGGTTTCGCCGGCAGGGAAAAATATCAACTCGGCGAAAAATCCCTGTGGTTGCAGCCTGACAGCAAATTCGGCCGCCTCGATTTCACTTCCTACAATTTACCAGATGAAGAGTTCACGATCGAAGCGATTGCGGACATCGACGCCGTTCATCCCAATGCCAGCGTCAACACCCTCGCGGGTCGCTGGAACGGTTCCTATCAAAGCACCGGCTGGGCCTTTGGCGTTACCAGTGCCAAATCTCGCTATCAACCACGGAACTTTATTCTACAACTGACCGGACCTGACTTTCAGGGGAATATCATCTACGAAGTCGTTGCAAGTGATCTCCGCTTCCCTCAGCAGAAGCCGGCCTATTTCGCCGCCACGATTTCAGCAAAACCGGACAGCAAAGATGCCACCAAAGGATCCGCGACATTCTATCTCAAAGAACTCAGCGACCCGAAGGCGGAGTTACAGAAAGTCACTGTCCCCCATCAGATTGTTGGCGGTCTAAAGGCGAAAGATGTTCGCTCGCTTATTGGCTCCCGCGATGAGAAAGGACACACCTGGGATGGGCAACTCGCTCGACTCGTTATCAGCGAAGGTGTCCTGACAGAAGAGCAACTTCTGATCAACAATGGAACAGGAAAACGCGTCCTCGATTTTAATTTCGGCAAAGGCACCAGCGAGAAAGATGCGCCTGAACCCGGAACTGCCTGGGTCGGTAAGGACACTGGCTCAGCTCCTGAGTCAGCCAACACTCAACTTCTCGCTGCGGTGACCGATTTCTGTCAGGCACTTCTTTCCTCCAACGAATTTCTTTATCTCCACTGATTCACCTAGATATGGCTTGTAACAATATCGACATTCCATCCTCCCGACGCGAGTTTCTGTCCCGCGCCGGCGGCGGCTTCGGCGCTCTTGCTCTATCGGCACTGTCAGGAGAAAACCTTCTCGCATCGTCCGGCGCACCAAATCCTGTCGCAGCGAAGATTCCTCATGGAATTGGGAAAGCGAAAAATGTGATTTGGCTTTTCATGGAAGGCGGCCCCTCGCACCTCGACCTTTATGATCCCAAGCCTCTCCTTAATAAACTCGCCGGGCAACCACTTCCCGACAGTTTTGACCGTCCCGTAACTGCGATGGGTGAAGTCAATTCACCACTTCTCGAGTCAAAGAGGAAATGGGCGCAACACGGAGAAAGCGGACTGTGGATTTCTGACTGGCTGCCAAACCATTCCAAAATCGCAGACGAGCTCTGCGTAATTCGCTCCTGCGTTTCCGATGGGATCAACCACGCTGGCGGAGTCTGCCAAATGAACACCGGTTCGGTATTCGGTGGCCGCCCTTCACTCGGCTCCTGGATTTCCTACGGACTGGGAACGGAAAATCAAAGCCTCCCCGGATTCGTTGTCATCAAGGATTCCAATTCGATGGTCGTTAATGGTGCTCGATGCTGGGGATCCGGATTCATTCCTGCCGTCCATCAGGGAGTGTTGTTCGGCTGTCTCTTATACACATCTGACGCTGCCGACGAAGAGGATAGTGTAGATC
>CAJXQE010000343.1 GCA_913058215.1 uncultured Verrucomicrobiales bacterium
TGAACGTGGCGCTGTAGATACCTTTTGCACCCTTGCCGCCCGTTCCAAAATAAACAGTTTCCGGCTCAGCCCGGGAGAGGGAGACAGCAAAGATTGCGAGAACAGATAGCAAGACGGCGTTGGTTTTCATGGGGGAATTCTAGCACATTTTCCCGAAGGAACAGGGGCTGATTGAATTATCATGGACGGGGCAATTATTGAACATGGTTCTGGCGAATACTTTCAATCCCGTGCGATACTCTCCTATGTGAATGGCTCGCATCCAGGGAGAAGGGAAAAGTTACGATCACTGCATCCCGGGTGTGTTGGATCTTGAGTTTATTCTGCACGAAGAGAAAAAGGAACACTTCGTCACTCTCATGCGAAAGTTGGAGAGGTCACCGCCTTGAAGATTCGTGGAAAATCGTTTCGCTTGCAAAGATATCGACCTGTTCAGGGGCTTTAAACTGGCTTCTCCATGAAAGTTGATCGGCAAATAGGTGATGCTTCATCTAACTCAGAGTCGTGGCCATCCAATTGGAGGGAGAAGTCTAACTACACAGAGCCTTTGACCGTTTACCTGTCCCTCGGAATTTTCTAACTGGCTTTTACACCTGAGGGCGAAGGTATTTTCCTCTCTCCATTACGCTGAGTATTTGCATTGAATTTCACAAGTCCCGACGCCGGTTCGTGAATGCCCCGGTCTGCCTCCTCCGTTTCTTGATTTTACGCTTGTCCTGTTTGCGCTTCGCTGTCTTGAACTGCTTCTTTGGCTTTTCTCTGTCGAATTGGTTTGAACCCCTGTTTCGGATTTCGCAGGAAAGCACCCTACAACTGGATGAGCGATTGCCCTGAAAAGTTACGGCGACCTCACCATTTTCCATTGTCGCGTCGACTTCGTATCGCCCGAATTTCCCTGCGACCCCACCGCTCCCCGAAATCTCTTTGCAATCGTAGGCTTCAAATTGTTCGTGCTCCTAAAAAAAGTAACAACATCGAAGTGGCACTTTGTTAGTAGGCTCACAAGTCTGTCCGAAAACACTGTCGTATTCAACGAATAATCTTCACCGGGGGTTTTGAGTGGTCCCCTGGAGCGACAAGAAGCAAGGATAATCGTTCTTTCTTCCTTCCCCGCACCGGTTTCTCTTTGCCCATTCGCGCACTCATCTGACTCTTTTCTTCTTCATTCATAAGCCCATGGTCGATCTTTATTTGGCTCTCGAATGGCCGGATCATGCAGAGCCCTTGGGGGAGGTAGTTTTTCGGTTGTTGGCTTATTCACTACACATTCGACCTCCAAAATGATACTCCGGATAGTATATAGTGAGGGCGGACTCTGGGCTATCTACTGGCAGCAACTGATGTTGTTTCGTATTTCTCCTCAAGTTGCACCTTTAGACATCATGCCCGTATTTATCTAGAGGTCCACTGATTGGGGGAGGGCTATTTAGAGCCAGCGAGGTCTGGGGCTTATCATCTGATTGGTGTTTTCTTCCAGGGGATTTTTTCCAGATTTTCCATCACAAACCGATTAAATTCCTATAGCTTACAAACGTAAGCGGATTTGACTCGGCTCACATCCATCAAAAGAGACACCACTTATTATTATGATATCTTATCGGAAATCCCGACGGAAGGCTGCGGAATCAAAGCCATCACGTCAGAAGAGCGGACATTTTGACTGCGACGAGTCGCGTTGCCATAACAGACTCGTGACGCAGGTTCTTTCTTTCTGCATTGCCGGAATCATTCTCTCATTTTCTACCCAGGGGTTTGGGCAGGCGTGGCAGGCGCTGCACAATATGTCCGCGGCGAACTATAATGCCCGATTCAAGGAGTGGACGGGGCAAGGGTACCGACCCGTCCAGATAAGCGGGTATTCGGGTCGATTTGCTGCTATTTTTGAGAAGTCGAACAATGCACCCGCCTGGGCCGCCCCTCACCGCATCAAGGCGGCGGACTATCAAAAGGAATTCAACAAATGGGTGGGGCAGGGATATCGCCCTGTTTGCGTGACGGGTTATACTGAGGGCAATCAACTCTTCTACACTGCGATCTTCGAAAAGCGTAGCTCCATCTGGGAGGCGCGAAATGGCTTGTCAGCAACCGACTACCAGAAGGAAATCGACACGTGGACGAAGAAAGGCTACATGGCGACAGACGTCAGCACTTACACGGTAGGCGGTGAGGATCAGTATGCTGTAATTTTTGAAAAAAATTCTAAAAATGTCGGATGGATGGCACGGCATGGCCTGTCCACGGCCGACTACCAGAAGGAGTTTACCAAGCTGGATAGCAACGGATACTATCCCGTATTAGTTACTGCCAATTCAGGTGGTCGCTACGCCGCCATTTGGCAAAAGGGCAGTGTCAATTATGTGGCACGCCACGGTATTTCCGGCAGCAGCGAATACCAGGATGAATTCGACAGGCAAATCAACCAGGGCTACCGCCCGGTCTGGGTGAATGGGGCTACCATGAACGGCCGCGATACCTACTCCGCCATCTGGCGTCAGGAGAATGCGTTCAAGACGGCGGACATGACGAAAATTGACTCTGCCATAAATGGTTTCATGGCGACGTATAACGTGCCCGGGCTTTCCTTTGCGATCACCAAGGGCGAACGGCTCGTCCTGGCCAAAGGCTACGGATTCGCAGACAGGGAGCGCCGGGAGAGGGTGGCACCACGCCACCGCTTCCGCATCGCCAGTGTATCCAAGCCAATTACGTCCGCGGCAGTCATGACGCTCATCGAACAGGGAAAGCTGAAACTGTCGGATAAGGTGTTTGGAAAGAACGCAGTATTGGGCATCACCTACGGCACACAGCCATACAAGAAAGGCGTGGAGCAAATTACCATCGAGCATCTGCTCACCCACACCGCCGGGGGCTGGGCGCAGGACTTGGGAGAAGCCCCCATGTTTAGAAACCCCACAATGAATCACGCGGAGTTGATCTCCGCGACGCTCAATAATATTCCATTACAAAAATCCCCGGGTGAGGAGTACCACTATTCGAACTTCGGATATTGTGTGCTGGGACGCGTCATCGAGCAGGTGAGCGGAGAACCGTATGCATCGTACGTGCAGGACACGATCCTCAAAGCGTGTGGGATTAGCGGCATGGAGATCGGGGGTGACACCCTTGCCCAACGAAAAACCGATGAAGTTAGATACTATGGGCAGAACTCGGAGAATCCCTACAGCATGAAGGTCAGCCGCATGGACGCCCACGGAGGGTGGATCAGCACGCCCGTTGACATGTGCCGTTTCCTCGTTCGTGTCGATCAGTTCAAGGCCAAGCCTGATATCCTCAATGCGGATTCATTGGCCGGTATGTATGCGCCATGCTCTGTCAACGCGGGCTACGCGAAGGGTTGGCAAGTCAACCGCAGGCCGAACTACTGGCACAATGGCTCTCTTGCCGGAGAACAGGCTCTCGCGGTGCGCACTGCAGGAGGGCTCACGTGGTCAGTGTTTGTGAATACACGCACTCGCGGGAGTTTCGGCGGAGATCTCGACACTCTGATGTGGACTGTGACCAACTCGATCACCTCCTACCCTTCACACGACCTGTTTTAAATCTTGGCTGAACAGCACCTGTGCTCCACCGAGCACAGGCGCAATTAACAGCAACTAAAGTAAAAGGATAATTGGACTCGCTGGCCATGTCCTGCCCGGCCTGGTCGAGGTGTCTGAAGATGTGGAGTGTTCGGGTCTACACTTCGATATTCATAGTCATTTTTGTCGATCAGCCCGAGTGTTTCCGGAATCTCGCATCGGTCCAGGGAATCAATGCGAATCGAAGGGGGGGGGCGGGCGGCTATCTACTTCTCCCTTTTGGCTCGAGGCACAGGAAATTTTCTCAATTCGTCTTCAGCGCCACAATTTTCCACTCGGATCCCTGTTTGATTATTTTTAGCTGCATGTTCATTTCGCCGTTGCGATAGGCTCTCCTTTTGGATTGCGTGGGACCGCGACCTGGAATGTTGACTATCGCATCTTCAAAAAACCCAGCCCGGAATGTCATCTTGTAGTCGAGGGTGGCGTTCCGACCATCGGAGGAAGCGGACACCCGGACGGGGCCCTGCAGATTATAAAATCGTTCGTCGAATCGTTTGCCGTATTCTTCGATGTCCGTGAAGATCGCACTATGGGACAGGGGCTTGCCGAAGTAATCTACCCGCTCTGCGAACAGGGCGAGCACCTGATTGGTGGGGGTTGCTGGTTGCTCGACATTGGCGGATGACATCCTGAGGTATCGCTTCAGAAAGTCAGTTGGCTGTTCCTCTCTGACGACCTGTTCCCTGCCCACTATAGGAAAGTCGACTGCCAGATTAACAGAGCGGGTATTGGGGTGCTGGAGCCCCCCCGTCAGGGCAACGACGTTCTCGGAAACCGTGTCCACCAATTCAGACGCGCTGAGGATCCCGTCCTTGTTGCGGTCTCCCTTTCCGGAATTGCGAAGAGCGTCGATTGTTGCGAAAGTAAAAACACCGTTATTCCAGTCGGCGGATTCCACCGCGAATTCCAGGCCGCCCGAGGCGCTGATCACGGTTGCCCCGATCCCACGATTCAAATCAGTGAAGAGTTCCTCGACAAAACGCTGGCCTTTTATCGCTGTTTCCGGAGTGATAGCAGCTGCCGCCCGGAGATTCTCATTGCTGATGGCCCTGACGCCGTCGGCTATTCCTGACTGTTCGCTTTCGATCGACTTCAGCAGGGCAACATCAACGCCCCCGGCCTGACAGGTATCCATCAGGACAAGGCGTTCTCTCGCCGCCACCCCGTTGAAAAGAGACTCGATCATTTTAAAGCTCATACCCCTTCGGAAGGGCTCCGCAGCATCAATATCGGTTGTGCCGAAAAAGTAACGGTATTTTTCGTCAAGCAGTCCATGCCCGGCCAGGAAGACAATGGCGCGGTCCCCGGGTTTGCTCGCTTGAAAAAAGGAGGCACCGTTCTTAATTCCCTTCCGGGTGGCCTCGGTATCGAGCACTTCTTTCCGGTAAATATTGCCGAAACCAACGGCAGATTCTTCGAAGGCAATGCCGAGGTCCCGGGCATCCTTGGAAGCAAAGGTCAAGTCGTAGTCATCGTTGGCGTAGTCAGAAACTCCTACAGTGAGAACATAGAGGTCCGGTTTTTCGTTGCCTGCCTTTCGGTGGACCCTGGATCCTATCGCGATGGAACGATTGCCCCGCTTGTCGATCAGAGAGAATTGCAGGAAATTTTCACCCGGCGCGAGGGGTATTGCAATGACCTGAGAAAACGAAGACTTCCCCAGGAGACTGTCCGTTTCCGGTAAATCCAGCCGAACGCCGTTGGCAAATATTTCGAGACGATCGATCTTGCCACTGGGCGGTGCATTCCCGGAAACGGGAACCGAAATGGTTTCCCCATCGTGAACCAGTGGTGCCAATCCGCCGAATTCGATCAGAGGCATTGAGGAGGAATCTAGGGAAGCCGTCGCGTTTTTCAGGCTGAGCGACTCGAGTCGGCGCTCGCAGGCAAGGCGGAGTGCTTCCACTTCGGAGCCATCAGTGCCAAGGGCTGTTCCCACTACGTCAGGGCGGTTGAGAAAAGCATCGAATTGATCGAAAGGGTGGATGCTTTCTCCCAGGCGAAAGAAGACGTGTCGCTCGCTTCCGACTGAACAGGCGTAGTAGCCTTCAGGCGTGACGGCGAACCAACCGTTCCCGGGAAGACTCCACAGGTCGGCGCGATGGGTGATGTTTCCATTTGTTTCGAAATCCACCACGCGGATACCGCCATCCCGTTGCGGGAGGAAGGCCCTTCCCCCGGAGGAGGCAATCACATTTTTCATCAACGGGTAACCGTCGTCCCGGTCGTAGACGAACCGGTTGTAGTCGGCCCATTGGAAATCGTGGACAATTCGCTGGTTCTCCGGGTCGAAGGTGACAAAGCGCCCGATGTTGGCGTAGACGCCAAGTAGGGAACTCCTGGATCCGGGCGGCGTGATGAACCCTACTGACCAGGCGTTGCCGTTGCGGTCGGTCGGTTCCAGGTCTCCACCCACTTTGAAGCCGGGAATCGGGGAAATACTTCCATTTCTCATGACGACGGCATCACCGTTATAGTAGCCAAGGCTGGCACCGGTTGTGTGCTGGGAGAAGGCTGACCTTCCGGAAACCGGATCGATTGCCCCCGAGAACCGTGGTGGGTGTCCCACCGTACTTGCGCTCCAGTCGCCGATCTTTCGGCCGGATTTCAAGTTGAATACGGAAAGCGGATAAGCGACGACATCGTCGTTTTCGAAGGAATTCCCGGTAAAACTGCCTGTTCCGCCGTCGTCCGAAACAAACAGGGGAATTTCCCCTTTTGCAGCAGGACGGGAAACGGAAGCTGTTCCCTGACCGTCCCATGATAGCAAAAGGGGATCCTTTCCGGTCTCCGGAGTGACGAGTAGGTGTTCGCCGTTACTGGAAAAGACGGCATGGAATTCGTTTTCGTAATAGTTTTGAAATGACTTCGCCGGTATTCGTTGGGCGACGGTGTTTTTTCCGGTGGAGAGCTCCCTCGATATGATTTCGACAGCATTCGGGGCACTGGCGATTCTCCCATACCTCAGGAAGCGATTATCAGCGCTGAAGCACGGAGATATTCCACGGTGAAAACCCGGCTCATCGAAGGAGGTGACGCGGAAGGTGGCGAGGTCCCACACTGTTAACCCGCCTTCAAGGTCGTCTCTCCAGCTGACAAGATGGCGACCGTCTTGCGAGGGGACCCAATCCTGCCACGGAGGGGAAAATTCGCCCATCCTGGCCACCCGCTCCCAAGTGTCCATTCTCCAGAGGGCTGTGCCCTGTTCGTTTTCTGAAAGGGCAAAGCCTGCATCTGTATCTCCTACCCGATTGATCCAGTTGGGGATTCCTCCCGCGTTGCCAGCCGACTCTGAACTGGGAGGAGCGAGTTGATTCCAAGTCTGTTGATTAGCTGTCTGCGGGGCGGCGGGTGACCCGCCCGAAACGGGAAACCGGTAGTTGGTGATACGCACCTCTTTTGCTTCGGTGTTCAGGTTGTAGTAGTTGCCATCCCGCACTGCAGCAAATCGATTGTCCCCGGAGAGGCGAAGGGAAATGTCCGCACTGGATTCGTGTTGCGGAGAAAATTCCGCTACGACTTTACCTTGCCGTAGATCGATCAGGTTGACAAAAGGTTCATTGAAATCCTTTCCGCGCGGTCCCCCCACCGCGACGAGTGTACCGGAGCCGCGGATGCCTCCCATGGCGGCCACTCTAGCGGGCAGTTTCACGCGGTGCCTGAGTCGGCCCTCGGCCAGATCCCAGATCAAAAGTTCTCCATAGACGAAGGAGTCGGATTCGTGAATGAAACCGACAGTCACTGCAATCCTTTCTTCGACAGAGAGGAAACAGGGTAGTGACTCTCCGTCTTCGTCAGCCAGTTTCGCATTCCCTTGATGGACAACCACCTGCGGAGGAGCCCCCTGGAATAATTGCGACACATCCGGAGCTGCGGAAACTGGAAGAACCGACAGAGCCAAAGCGATACCGCAAGCAGTAAGCGGAAGGTGCCTTTGTAAGGTGGCGGATTGAAACATCATCAGGAACGTTCTTTGAATTTCATAGTGAACTTGTTTGACCCGTCGCATCCGGCGGGGGTCTGAATGATATTGATGAGTATTTGAATTGTCGAGGGCCTTTGAAGCCTCCAAAGCAAACGGAACAGTTCCACAGCTTGAAGCATCTATTGCGGCAAAAGCAGGTGCCCCCGGGCTATGCAGTCAAATCTTCGCCCGCAAATACCGCGAACCTGTCCCCGTGAATTGGCATTGAGCCGTCAGTAAAAATTTGCCCGAAGGATGAATGGCGAGAAAGCCGGGGCTCTTGATTTCGGCCGCGAGTTCTGGCTAAGCAAATTTTCCGTTTTCAGCATGGAGCGTGACGCTGTAGATACCTTTTGCACCTTTGCCGCCCGTTCCAAAATAAACGGTTTCCGGCTCAGCCCGGGAGCTGTCTCTTATACACATCTGACGCTGCCGACGAAGAGGATAGTGTAGAT
>CAJXQE010000344.1 GCA_913058215.1 uncultured Verrucomicrobiales bacterium
GCCTCGGTCTCGTGGGCTCGGAGATGTGTATAAGAGACAGGTGGAGTCGAATCCCTTTGCTGTCACCCGGCATCGATGACCCACGCCAGTGTGCCTAAAGAAACTCGCGAAGCGGTTGGCATCACCGATTCACTGGTTCGCTTTTCCGTCGGAATCGAAACCGTCGACGATTTGATCGCCGACGTGAAGAACGCGCTCTAACATTCCCACCATGCGCGATCCATTTACTGATCCTTTCTGTCAAAATGACGATCTCGGTCTGGCGATTCCCGACAGCGATCATGCGGTGTCGGTTTGTCTACCAACCTGGCGGGATGTCATCGGATACGAAGAAGGCGAAGACAGGGTGCTCGACTCCATGGAGTGCGGTTACCCGCGATTTTTGGCCCATCCCTTTGTTGCCGAATTGTTCATTGCGGCGCAGCAGGAGTTTGCAAAGAAAGACGAATCCGCGCTCGTCTTCCCCTCCCTCGCGGCCGCCTGGCGATGCGCCGATTATGTAAAAGCGCAGACCGGAATTTCCTGCCGTTTGGAATCCTATGGCTGGGGGAACCTCTCTGTTGTTTTACTGAATGAAGAAGGTTACGAGCGCGCTTGGAAATACTGGCAGCACAGCGGTGAAATTGTCAGCAGCCGACACGCCGAATCTGCGCTGACCGATGCTCCTGTTGATGAGGACACTGTGGAGAAAGGAAAGACAGCTCTCCTTGCCATCCGCGAAAGGATTTCGGCGACACATCCCGGAACCGCTCCGGATGATGTCTTTCTGTTTTCGTCAGGAATGGGGGCCATCTCCGTACTGCATCGAATCGCGACGAAGGCAAAACCGGATCTCCCGACCATTCAGATCGAATTCCCCTACCTCGACTCCCTGAAAATTCAGGAACAGTTTACCGAAAAAGGTGCCGTGGATTTTTCGATCACTGACTCCGGTGGGATCGAAGAAGTCTCCGGCTTCTTTGAGAAAGGAAATGATGCTTCGGCGGTTTTTACAGAAGTTCCAAGTAATCCTCTTTTGCGGACCGCGAATTTGACGGAGTTAGCCCCTTTATTTCGCTCCCGGGGAATTCCTTTTTTCGTGGACGATACGGTGGCGACATCTCTCAATGTCAATGCCCTGAGTATTGCCGATGCGGTCACCACCAGTCTGACCAAAACCTTTTCCGGTGACGGCGATGTCGCTGCCGGCGCGGTGATTTTAAATCCGGAGTCTCCATTCTACGATCTATTGAAGGAGGAGTTGCCGTACGAAGAATCGGCCAGCCCTCTTTTTTCGCGCGACGCCATCACTCTGGAAATCAATTCGCGGCACTTTGCTGAACGGGTTGCCGCCACGAATGAGAACGGACTCACCCTTGTCGAATTTTTACAGGACCATCCACGGGTCGAGAAGGTGTGGCATCCCACAACTCAGTGTCGGGATTTTTATGATGCCATTCGAAAACCGGATGGTGGATACGGCGGTTTGATTTCCATTCGGCTCAGCGATGGAGAAGATGGCGCCTCCCGTTTCTACAACGCGCTCGAACTTTCCAAAGGCCCCAGTCTGGGAACCAATTTCAGCCTGGTCTGTCCTTACACTCTTCTCGCTCATTTCAATGAACTCGACTGGGCGGAAAAACGCGGGGCGGAGAAAAACCTGATCCGGATCTGGGCAGGGCTGGAGGACAGCGACGATTTGCTCGAGAGATTCGAGAAGGCGCTGTCAGCGTAGGATAGTCGGTGCTTCGCCGGGGGCCCGAATTTCATCTTTTTTATTCACCACCAGGTCCTTCATCGCCTTGATGTATTGTTCCCAGTCGTAGTCGGTCACGTCGTGTTTCCCAGTGCGGACGTGGTAGCGGATAACTCCGCCGACCGGGGTATTTACCGCTGGATGCTCTTTCGCTCCGGCAAGTCCTTCGGTCCCGGTCAATCGGTAGACCGGGTCAGCATGCAAAGCGGATAGAAACTCTCCTTTGGGGTCGGCCCATTCATCACCTTCAGCGCTGGCAATGTAAACCGGGCGGGGAGCGATCAGCGAGATGAGCTGATGCTGATCTACCGGCAGTTCCCCTTCGTTCTCATTGTATTTCACAAAATTATCGCAAAACCAGTGAGGAAAACTGGTATTGATACGCTCTACCGTTTCTCCGAAATGACGCCGGCTGAGTGCCGCTCCGCCACATCCTGAGTTGTTGGAAATCGAAAGGGCAAAACGTTGATCCGTCGCCCCTGCCCAGAGCGATGTTTTCCCCAATCGGGAATGACCAAACACTGCCGCTTTTTTCGCGTCGACTGAGTCATTGGTTTCCAAATAGTCGAGCGCCCGGCTGCACCCCCAGGCCCAGGATCCGATTGACCCCCATTCGCCGGCAGCAGGCTTTCCAGTGACGGCGTGAATACCGTTTTCAAAGTTGTCATCAAAATCCGGGTCGACATCGCCGTAGTAGAAAGTCGCCAGTGCCATTCCGGAATCGATAATTTTTTCCACAGCCCAGCGGTTCTTTTTGAATCCGCGTCCCGCCTCCTGAGCTCTGTTGTCCTTCACATACCCCGCTTTTTTGTCATCACTGGAGGAGCGCATCCAGGAATCAGGAATTGGGATTCTCTTGTCAGAATGAACGGAATGATTCCCTGAGAAATTCAGAGCGACAAAGGCCGGGACTCCGCCTTCGGGAACATTTTTCGGGGCGATGACGAGGAGATCAAGGTGCGGACCGTTTTCATCGCCGAACAATAAAATCCGAACGTGCTGGAGAGTCGCTTTTCCCCCAAGAAAATCGTCGAACTTTTCCCCTTCGACAAAGCGCAGTTTTTCAGGCCGTCCAATGGGAGCTTTGCCGTAAACGTGCTCTTCGAACAAGCCCAGGATTTCATCACGCCGAACTTTCCATGCAGCCGCGATCTCAACCTTCTTCCCGTTCTCCATCACGAGGGGATCGGGCAAGGTGTATTCGGGAACTTTCGACTCGTCGTAGTTGTATCCGGCCGGGCCGGCGATGAGCGGAGTCGAGAAAATCAGAGTCGCAATGAGATATCGGAAAATCATGCATGACCCTATCCCCTTCATGTCATCTCATTCAATGACGGATTTGCCCTTAACGCGGTGGAGGCGGAGGACCCTTGCCTCCCTTGGGACCACGTGGTGGCGGGCCTTTTCCTTTTCCTTTTCCTCCGGGAGGACGTCCTCCTGGAGGGTGTCCGCCGGGACCTCCAGGACCGCCGCCGCGTCGATCACGAAGCGAGCTCGGAGTCCCCTTGAAATTCCTTGGCACAACCGGCCAGTCTTTGCTTAAGAAATAAGCGTAGGTTCCATCAGGAAATTCCGGAGTTTTGCAAAAGCGCCCATTGCATTCGTCCAGATCCCCGAGTCCTGCGACATACTCGTAGTCCTGAACAAAGGAGCCGTCGTATTTTCCATCCGGTTCATTTCCGCCGGGACGATTGCCCGGCTTGAGCCGGTAACTGCTTTTCAACTCCACTGCTGCCGAGCCGGAATCTTTGGGATCTTCGGCACCGTAAAGTGCGTAGATCGGAAAACCGTCGGCAGCCCACCCGATTTGTGGAGAATGTTCCCCCTCCCGGAAACCGAGACGCTTCATTAAAAGTGTGGGGTGCCCATGGTAATGGTAGCTCCCGGTTGGTTGGACGTGAGCATAATTGGAATCCAGCCCCAGTGCCACAGCTCCACCGAGCGCCTCATAATTCCAGCCCGATCCCCGATCTCCCTGCCAGAATTCTGCAGTTCCGGGATCAAAAAGAACTCCGTTCAGGGCAATTCCGAAAGGGCCTCCTGATTCATGAAAGGACGAAATGCGGCCTGCCGGCTTCGGATTGGCGGGAATTTCCACATCAAGATTCTGAGCGGCAATAGAATTGGGATTCCCCCTGTTCGGAAACTGTCCGACAAGGTGCTCAGGAATGGCATTGGACTGCACCTTGCGATTCCCACCCTGTACAGAAAAGTTTGCCTGACTCCGCGCCGGAGGTTTTTCTGTCGCATCAAGCAAGTGAATCGCTTGTGATTTCGTTGCGGTGTGTTTTCGCGCTCGCCCGGGTCCCTGAGCCAGCACATAGCCGGCAACGGAGGCGAAAAGAAGGAGGAAAACAGCGCGGTAGGAGCTCGCGTTGGAATGGAACATATCGGATTTAACCTAACGCTATCGCTGGAGTTGTGGAAAGAGTAATCTATTTTCCCTGCCAATGAATTTCCTTGCTCATCTCCATCTCGCGGAAGCCACCTGCGAATCCCGAATCGGGAATCTGCTGGGCGATTTCGTTCGCGGGCTTCCATGGGACGAGCGATTTGAGCCGATTGTCTGGCAGGCGATCATGGAGCATCGCTACGTGGATGCCTATACGGATTCCCACCCGGTTTGGCAACGGAGTAAAGATCTCCTCAAACCGGAAATGCGAAGATTCGCCGGAATCGTGATCGACATTTTTTACGACCATTTCCTCTCAAAAAACTGGGGTGTCTTTTCACCCGACCAATCCTTGCCCGATTTCATTTTGGAAGTTCATAAGGACCTTCGAACGGCCATGCCTCTGGTTCCCGATGATGCTGCCCCGGTGATCGATGCCATGATCCGTGAAAGCTGGCTCAGTAATTATCTCGCCACGGAAGGAATTGAGGAAACGCTGTTTCGGGTTTCGAGAAGGTCACCCCGACTTCATTTGATCCAGAAATCCGGTTCCGATTTTCTCGAGCACTACGATACTTTGGAGAAAGACTTCCTCGAATTTTATCCGGAGCTCCTTTCCTATCTCATTGAATTGAGAAATTCAGGTAATCTCAAGAGCGGCGATCCATAAGGCTGTCGACAGAAAATCGCCCGGCTCCACTGAAGATGAGGAGCAAAAAAGGAATCGCATAGACCATTGCGAATTCCTTTTTGGAAAACGGATCGTCTCCGTGGACAAGGAATGCGGCCACCAACATGGTGATGACCAGAGGGAATGCAGCAATCCGGGTGCCGAAGCCAATGATCACGGCGATGGAACAAATTACTTCCGCTCCGATCGCAAGGATGAGGCTGGCTTTTGCCCCCATTCCGAGAGGATCAGGAAAGGCTTCCGCTAGCGTGCTGAAATTTGAGAGCTTTCCCCATCCGTGAAACAAAAGCATGAATCCCCCCTGAATGATGCGAATCAAAAGTAAGCCAAGCGAAGTCTTGTTATCGTGTTTACCAGGGGAAAACGCGAGTTGAGGCAGTTTCTTCATAGCTGAACAAAAATAGCGCAATACGGGATTCTTTGTCTATACAGAACATGGTCGTTTCCTTTATCTTTTCGGTATGAGAATCGCCGCGTTTCTGCTCATTACTTTTGTTTTCGCCTTCAATTCCGTACCTGCTCAGGACGCCGCAAAACTGGCCGCAGCGAAAGCGGATTTTTCCAAAGCGGACAAAGAACTGAATGCGATTTACCAAAAAGCAAAGACCGGACTGGACAGCCACCTGTTCCAGCAACTTCAAACCGAACAGCGGGAGTGGGTGGAAATTCGTGATGATCAGGCGAGCCGGTCCGCTTCATTTGAGTTCGGAGCCGAAGAAGGAGCCGAAGAAGGTCATCCTGCCTACTGGGAGTATTCTACCGCGATGACCGGGACCCGGATTCAAATAATCGAGGGATGGTTGAAAATTGGGAAATTCGAGAAAGAGTGGGAAGGCGTTTATCTCGATGGGAATGGAGGCATGCTGGCAATTGAAGAGAAGGGCAATCGCGAGTTTCTGTTTTCCTTCAATGTCGTTCGCGGCCCCTCCTATCATCTTGGCGAAATCGGCGGCACAGCTGAGTCCAATGGTCAGCTCGCTCGATTTACGATCAAAGCGATTGAGGAAGATCCGGGAGCACCCCCAACCTGGATTCATTTTTCCAAAGGCTATCCCAAGCTAAAAGTATCTGCCGCCAATACGATGTACTACCATGGAGCCCGCGCCTATTTTGGTGGCGATTACATACGGGTTGGGGAGCTTTCTCCGGAAAACCGCAAGACGATTCAGGAAGCAATCGTCAACACTACTGCGAATTAGAATCTCTCTCTATGAAACCCCATCTTTTCATTCTTGCCGCCCTTCTCTTCTCTCCTCATTTCTCAGGAGCCGAAGACCGCCTGCCGAATATCGTTTACATCCTTGCCGATGACCTCGGATTCGGTGATCTGAGTTGTTACAATCCGGAATCACGAATCACGACCCCTCACGCGGATCGACTCGCATCCGAAGGAATGCGGTTCACCGATGCGCATACACCATCGGCTGTCTGTACGCCCACACGCTACGGAATTTTAACGGGACGGTATTCGTGGCGGACTCGTTTGAAATACCGCGTTCTGGATGGAATTGACCCTCCATTGATTGAACAGGGGCAGCTCACCGTTCCAACCCTCTTGAGTCGTCATGGCTACGACACCACCTGCATCGGCAAGTGGCATCTCGGGATGCAATGGACGGACCAATCAGGGAATCCTGTTCCGGCAGTTTCCATCGATAGAAAGGCTCCGCCCCGGGCCGGAGAAGATGTGGATTACACCGTGCCGTTTTCAGGCGGACCAACTGCGGTGGGATTCAGTTCCTATTTTGGAATCTCGGCCTCGCTGAACATGTCGCCTTTCTGCTATCTGAGGAATGATCGACCTGTTCGTCTTCCTATGCTTGAGCAGGAAAAAATCGCCACTGAGTTTATTTCCGTCGACAAAGGAGTTCGCTCACCGGACTTCACGATCGCCGGGGTGATGCCAAGGTTTGCCGGGGAGACTGTTAGATACCTGGAGGAGCGGGCGGAAAAAGCACCGGACCAGCCTTTCTTTGTCTATGCTCCGCTGACATCGCCTCATTTGCCGGTGATCCCGAATGTCGAGTATCTCGGAAAAAGCGATGCCGGTCATTACGGCGATTTTGTTGCGGAAACCGATGCCTTTATTGGAGCTGTTTTGGAAACGCTCGACCGGACCGGCCTCGCGAAAGATACGATGGTGATTTTCACTTCGGACAATGGCGGGCTTTATCACTGGTGGGAGCCGAAGGAAGCTGACGACGTGAAATTTTACAAACTCCGTGGACGCGGCGCCGCGATCAAAGAGTTTGGTCATCAGGGGAATGCTCATCTGCGCGGCACCAAAGCTGACATCTGGGAAGGCGGCCACCGGGTTCCGTTTCTGGTGAGGTGGCCCGGGAAAACACCGGCTGGCTCGGTAAACAAGAATCTGATCGAACTGACTGATCTGCTCGCCACTTGCGCAGCCATCGTGGGTAAAACTCCGGCGGAAGGGGAAGGACCGGACAGCGTGAATATTCTCCCCACCCTGCTCGATAAAGATCACTCAGCCCGCGATTTTGCGGTGCATCATTCCCTCTGGGGTGTTTTCGCCTACCGGGAAGGGCCGTGGAAATTGATTCCTCACCGGGGTTCGGGAGGCTTCACTTTCCCCAAAGAAATTGATATCGCCAAAGTCGGCGGACCGGAAGGACAGCTCTATAATCTGGACGAAGATCCGTCAGAGACTCTCAACCTTTGGGAGAAGCATCCTGAGATTGTGGAGCGACTTTCTAAAAAACTGGCGGCAACTCAGGCAGCGGACCATTGAGAAGGGGCGTGATTATTTTCCTGAACTTGTAACAGAAGCAGAGAATCAGGGTATATTTTAGGTAGTGGGAGATGAAACAACATTGGTGAAACGGGTTCAGGCCGGCGATCTGGAAGCTTTCGGCGAATTGCTGGAGAGCCACGCGTCGCATCTGCGAGCTTTTGTTGCGATGAAACTCCCTGTTCCTCACTTGATTGACGAAATATCCCACGAAGCTTTCGTTTTTGCTCATCGCCATATTTTGGATTTTGAAGCGGGAACCGATTTTGGAAAATGGCTGCGCGCCATTGCCTTCAACCTGGTGAGAAAGGAAACCCTGCGACATCAGCGCGTTTCCAAGAACAACGAGAAATTTCTCGATTTCTGTCTCATCCAAAGATCCGGTAGCGGTGGGATGTCTCCGGAATCCCCGGTCGTGGCTTTTTTGGAGGAATGTGTAAACCAGC
>CAJXQE010000345.1 GCA_913058215.1 uncultured Verrucomicrobiales bacterium
CGAGATCAGCCTCGGTCTCGTGGGCTCGGAGATGTGTATAAGAGACAGCTGACGGCGTATTTGGCTGGCCGCCAGTGTCCGGAGGAAAAACAGTTTCCCGAACCGATTGGAACAAAGCCTTGTCCGATCTTTATGCGAAGAAGGATTCTATCGGCGTAGTCTTCCCCGGCTTCAGGGACATCTACAAACAAGCCGGAGTCAGTGAAAGCTACGGTCGAATCGACGACCAGAATGGCGTCACCTTTTCAGAAACTCTCGACCTGGCCCTGGAGAGCGACTCTGAACTGATTCAAATCGCGACATGGAATGACTTTGGTGAAGGTACCGTCATCGAACCCACCACAAACCTCGGCTATCGCTATGTGGACACATTGCAGGATAGACTTTCTCCCGGTTTCTCACCGGAGGATCTGCGCTTGCCGGCGACCTTGTATCAGCTTCGGAAGAAACTTGCCGACCACGCAGAAATACAGAAAGCCTCCGGATTCCTTCTCGCCGGAGAACCCGACAAAGCTCGCCCAATCATCGAGAAACTTAGCGGGGAGGAAGGTAGCCGGGCTTTCGCCAAAAATTCCAAGTATCGTCTCGTGTCTGACATTCTTTACCGTGAAGGAGAAGGACTGACTGACTACGAGAAAACCCGCTGCCGGCTCGATGTTTACTATCCAAGCGGACCGAAACCCTACGCTACCGTGATCTGGTTCCACGGAGGAGGCATCCAGAAAGGAAACAAAGAGATCCCGGTCCCTCTTCGCAACAAAGGCGTCGCCGTCGTCTCTGCAAACTACCGCCTGAACCCCAATGTAAAATCACCCGATTACATCGAAGACGCTGCCGCAGCAGTGGCCTGGACGATCAAGAATATCCACCGTTTTGGAGCCGGTCGCCCTGAAGGGGTTTTTGTTAGTGGACACTCAGCAGGAGGATACCTCGCCAGCATGGTGGGGATGGACAAAAAGTATCTGGCAGCTCATGACATTAACACCAAGCAACTGGCAGGCCTCATTCCTTTCAGCGGCCATACGATTACACACTTCACCATTCGAGGAGAACGAGGCATCAGCGGAAATCAAGCGATCATCGACGAACTGGCTCCCATTTTTCATGTCGGCAAAGAACCCCCGCCGATGCTTCTTATCACCGGTGATCGCGAGAAAGAACTGATGGGCCGATATGAGGAGAACGCCTATTTCTGGAGAATGATGAAAGTAGTGAAGCATCCTGATACCGAACTCCGAGAGCTTGAGGGATATGATCACGGCGGTATGCCCGAGCCCGCGTTTCCGCTGCTTCTGGAGTTTATGGAAAAGCGATTCAAGCCGTCGAATTGAGAACTCCCCTCCTCTATTTAATCGCCACTCCTTGCACCCGCAATTCTGTTCTTGTGATGCCAATGCCTTTCGATAAGATCGCAGAGAGATCGATTCCCTGATGACACTGGAGCAAGCCCCTGCCGAAATAAGTTATTCGAATTCGATGAATTGCGTGAAGGTGGGAATCGTTGGACTGGGGAATTTCGGTCGTCTTCACGCGGAAACAGCACTGTCCCTGAACGAGACAGAACTTGTTGCTGTCGTCGATACTCAAGTGGAAACGCTCAAGCAACTCCCGGATCCAATTGCAGCCATTCCGCAGTGGACTGATTTGAGTTCCGCCATTGAAGAATCCGACGCCGAGGCCTGGATTGTCGCGACTTCAACCGCTTCACATGTGCCGCTAACCAGTCTCTTGCTGGAGGCGGGAAAATCGGTCCTTCTTGAAAAACCCATTTCGGAAGATCTTTCCTCCGCGGAGTCACTGGCAAGAAAGCTTGAGCAATCGAAGGGGCAGCTCATGCTCGGACACGTCGCGCTTTTCAACAGCGAGTTTTTGCATTTGCAGACGGAAGTGGAGAATCGCGGATCCCTGCAGTTCATCGACTGTGTTCGACACCGTCCTTCATCAACCATGGACGCCTTCCCCGGCGAGTCGCCTTTTCATCTAACAATGGTTCACGACCTGTATCTCGTCCTCGCTTTGAAGAATCGGGAAGAACCAGTGAAGTTCACCACTCAGGCCCATTCAAATGAAAACGGAGACTGTGATCTGGCCCTGGCGCAACTCCAATGGGCCGATGGATCGATAGCTTCCCTGACCGCATCTTTCAAAACTCCGGCGGGTATGGGCAGTGATGGATTTGATCGAATCGAAGTCTTCGGGGAGAACTGGAATGCGAGGATTCACCCCAACCCGCGCCCGATCGAAGTCTGGGACGATGCCAAGGCTCACTGGCCATCGGCATTGGAAATTGGAATCTCGAAATCCGGCGCAGCAAGCGGAATGCTAGCTGAACAAGTTCGAACTTTTTGCAGAGTCATTCGAGACCAGCAAGCCATCCCCCTCGGAGCCAGCTACGAGGACGGATTGCAAGTGCAACGCTGGCTCGACACTCTTTCAAACCAGGCTTCCAATTCTTTCCAGGATTCAGAATGACACTTATAGCAGCTCAAGACTTCGTCTCCAATTTCACCACCATTGATTGGTGGATCGTCGGCATTTACCTTTTATTCACCGTCGCAGTCGGTCTCTACGCCAACCGATACATCAAGAACATGGCCGACTACATCGTCGCCGGTCGATCACTGAAGTCGAACATCGCTATTGCCACAATGCTTGGCTCGGAGATCGGGCTCGTCACAGTGATGTATGCTTCGCAAAAAGGATTCACCGCCGGCTTCGCAGCATTTCACATCGGGCTTGTCGCCGGGATCACCTGCTTCATTGTAGGCGTGACAGGGTTTATCGTCGTCCCTTTGCGCCGGTCCGGAGTGATGACTATTCCCGAATTCTACGGTCGGCGATTTGGAAAAGGGGTTCGTGTTTACGGAGCGCTTATTCTCGCCGTGGCAGGAATCTTAAACATGGGAGTGTATTTGAAAGCAGCCGGTCTTTTCATCACCTCGCTGACCGGCATGAGCGATCCGAATGCGGTGAATATTGTCATGACCGTCTTGATTGTCCTCGTAATGCTTTACACCATTCTCGGTGGAATGGTTTCAGTGGTGATTACCGACTACCTGCAGTTCGTCGTCCTTTCGTTCGGAATGATTGTCGTCTGCATCCTCGCAGTGATGAATCTCGGTTGGGTGCCTATCGTTGACGCCGTGAAGACCATTCACAACGAAGCGGGATTTGATCCCTTCAATCAGGATGGCTTCGGAATATCCTACGTCTTCTGGATGATCTTCACCTTTGGTCTCGTTTCCTGCGCGATATGGCCGACGGCAGTCATGCGGGTCTGCGCTGCGAAAGACACCGCCGTGGTGAAGAGCCTTTATCGATGGTCTTCGATTGGATTTATGACGCGCTTTATCATTCCACAGTTTTTGGGAATTTGTGCGCTCGCCTGGATGTGGCAGCAGGGCGGTGCCGACAGCCGGTTCTTCGAAGCGGACGGATCGATCGTCGGAAATGCTGATGAAACGATGCGGGCCATGCCGATCTTTCTCGGCCAGATTCTTCCTGCCGGATTGATCGGTCTGGTTGCGGCGGGAATGCTGGCAGCATTCATGTCTACCCACGACAGCTATCTCCTTTGCTGGGCCGCGATCATTGTCGAAGATATTATAGCACCTCTTAAACGCGGCGAGCTTTCCACAAAGACGCGGCTCATTCTGGCCCGAAGCTTCATCTTTTTCACCGGTATATTCTTACTGGTGTGGAGCATCTTCTATCCGATGCAGCAGGACATGCTCGATTACCTGGCAGTGAGCGGTGCGATCTATTTTACGGGTGCTTTTGCCGTCCTCCTTTTTGGACTCTACTGGAAAAAGGCAAGCCGGATAGGCGCTTACGCAGCTCTTTCCGCCGGGATGTTGGCATTGCTGGGATTGACTCCGATTCGGGAGGCTCTGCATCTTACTAACGAAAACCTGGGAATGGACATCAATGAAGCACAGATTGGACTCGGAGTCACCGTGCTCTCTCTGGCTCTCATGATCTTCGGATCGCTACTTTTCCCGGACCGGACAATTGAATCCGATACTGGCTCTGACATTGAAGCCTCGGCGTAAACATCAAAGGATTAATACTTATGGATCTATGGGCAACTTTCTGGGGCGGTTTGCTAATCGTCGTAATAATCATTTTCGCAGTTGTCGCCATCAAGGTGACCATCGGAGGCTTCTTCGATGTGAAGGAGATGTTTAAGGGAATCAACGAACAACACGATGAGGATGAGAGTTCCAAAGATGAATCTTAGAAATCACTTTACGAGTGCTGCGATATCTCTTTCTATCCTGAGCGCAAGTCTGGCAGAGATTGCTCTTGGCACTGACAAGGACACCTTTCTTTCCAGGGCGGAAGAAATCCTGCCAGTGGAGAAACCCTACGATTACCACAAGACGTTCCTCAGTGGATCGGTTCATCGTCCGCTCCGAAGTCCCGAAGGGAAGGCGACGGACAAGGAAATGGTGATCGAAGATTCCGGGTGGCGTATTCAAATACCTATCGAATCTGGACCGGTTACGAAGTTCGCCGCTAATGATCTTCAGGAGTTCTTCAAGATTTCGATGTCAGTTGATACTGCGCTTGTAGAGTCATCCTCCCTCGCCGATTGGCAGAAGGGACAACGAATCATTTTTGCAGGGACGCCGAAAGATCTTCCGGGGATGGGCGCAGATTTGAAGAAGTCAAAGGACTACGAGATTCAGGTGACTCCAGACAGAATTGTCGTCTGCGGATATGACGAACGCGGCGTGATGTTTGGCCTGTTTAATCTCGAATCCCGAATGGGTTTACGCGAAGGGCCGTATCTCCCGAAAGATCTTAGCACGGTAAGGCACAGCCTTTATCAGAACCGCATGGCGCAGACCTGGCTTGGATGGATGCAGTGGCCTGATAAGTTTCTCAGCCACATGGCGCACGATGGTTACGATGCGATTTTCGCCTCGGTCTATGCGAATCCCAACGGAGTCGCAGGACCTCCTCACTACGATATCATTCGCAAGCAGGACCCGAAGAAACTCAATGCTCTAATCAAACGGGCCGCTGAGAAAGGATTGAAGGTTTACACTCCAATTCTTTTTAACAACAGTCGCGAAGAGGAGAACAAGCAGGCACTTCGGGAGCACGTCCGGGACATTGTAACGAAGTGCCCCGACATCAAAGGATATGTGCTCCTCACTGAAGGATTTTATTTTGAGAAGTTTTTCGGAGCAGGTGGCCACGGAAAATCCGACCTTAATGAATGGGCCACCAACTGGACCGAGGCGGTGAAGATCGTCGCTGAAGAGTGTCACAAGATCGATCCGGAGATCGAGGTTCTTCCCTGGGAATACAATATCGACTTCCGTCCGCACCGGGTGGAATTGAAACGCCACGTAACCAGTCTTTTACCCAGGGACACGATTCCCCTACTGACCTGGGAAAACGGGAAGGGTTTCGAGCTCGACGGACTTCACGGATATCTCCGGGATTATTCCATCAGTCAGATCGGACCCGCCGAAGTGGCTCACGCCCAGATCAAAGAGGCGGACCGGCGCGGAATGGACGTCTATTGCAAAGTCGATTGCTTTGCCACCTGGCAGTTCGGCACCACCCCTTACATTCCCGTTCCGCAGCAATGGCAAAAGCGCTACGACCGGCTCGAAGAATATGGAGTCGACGGGACACTGGAATCCTGGAGCAACGGCTACAAGCCTAATTTCATCTCGGAACTTCGCTCCTGGTCGTGCTGGACTGACCCTCTCGAACAGGACACTCTGCTAGACGCTTTTGCGCGCCGTCAGTTTGGGGAAGGTGAAGAAGACACCGTCATCAAAGCCTGGGAAATATTCAGCGACTCGATTCAAAACCTCCCTGACACCGGCCCGTCCATGGGCACGAACAGTTCCGTTTCCTACCCACTGTTTTTCGACACACCGCAACCGCGGATGATGACCCTGAATAACTCGTGGTGGGATGAAAAAGAAAAACAACACTGGCGGCATCGCCTCATTCCCCACTGGCCGTACGCTCATCGAATCATGGTGTTCAACAACGATTTCACCAACCGGAGAAACGCCTCCGAGGGATATGCGAGAACACGTTCCGGAATTGGTTCGCTGGAAACTCATCCTGTTCCGAAAGAAGTCAAAGTGTTGCCCGTTTACATCAAATACATGCTGCGTTCAGCAAATGGATTTGAGAAGGGCTTGAAGCTCTATCGCAAGGCGGCGATGAATGCCCCCGAATCAAAGAGGGCAATCGCCTGCAAAGAAGTTCTCGTGATCGAGCAGATGCAGCACATGCTCCGAAGCACCGTTGCGATTGTTCGGTTTGAGGATCTGCGTTTTCAACTGATGGGTAAGAATGAGCTCACTGGCTCAGAGAAATCGAAGCTTCTCGAACAGATGGAGAAAATTCTCGGCGATGAAATCCTCAATACCGAATCCGCCCTCAGAGTTTCCCGTCTCGATTCCCGGCTCGGTTATGAGAACGAGATGGACTACGTCTACACCCCTTTCGTCATCGAGCAGAAACTGGACGTTTTGCAAAAGGTCAGGGACGAGGAGATCCCTGCTTTTCGGGACGGGTTGACGAATTGATTTGAAAATCAATCTACTTCTTTGACACCTTCGCTATGCGCCCTATCGGGGCAAACAAAAATCACACGTCCCGGCAGATTGTTATTGTAGTCCAAAACATCTACAAAGCGCTGCAGGCCCACTGATTCTTCCACACGAATCTGGAGTATCGGACTCTCCTCAAGGAATTCTATGGCATCGTGAAAAGTCCGTAACTTTTCTCTCATGTTCTCAACCGCTCGGATCTTCTTTCCATTCCAAAGAAAATGGTCTTCCAGAATCTCCATCGTATATTCACCATCGTCGCTCTCGATTTGAATTTCACTCTTATCCGAAACAAGCTCTAGAAAGTGAATTCGCTTTATCGAAAACTGATCAAATTCTTTATTCCCTGCATCTTCCCGTGGCCTCGCTACTAAACTAATGTCACCGCCCCCTTTGATACGATTTTTTACCTTCATGGCTATCCTTGAGAACTCATTCACCGAAAAATCTGCTTCCAGAAAAAAATGGAATGTTGGTTCTATTCGGGTCTCAAAAATTGATCCCGCTATAAACTCCACCCTTTCAAGCAATTGATCATCTCCTAACACCGTTTCCCCATTGACCTTGAACAGTCCCCGTCCATCAAGTGATTGGATATGAATTTGCCCTCCCGCATTTTTCATTGACCACCCGTCGTGGGACTCTGGCAAAGATTTTAAGTCGAAACTGCCCTTCTCGCGTTCACAGCATGTGAAGAAACCCGCGACGATGATCAGTAGAATCGGTGTTTTTATCGGCATCCAATTGCTGCAAAGTTTCATAATTCGCCACTCACTTCTCCATCCGCTTCTTCGCCGTCTCCCCCTTCTTGAGAAATCTTTGGATCCCGTCCTCATCCAAGAGCGGATCCTGAGTTTCGCGGCGCCATTTGAGTAGCTCCACTTTCAACTTTTCGACTCTCTCCGCGTGCTCGGGAACATCGATGAGATTTACAAACTCAACCGGGTCACCCTCCAGGTCATAAAATTCCCACTCCGGCGGGTCGGAATATCGCCGAAAGGCTTTGCCGGCAGGAGAATCCTTATACTTCACCTCCTCAGCAAATCTTCCGGTGGGATCGCCGTCGACGCGATTGATCGGTTTCGATTCCCCGGCGAGCTGGTTGTGAATCAGTTTAAACCGTTCGTCCCGAATCGCCCGTCTCGGAAAGAATGACTGAGTTCCATGATAATGAAATTCACCAACGAGAACCTTTCGCCATGCATCGGGGACTTCGGGCGAAGACAAGGTTGATCGTAGGGAAAGCCCGTGAAACTTTCGCGGAAACTCAATTCCACCAGCATCAAGAACAGTCGGAACAATGTCTGCGGTGGAGACCATGGCCTTACTTTCAATTCCCTCTCCTGAAACACCGGGCCAGCGGACCAGAAACGGAACCCGAAGCCCGGATTCATAGCTGTCTCTTAT
>CAJXQE010000346.1 GCA_913058215.1 uncultured Verrucomicrobiales bacterium
CTCACGTTCCTCTCTATGCGCCACCGAAGTGGTTCGAACTTTACGATGTAGAAAAACTCACCCTGCCAAACGCCCCAAAATCAGATCTCGATGATCTTCCGAAAAACTTCACCACCATCAACAACTACGCAGCTGCTCCGACTCATGCTGAAGTTGTGGGAGACGGAAAACAACGAAGTCTGACCCACGCCTACCTTGCATCAATCAGCTTTGTCGATCATTGTGTCGGCACAGTATTGAGCGCGCTGAAATCGAGCCCCCATGGCGACAACACAATCATCGTTTTGTGGAGCGATCACGGATTTCATCTCGGTGAAAAACAGCACTGGGCCAAGCGCACTTTGTGGGAAGAATCCACCCGCGTTCCCCTGCTGTTTTCCGGACCGGGAATTGGGCTGGGAGAGAACTGCGCCGAACCTGCCAGTCTGCTCGACATTTATCCGACGCTTGTCGAAATGTGCAAGCTTCCCGAAAATTCCCATCTCGAAGGAATCTCTCTCGTTCCCCAACTCAAGAGTCCAACTACACCCCGAGAGCAGCCGGCGATCACCTCATCGTATTTTGGCAATCATTCCATCCGCACTCGCGATTGGCGCTTGATCTCATACAAAAACGGGGCGGCAGAATTGTATAATCATCAAACTGACCCCGATGAGTTTACCAATCTGGCGAATGATCCCGCGCACCAAGCCATGCGTGAGAAACTCGCCAAGTGGGTGCCAAAAGGCGGAGCTCCTGAGTTTAAAGAAAAATCGGAGCGAGATCGGGTGCGTGTGAAAAAGTGAGGAGATACCACCAGACTCTTTGATCCAAAAAAAGCCTTTCCTATGAAGCATCTCAAATTCATCTGTCCTTGTTTACTTGCGCTTTTCTCCTTTGGTCTATCAGTGTCGGCGGGAGAAAAGAAGCCAGACATCGTGTTCATCATTGTCGATGATCTCAATGACTACCTCGGATGTCTCGGCGGGCATCCTGACGCCATTTCCCCGAACATCGACGCATTGGCCGAAAGCGGCATGCTCTTCACCCAGGCCTACTGCAACTCCCCCCAGTGCCGCCCCTCCCGCACCAGCCTGAATCACGGGGTCTACGCCTTCAACACCGGCACCTACTTTAACGCAGGCTTCAAAGGCGAAACCAAAATCGCCACTCCGACGATGCAGCAGTTCTTCATGGAGAATGGCTATCGTGTCGCCAGTGGAGGAAAGGTGTTTCACGGCAATCCGGGCAAACACGGCGACGCTCTCCTGAAACGCCCGAGGGACCCCAAGCCCCCCAAGGGCAAGGATAACTTCAATGCCTATGCTGCTCCCAATGACGGTTACGCGCTCGACGCCACCGACGAAGAGATGAGTGACTACAAGGTCGCGAGTTGGGCCACGGATCAGTGGAACACCGAGAGCGACAGGCCACTCTTCATGTCAGTTGGATTCTTTCGCCCTCACCGTCCGCTTCAGGTGCCTGCTCCCTGGTTCGATCTCTTCCCACTCGATTCCATCCAGCGCCCCGCCGAACCGTCCGGGGGAGACGACTGGGACGACATGCCTGAGTTTGCCCGGAAGTTGGCCCGTTCCCACGCCCACAAAAACATGCACGGCGGACTCAGTGACCACGAGTACATCGTCGAAAACGAGCAGTGGGATATCACCCTCCGGGCCTACCAGGCATCCATCGCCTTCGTCGACGCTCAAATTGGCCGCTTCCTTGATTCCCTCGCCACCAATCCTCGCGGACGGGAAACAGTGGTCATGTTAGTCAGTGACCACGGCTGGCACCTCGGTGAAAAAAAACACTGGTGCAAAGGAGCGATCTGGGAGCAGACCCTGCGTATTCCCTTCATCGTGCGAGCACCCGGAGTCGAGGCAGGATCCGTCACCAGACAACCTGTCAGCCTCATCGATGTGTATCCTTCACTCGTCGATCTCGCCGGCCTTCCCATTCCCGAGTTCCTCGACGGCAAATCCGTCAAAGCTCAGTTGGAAGATACCGCAGCCAAACGTGAGCCGGCCATTTCGATTTATGGCGAAGGCAACACCTCCATCCGCAGCGAAGACTGGCGCTACATCCGCTACGAAGACGGCTCCGAAGAGCTCTACCATCACAGCAAAGATCCCAACGAATGGACCAACGTGGCCGACAATCCCGAGCACGCGGCGATCAAGGAACGCCTCGCGAAATTCATCCCCAAGGATCCGCATCCCGGATTGAAAGTGCAGGACTGGTTCGATAAGTATCAGCCTTAGCGACGAGAAGGGACAGGATTAGACACTTTGATTGACTGACCTGATTCAGGAGCCT
Source organism: uncultured Verrucomicrobiales bacterium (assembly GCA_913058215.1). Lineage (GTDB taxonomy): Bacteria > Verrucomicrobiota > Verrucomicrobiia > Verrucomicrobiales > DEV007 > Arctic95D-9. Next base: position 2,299 of record CAJXQE010000346.1, read on the forward strand.
TCCTCTCGCCGGTAACGAACTTCAAAAATTCAGTGAACGGTCGCTTCATTTCATCGTGACTTATAACTCTTTTCCCGATGACATGCTTCCCCTCTTCACATATCAGGACCTGATTCCAGACACCTGATTTTGTGAGCAGTTTCTGAAATCGAATTGAATTTTCGAAAGGAACCAGGTGATCTGCAGTGCCTACAATCATGAAGCCAGGAGGATCACTTTTGTCGACATTCAGGATTGGAATTCCGTCATCGTTAAATGGAATCTGCCCGTTTAGTTCCTTGTCGAGTGGCGCACAATCTCCATACCAGCCGATGATATTGAGTTCTTGTCCGGCGTATTCCGTGCCTTCAAGCCAGTCACGGGAGTTACAGTAAGCGAGAGCTGCGCTAAGATGGCCTCCGGCCGAACTCCCACACACAATGACCCGTTTTGGATCGCCTCCAAATTTGACGGCGTTCTTTTGAATGAAAGCAATGGACCGGGCTAGATCAATCATCATCCCGTCGACTTTTCCAGCCGAATTGTAGCGAACACTTCCGGTGATCGGCCCTTCTAAAGAATCACCAAGCAGCCTGTAGTTTGGCGAAACAAGAACGCAGCCCAGTTCATCAACGAAAAACTCCTGGTTTTCCACGCTGCCAAAGGAATCCTTGTCTCCGTTCTGCCAGCCACCACCGTGAATGTTGAAAAGAATCGGGGCATTCTTAAAATTGGATTTCCAATAAACATCCAACTTTTGCTTCGCATGCGAACCGTAGGCGAGATCATTTTTTGACTCCCGACCCTCCGCCTGTGAAGAAAAAATAATCGAAGAGAGAAGGAGCAAGGAAATCAACTTTAAAGGAAAAACAGGGATATTCATGGGCTACAAAGTCTGGGCGACTGTATCGGAATTGAACGGATAGCTCCAGTTCGCAGGATTAGTGAATGGTGGAATATTACTCCTTAGAAATTGTTAGGACCCTAGCGCATTCCGGCCATTCTCCGGGTGATCGATTTAGACGAAGATATCTTCCATGAAATTTTGGCCTATACAGAGTTACAAGCGATGAATGCTTCCTCTTTTATCGTCATCACTCTATTAGCCACTAGCGGCTTGTCTTCCTTAGAAGCAGAAGACACCCATCTCCTTTCTGTTCGGATTGTTGACGAAGACGGAAATATCACGCCTGCCAGAGCCTGGGTCGACGCAGACAAAAAACGTCTTTTTCACCCGTCTTCACCAAAAACTGCAACCCCTTACGAACGAGATCGCAGCTTCAGCTGTGAAGGTAAGTTCACGATGAATGTACCCATAGGAAAGGTGGTCATACATGTGGAGAAGGGAAAAGAATTTTTTCCCGTAGATCAAGCAGTCACAATTGGCGAAGAGAGATTGGTCGAAACAACAATCACAATGAAACGCTGGATCGACATGCCAACTCGAGGCTGGTATTCGGGAGACCTGCACGTCCATCTCGGGCACGACGATCCCGGTATCCTTCGACAACTGTCTCTGGCTGACGATGTCCATCTCGTTCCGGCATTCACATACTGGCTGCGAGGCCGTGGTGAAAAGTGGAATGATGACTGGCCGGATAAATCATATACGACCTCCATCAGAATCGATGACCGACATCTCATCACCCGCAACAACATCGAGATTGAACGAATCAACAAGGCTTCAATTCCAGGGGGATTTCTCGGCGCTACATTTCTCTACAATCTCAACTCGCCAGTTTCAGTCAAACAGCACGGAGAACATTTCCCCATCGATGCAACTCTTTGCAGAATTGCCCGTAGAGGGTCTCCTAATGCGGTCTTTGATTGTGACAAGCCTTCCTGGGCCGGAACAGCAATCAGCGCCGCACTTGGAACCTTGGACACTGTTCAGGTCTGTCACAATCATTACCATCGCGCCGCCACCATATCCGGGGGCTGGGGAATGATCGGCCCTCTAACTCCGGGCGAGTCAAATGCAGCAGATGACGATTCCCTTTTTCATCGAACCAACGCACTTTATTATCGCCTTCTAAACTGTGGTTTCCGTCTCGGTGTTTCCGGGGGATCCGCGATTGGAGTGATGCCTGTCGCCACTGGTCAGCATCGTGTCTATGCGATGATCGAAGAACCTTTTACCGCCGATAAATTCTGGAAAGCCACCAAGGCAGGGCAATCCTTCGCCACCTCCGGTCCGATGATCGAATTGACAGTGAACGGAAAAGGAATCGGCTCCACTTTGTCGCGAGAATCAAAGTCCTCCACACCGATTGTCTGCGAAGCGAGAGTTCACTCAATTGATCCACTGGAGTCACTTCAAATCATATACAACGGTCGAGTGGCGACCACTCTCGACCTGGTTGGCAAAAGGAAGGGAAATGAAGTAATTCGTGAACACCTTCGTTGCGAATTGATGCCTAAACGCAGTGGCTGGGTAGCTGCGCGCGCCTACTTCCGGGCTCCAGACGGGCGCCTCCGTCAAGGACACACAAGCCCTGTTTACCTTGCTGTCGACGAGAAGCCGGCAGCATTTTCAGTAGATGCAAACTACATGTTAAGGTGGGTCGCTGTTTTGGAAATTATTGCCAAATCCAATCCTGAACGATTCCCTTCCCCGTCCATTCAAGCGGACGTTTTGTCCGTTTACGAAGAGGCTCGAACAAAGTATCAAGAGGTTCTCAGCGCTTCGCAACAATTCTGGGGAGACTGATTTTTTCGCACCCATGAAAATACTGTTCACCACCGACTGTGGTGAACAAACCTATGGTTCCCTACCCCCCCGATCTCTCCGGAGTCGTGTCCAGGATCAGGCGTCATTTTCTGACAGTCCTAGCTCTATCTTCATCGACCAAAAAGGATGAGAAAAACCTGCGGGACATGCCTTTTATTAGATACCAAAGAGCTCTAGGGGCAAACCCTGGACAGAACTCCCACGGCGTCAATCTGCTCCGAATCAACATCTGTGGAAATCACATCAGCTTCAATCGGCTCGGCGGGATTCGCATTGAGAGCTAGCCGTGGAGGAAGTCACGATCGGATCCAACAAGAATCAGGCGAGGATCTCCTCAGGCACACTCCCATGCACGTCGGTCAGGCGAAAATCCCGCCCCGCATAGCGGTAGGTTAGCTTCTCGTGATCAAGGCCCAGCAAATGCAGGATGGTCGCATGCCAGTCGTGGGTGTGCATCCGGCCTTCGACGGCTTCGTAACCGTGTTCGTCGGTCGCTCCATAGCGTATTCCACCCTTTACGCCGCCACCAGCCATCCAGGTGGTGTAACCTTTAGAGTTGTGGCCACGTCCGCCGCCTTTTGATTGCGGAGTCCGGCCAAACTCGCCGCCCCAGAGGATAAGGGTGTCCTTGAGCAAATCGCGATCCTTGAGATCCTGGAGGAGCGCAGCAATTGCACCATCCGTCTCCCCGCATGATTTCTCCATGTTTCCTTTGATATCGTCGTGGTGGTCCCAACCGCCGTGAACGACTTCGACGAATCGCACCCCGTGCTCCACCATACGCCGGGCGAGAAGGCATTGCTTTCCGAAGGCTCCTCCGGCTCCAGTTTCGCCCACGCCGTAGGCTTCCAGAGTCGAAGGGGATTCTGTCTCGTAGTTGAGTAGCTCCGGCATAGACGACTGCATGCGGTAGGCCAGTTCGGCGGACTGAATCATGCCCTCAGCTTGGGGAGAATGAACGTCTTTCTTGAGTTGGTTTTTGTTGAGCCACTGAACGAAGTCGAGCTGGGTTCGCTGAGCGGTGGAGTCCATCTTCGTGTTCTTGATATTAGGAACGCGGGGTGGCCCCGGCACTGGGCTTTTGCCACCGATCATCGTCGCCTGATAGTAGGCCGGGAGGAAGGCACTGCCGTAGTCGCCTTTTTGACCGCCGCCGAGAACGATGTAGCCCGGAACGTTGGTGTTCTCGTTTCCGAGACCGTAAAGCGCCCAGGCTCCCATCGAAGGGCGAACGAAGTTTATGCTACCGGTATGGGTAGCGGTTACTGCGGGCTGATGGTTCGACGTATCGCCGTGCATCCCGTTAAGGAGGCAGAGATCGTCAGCGTGTTTTGCGACATTCGGGAAGAGATCAGAGATCCAAAGGCCGCTTTCACCATGTTGGCGGAATTCGGCCTGGGAGCCCAGTAGTTTAGCGTCGCCGTATTTACCATTCTTGCCTGTGTCCCTGGTTAGCTGAGGCTTGTAATCAAAGGTATCCAAGTGAGAGGGGCCTCCTCGCATTGAGAGGTAAATGACATTTTTAGCCCGGGGCTGGAAATGGGGCTTTTTGGCCGCAAGCGGTCCCGCTTCGGCAGCTTGGGAACGGCCGGCAGTGAGGGCGCTCATAGCGATTCCTCCCAGACCGGTGGAGAGAGAACACAGGGCACTGCGGCGTGTGAAGTCGTTTTGAAACATGACAGTAGTAGGTTGAGTGTGGGGGCTGGCTTTTAATGGATGGTCCGAAATTCAGCGCTCATCATGAGCGCCTGGCAGAAGGCGGCGAGTTTGGCCTGATTTTTGGTGAGGGGTTCCTCGGGTTCGAGAGCAGAAGGAGCGCTTGGTTCTTCTGCCGTTGAACTCATTCCCCTTCCCTTTCCTTTGCCCTTACCGGCTTTTCCACCCTTGCCTCCTTTACCCTTTCCTTTCCCCCGCGTTGCGACGGGCGTGCCTGGCTCTGGTTTCGGGGCAACACCGGGATCGAATTCGCGAAGGAATTGAAGCCCCCGTGATACCTCATCGCTATTCGCCGGGCGGCTGTAACTGAGGAGAAAGGCGTTGCTGACTTGCTCGTTTGGCGAATTAAAATTTCGCTCCAACACTTCGGCCATCGCGCGAGCCTGGCGTTGGACCAACTCACTGTTCATCAAGTGAAGCGACTGCGTAGCAACATTCGTCACGGCCCGTTGACCGATGGTGCCCTGCGGATTGGGGAAATCGAAAAGGCCCAGTTCATCAGGTAACTCATCCCGGAGAATCGGCAGATAGAGTGAGCGTCCTTTGAAGAGCGCCGTATTGAACTGGGCACTGCTGTCACCGCGGCGACCTCCGCCGACGCTGGAATCACCAGCAGTCTGAGCCATCGAGCCTTCGGGCCGCGTCCGATCCAGCATCCCGCTAACAAGAAGCATCTGATCCCGGAGCGATTCCGCGTCAAGCTGCCTGGGAGTTGCGCGCCAGTGTGTGTTATTGGCAGGATCCTTCGCGTAGTTGCCTTCGTCGTAGGTCGAGGCGAGCTGGTAGGTGTCGCTGAGGACGATCTCGCGGACCAGCTTCTTGACCGACCACCCGTTTTCCATGAAGCGAATCGCTAGGAAGTCGAGCAAGTCCTGATTGCTTGGCGGAAGGCCGGTTGTGCCGAAGTTATCCATCGTCTCAACGATCGGAGCGCCTGCGAGGTGCATCCAAATGCGATTCACCATCACCCGTGCCGTAAGCGGATTGTTCGTCGACGTGATCCACTCGGCCAACTGAAGCCTTCCGCTTTGGTCACCGGGGATCGCAGGAGTGCCCTGAAAGTTGAGAACCTGCAAAAAACCGCGATCGACTTCCTGCGCAGGTTTGTTGATATCGCCGGTGACGAGCACCTGGCAATTTTCAGCATAGCCCTCACCCGCCCCCATGCCAAAGGCTGTCTCTTATACACATCTGACGCTGCCGACGAAGAGGATAGTGTAG